>RFSV01000024.1 GCA_009923785.1 Acidimicrobiia bacterium | reverse complement strand
TCGAACGATCTCCAGTGTGCGCTGTTCTTCACCAAGGTGGCACCCAGCGCGTACTTGAACGCGTCGCGGTCTTCGATCGGAATGTGCCGCACTGCCTCCATGGCATCGAGGTTCTCGGTGAGTGACACCGGCAGCCCTGCGTTGCGGAGCTCCTGAACGAATCCGGAAAGTAGATCGAGCACGATGCCTCGAAGCCGTCCCGTCAGGCCGGGTCGACCGACAGTTCCTTGGCCGCCTTCGCGATGTCGGTCTGGTACTTCAACAGCACGTGGAGAGTGCTCTTGGCCATCTCGGCGTCGACGGTGTCGGCATTCAAAAGGAGAAGTGTCCGAGCCCAGTCGATGGTCTCACTGACACTCGGCGCCTTCTTCAAGTCGAGCTGACGAATACTCCTGACGATGCGCGCCACCTGATCGGCCAGATGCTCGGTGATCCCGTCGACTTTGGCGAGCACGATCTCTTTCTCGCGTTCCATGCTCGGGTAGTCGACGTGCAGATACAGGCACCGACGCTTCAGAGCTTCGGAGAGCTCTCGCGTGTTGTTGGAGGTGAGGAAGACCAGTGGGATCTGGGCTGCCGTGATGGTTCCGAGTTCGGGGATCGAGACCTGGTATTCGGAGAGGATTTCGAGGAGAAGCGCCTCAGTTTCGACCTCCACACGATCGACTTCGTCGATGAGCAGTACGACCGGATCGCTCGCACTGATGGCCTCGAGAAGAGGACGGGTGAGAAGGAACTCGCGACTGAAGATGTCGTCGTGCACTTCGCTCCAGGAGTCGCTGTTCTTGTCGGCCTGGATTCGGAGCAACTGCTTCTTGTAATTCCACTCGTAGAGAGCCTTCGATTCGTCAAGACCCTCGTAACACTGGAGACGAATGAGTCGAGCCCCGGTGAGCTCGGCGATGCTCTTGGCGAGCTGGGTCTTGCCGGTTCCGGCCGGACCTTCCACGAGGACGGGCTTGCCCAACCGGTCGGCGAGAAAGGCCACGCCAGCGATTCCGTCGTCCGCGAGGTAGTTCACGTCACGGAGACCGTCCCGCACCTGCTGGACCGATTCGAAGCGATGTTGCATGTTTTCACCCTACAAGTTGCCCTGTTCAGGCCATCAATTGGATCGGTCGAAGGTACCCCGGGCTTCACAGACAGGGAATCCGGCCTTGTTCTCGACGACATCTACGCTGTAGCCAATGGCCGACCCGATCGAGGACTCCTCCCCGCGCGGGCACGATCTACTGCGATCGAACGCCATCGTTGCGCTCGGCACCGGCCTGTCCCGTCTCACGGGCATGTTGAAGGTGATCGTCTTCGGCTTCGTGATCGGCCAGACGGCTCTTGCCGACGCCTACGACGGTGCCAACAACTCACCGAACGCCGTCTACGAACTCCTTCTCGGTGGAGTGCTCTCGGCAACTCTCGTTCCGTTGTTCACCCGCCTCCTGGAGGACGACGACCGTGACGGCGCCGAATCGGTGGTTGGCGTGAGCATCGTCGCCCTGACCGTCATCACTGCGATCGCCGTCGTGTTCGCGCCGTGGATCTTCCGCATCTTCTCGCTCAGCCCCGACACCGCCATCGACGCCAACGACTTTCGCACCGTCGGCACGGCACTCACTCGAATCTTCTTGCTACAGATCTTCTTCTACGGAATCGCCGCACTTCTCGGAGCACTCCTCAATGCACAACGTCGCTTCTTCGCCGCCGCTTGGTCTCCCGTCCTCGCGAACGTCGTCATCATCTGCTCGCTCCTGTACGTGCCCACCCTTCTCGATCACGAGGCTCCTGTCCTACGTGATGTCCTCGACAGTCCGTCGTTCAGGTGGCTGCTCGGACTCGGAGCGACCGGGGGCATCGCTCTGCAGGCGATCATTCTGCTTCCCGCGATTCATCAGGCCGGGCTGAACTTCCGCTTCCGATTCCGTCCGTTTCATCCGGCGGTGAAAAAGCTCTTCGCTCTGTCGGGCTGGACGTTCGGCTACGTCCTTGCCAATCAGGTCACGGTCGTGATCGTGAAGAACCTGGCCGTTCCCGGCAGTGGTGGCCAGGACGCCTATGCCAAGGCTTCGACCTTCTTCTACTTTCCCCACGGTCTATTGGCCATGAGCATCGCCACGACTTTCATCCCCGAGATGGCCCGAGCCGTGGCCCGTCGAGATCGTGACTCCTTCGTCGATCGAACCGCACTCGGCGTCCGCCTCGTCGGCATACTCACCATTCCGGCCGCCTTCGGATTCCTTGCATTGGCTCGCCCGATCGTTGGCGCCTTGCTCCAACACGGCCAATTCGACGCAGCGGCTGCCGACACCACGTCTCGAGCCCTGGCCGGCCTCTCTCTCGGCCTCATCGGCTACTCCATCTACTTGTTCGCGCTGCGCGGCTTCTACGCCCATCAGGACACGCGAACCCCGTTCGTCATCAATCTCGGTCAGAACGCGCTGAACATCGTCCTTGCCTTCGTGCTCGTCGGACCATTCGACGTGCTCGGCCTCGGTCTTGCTTTCGCCATCTCGTACCTTGCCGCGGCCATCGTCACATTGTTCGTCCTGCGCATCAAGGTCCCGAGCTTCCCGGCTCTCGACGTCATCGCGGGCCTGTCTCGTGTCGTTTTGGCCGGCGCGGCAATGGGCCTGATCGTCTGGCTCTCGGTACGCGCCTTTGGCGACAACGACGGCGGCGGAGCAGTCGTGAGACTGATCGCCGGAACTGGCATCGGCGTCATCACCTACCTCGGCGCACTCCAATTGCTCCGGTCACCTGAGATCGACCATCTTCGTAACCTCCGGCGACGCCTCCGAGAAAGCGTCACCGACTCCACCGATAGTGACTCCGACACAAACCTTGTCGGCGAACGAGACGAATCCGACTGACGCCTGACGATCGATTGCGTCAGCCGAAGACGACCATGTCGTCGCGATGCACCACAACCCGCGGCGACGACTCGTCGAGATCGGAGGTTCGCCGACCCCGTGACGCCCGAGCCTGAACCGACGACATGGTCGCTGCTCCTCGTGCTACGACACGACCAACTTGGTTCACCACCTCGATCGTGTCGGTCTCGTCGAAGTCTCCGACGACGTCGACTACACCCGCCGGAAGCAGTGAGCCGTTCCCGTCGACGAGAGCACGTTCGGCGCCGGCATCGATCACCACCGAGCCGAGAACTTCGCTCGCATGGGCCAACCAGAGCTGACGGGCCGAGTAGTGACGATCCGAACCCAAGAACGTGGTCCCGACCAGGTCGTGACGATCGACGGCTCGCCGAACGACGTCGTCGATCGTCGAGCGGGCGATGACGGTGCGGACACCGGATGCAGAGGCGATCCGGGCCGCCGCCATTTTCGATGCCATCCCGCCACTGCCGCGACTGGTTCCGGTCATGCCGGCCGACACACTGAGCAGCGGGTCACCGGCTGCCACTTCGGCGACCAGAGTGGCCGCTGGATCCCGACGGGGATCGGCGGTGTAGAGGCCGTCGATGTCGGTGAGCAACACGAGAACGTCGGCTCGCAAGAGATGCGACAAGAGGGCGGCGATGCGGTCGTTGTCGCCGAAACGGATTTCGTCGGCGGCGATGGTGTCGTTCTCGTTGACCACCGGGACGACTCCGAGTTCGAGAAGACGCTCGAGAGTGGCACGGGCGTGCAGGTATTGCTGGCGATCGACGAAGTCGTTCGGGACGAGGAGAACCTGCGCAGCGATCAGACCCACCGCATGGAACTCGACGTTGTACACCTCCATGAGTCGGCTCTGCCCGACTGCGGCCAGAGCTTGGAGCGTCTGGACGTCGCTTGGGCGAGCCGGGAGTTGGAGTGCGGCCACGCCGGCCGCTACTGCCCCCGACGACACGAGCACGACCTCGTGGCCGAGTTCGCGGAGACCGGCTATCTGCCGGCAGACCGAGGCGATCATCGAGTGTGAGATGACCCCGTTGTCGTCGGTCAACGACGACGTTCCGATCTTCACGATCACCCGCGAACGCTCGCGCAACGAGGAGGTCGTATCGGCCGACATCGCCGACACGTTACGACACGGAACTCCGGAAAAAGCGCCGCATTCGAGTTCGGCTACAGCAACCCGGACGAAGAGTCAGATGTCGCGGTGGTAGTCGAACGAGAACGAACCGATCCAGACGACGTCGCCCTCGGTGGCTCCGGCCCGAGAAAGGAGTTTGGGGACCCCCAACTTCGCGAGTCGCTCGTCGATGTACGACAAGGCATCGGGGGTCGTGACATCGTTCAGGTGCACAGCCCGCAGCACCTTGCGGCCGTGAACACGCCATTCGTTGTCGTCGACCTTCTCGACCCAGGCCGCGTCGGATTCTGGACGCAAGATCACTCGCCCTTCGGCTTCGGGTTCGGAGTCACGAGCTTCGTGCACCAGAGACGCCAGTCGACCGACTAGCTCACGCACTCCCTGTCGAGTGATGGACGAGATCACGGGCCCGTCCCACGCTGCCACCAGATCGGGATCGGCCATGTCGGTCTTGGTTCCCACCACCACTCGAGGTCGTGTGAGAAGTTCGGGGTCGTACTCTCCCAATTCGTCGAGCAAAATGCGCACCTGATCGTCGGGAGACGTGTCGTCGACGGGAGCCAGATCGACGAGAACGCAGAGAACTCGAGCTCTCTCGACGTGCCTCAGGAAGCGATGTCCGAGTCCGCGCCCTTCGGCTGCACCTTCGATGAGGCCGGGAATGTCGGCCACCACGAATTCGGCGCCGTCGTCGAATCTCACGACGCCGAGATTGGGTTCGAGCGTGGTGAAGGGATAGTCGGCGATCTTGGGTTTGGCGGCTGATATCACGCTGATGAAGGTGCTCTTGCCAGCGTTGGGAAATCCGACCAAAGCGACGTCGGCAAGTAATTTCAGCTCGAGCTTCAGCCACCTTTCCTCACCGTGCTCACCTTGTTCGGCAAAGCTCGGTGCGCGACGACGATTGGTGAGGAAACGCGCGTTACCCCGACCTCCACGACCTCCGTGAGCGGCGAGCCATCGGTCGCCATGGTTGGCCAGATCGGCGAGGATTTCCCCCGAGTACATGTCGCGCACGACCGTGCCCTCGGGCACCGTGACCTCGAGAGATTCTCCACGGCGTCCGTGAAGATCCTTCCCCTTCCCGTGCACACCACTCCCGGCGTTGCGGTGGGGGTGGTCGCGGAAAGCGAGCAGGGACGCCACATTGCGATCGGCAACCAGCCAGATGTCGCCGCCACGTCCACCGTCGCCGCCATTCGGCCCGCCCATGGCCACCGGGCCTTCTCGTCGGAACGACACGCATCCGGCACCACCGTCGCCGGCGCGAACGTTCAGTTGGCACTCGTCGACGAACTGGCTCATGATCTCTCAACCTACTGGCCGAACCTGCCGGCCAAACCGACGGGCACGTCGGCCACACCCCCGTCGTAACCTGCATGACGTGTCCACTGAAGATTCCCGCGACCACTTTCGCGACGACGTCGCCGAGCGCGCCGAACGTTGGGCGAGCACCATGGCTGGCAATCGATCGGATTCGATCGTCGTCGCGCATGCCGACTCCTGGGCCGGCAGCGGACAAGCGCAGGCAATGGATCGCCAGACACGCGAAGATGCCCTCGACGCTCAACTGGCCCGACTGGCGACACGATCGACCGGAGCCGGCAACCGCGCAGTCATCGAAGAACCCGATCCGTTCCGAACATGCTTCGAACGCGACCGAGACCGGATTCTGCACGCCACGTCCTTTCGCCGCTTGGCCGGCAAGACACAGGTGTTCGTCTTCCCCGACGATCACCAACGGACTCGGCTCACTCATGCTCTCGAAGTGGCGCAGGTGGCCGTGTCGGTCGCTCGTCCCCTCGGATTGAACGTCGCCCTCACCGAAGCCATCGCGCTCGGCCACGACTGTGGCCACGGCCCAGGCGGCCATGCGAGCGAAGACGCTCTGTCACCGTACGTCGACGGCGGATTCGATCATGCGGTGTGGGGCGCCGACGTCACTCTCGTTCCTTTGAATTTGTGCCGAGAAACCCTGGACGGCATCCGCAATCACTCGTGGAGTCGCCCCGCTCCCGCCACACCCGAAGGTGAAGTCGTCAGTTGGGCCGACCGGATCGCCTACGTGTGTCACGACTTCGAAGATGCCGTCGCAGCCCGTGTGGTCGATCCGTCCGAGCTTCCCGCCGAAGTCCGATCACTTTGCGGCACTACGCGCCAAAGTCAGTTGAGCGCGTTCATCCGCTCGATGATTGCGGCCACGGCTGCGACCGGACGGATCGGCATGGAGCCTGATGTCGCCGAAGCCCTGGCCTCGTTCCGGCGTTTCAATTACGACACGGTGTACCTGAGATCGGCGAGTCGCGATCAGGCCGAACGGGTGGTCGATCTACTTCGGGCACTTGTCGAGCACTACCTCGGCTCGCCGCATCTGCTGCCCGACGCCGTCGATCTCACCCCGGACTCTCCCGAGGCGGTGTCGGCATCGGTCGCGTACGTCGCTGGAATGACCGACCGATTCGCGTGCCGACAGGGAATTGCGCTTCTCGACTACCCGCTACACAAACTGCCGCGCGGGTTCGATATTTGACCGACGTACGAAAGCGTCAGTCGGCGGGGACGACGTCGACGACCCGTCGACCACGACGCTCACCGAACTTCACGGCGCCGTCGATCAGGGCGAACAGCGTGTCGTCGCCACCACGACCGACATTCTTGCCCGGGTGGAACTTGGTCCCACGCTGACGCACGACGATCGTTCCGGCCGTCACCTGAGTTCCGGAGAACACTTTGACTCCCAAGCGCTGCGCGTTGGAGTCACGACCGTTGCGTGTTGAACCGCCACCTTTGGTCTTCGACATGATTCAGCCTTTCGCGATCGAGGTGATCTCGATGACCTGATACTTCTGACGATGTCCGTACCGACGACGCTGATTGGTACGGCGCTTGTACGTGAAACCGTTGATCTTGGGGCCCGAGGCGGTGCCGACGATACGGCCCTGAACTTTGGCCTTGGCGAGTTGGTCAGGTGTGGCGAGGACGGTGTCGCCGTCGACCAGGAGAACCGGTGTGAAGTCGACGTCGGCGCCCTGATCGGCACCAAGCAATTCGACGTGCACCTGCTGACCCTGGGTCACACGGACCTGCTTGCCTCCGGTAGCGATGACTGCGTACATAGCGACTGTCGACTCTACCTGGCCGAACGGTCCGGCCCACTCCGCCATCGAGGTTTTCAGGCCAGCAGATCGTGATCGACCACGACCCCCCGGCCATGGCAGATCTCGCACGGATCGGCGAAGGCCGTGAGCAGGCCCTCCCCGATCCGCTTTCGGGTCATCTCCACCAGGCCGAGCTCGGAAATCTCGAACACCTGGGTCCGGGTCTTGTCCCGCGCCAAGGCCGAACGGAAGGCATCGGCCACCTTCTTGCGGTTCTCCTTGATCTCCATGTCGATGAAGTCGATCACGATGATGCCGCCGATGTCCCGCAAGCGCAGTTGTCGGGCGATCTCCTCGGCGGCTTCCAGGTTGTTCTGGAAGACCGTCGACTCGAGATTCGAGGTTCCGACGTTGCGACCGGTGTTGACGTCGATCACCGTCAAGGCCTCGGTGTGCTCGATGATGAGCGAACCGCCGGACGGCAACCACACTTTGCGATCGAGGGCCTTGTGCAACTGCTCGTGCACTCGATAGTGCTCGAAGAGCGGGAGCGGTTCGGTGTCCGGATCGAAGTACTCGACGCGATCGGCCAGCTCCGGGTTGAAGTCCTCGACGTACGACCGAACGTCGTCGAAGAGCTGACGGTCGTCGATGGCCACGCCGCGGTACTCAGCATTGAATTCCTCGCGAATCACTCGGACAGCGAGCGGCGGCTCCCGGTACAGCAGAGTCGGGCCACTGGCCTTACGGGCCTTCTCTTCGATCCGGTTCCACTGTTCGACCAGACGAGTCATGTCGGCATGGAGTTCGTGCTCGGTGGCCCCTTCGGCTGCCGTTCGCACGATCAGACCGTGCTCGGCCGGCTTCACTCGGTCGAGGACGCTGCGTAGGCGCTTGCGTTCGTCGTCGGGCAGGCGCTTGGAGATTCCATAGGTCTTGGAGTTGGGAATGAGGACCACGAATCGTCCGGGTATCGAAACCTCCTGGGTCAGGCGGGCTCCCTTCACCCCAATCGGATTCTTCGTGACCTGACACACGATCAGCTGCTTGGCCTTCAAGATGTTCTCGATGCGCGGCTGACTGTCGACGATGTCCTCGGCGTCGTATTGGACGTCACCTCGATAAAGGACGGCGTTCTTCGGCGTGGCGATGTCGACGAAGGCGGCCTCCATGCCGGGAAGGACGTTCTGCACCCGACCCACGTAGATGTTTCCGTGAATCTGTGACACGTCGTCGGCCGGACGGCTGACGTAGTGCTCCAGCAGGCTGCGACCTTCGAGGACTCCCACCTGAGTGAGGTTGGGTCGAACCTGAACACACATGAAATATCGACCGATCGGACGGCCGTCGCGCTCTTGCCCGCGACGACGCTCGATCACGTCGGTGTCGGACGGACGGACTTCACCCGATCCTCGTCCCCGACCACCTCGGCGACGACGACGGCCGTCGCCTTCGCCCCCAGAGCGCGAACCGCCCGATGCGCCGCCCCCGGACGCGCCAGACGTTCTCTTCGACTTCCCTCCACCGGCACGGGCTCCGCCAGGCATCGTCACCGACGTGTTGGGCGCCGGAGGGGCGGGTCTGGTGTCGCCGATCTGAGGACGGCGGACCACCGCATCGGCACCGGCTGCGGCATCGGGACGTCCTTCACGCGCTCGCTCGGGAAGCTCGACCTCGTTGTCGCTTGACGGCCGGTTCGCGTCACCCTGACCGCCTGCGCCGGGTCGACCGGAACGAGAACGATTCCGTCCGCCGCGCGATCCGCGGCGCCGTTTCTTACGGGCTGCGTCTCCACCCGCGGGAGACGCAGCTGAATCGTTCGAATCAGTCGTATCCGCCGGACGATCCGGCGACGGAGTGTTCCGATCGTCGTTCGAGTCGTTGTTCGAGTGAGTGGTCATGGGTGATGTCCTTTCCGGCGCGTGCGGACACGCGCGGCGCGTCGTCGCGCCCGATCCATTGATGTGTCCGGACGACTCGTGGCATGGTGATCCACGGATCGACTCCCGGACGGAGTACTTCGGCCATTTCGGTGGGCCGAACACCGCGACCAGAGGTCGTGAGGGTCGCCTCGACGAACTGGATGTCGGTCGAGAGCAGAGACACGCTGTCGGCCCACGCTGAGAGTTCGCTCGTCGCTGGCCAGATGCCCCGTTCGATGATCCGAAGATCGAGAATTCCAGGTCGAACATCGTCTCGACGACGCTCACCTTTGCGCTCTCTGTCGACCCAGATCTCGGTGGACGACACGACGCCGGCGACACGTTCGTCGAGTTCGCTCGGGCCCGTCGCCGACGTGTCGACAGCAAGAACCCACGTCGTCGCCGTCACGTCCTCTTGAAGCGACCACTTCTGCGGGGCGATCGGATCGACGTCGACCACCTCGACACCAAGCGGCATCGCATCGGTCAGCGACGACCGCAAAAGTTCGAGATCGATCGACCCGTTCTCGGCGTCGATCCGAGTCTCATCGAGAGTGACGTCGAACAATTCGATCACCGATTCGGCTCCCGTGGGCAGAGCCAGACCGAACGACATCTTGGGTCGGGGCGTGAAGCCGGCCGACATCGCCACCGGCGCCGATGCCTTGCGCAACCCTCGCTCCCAGAGGCGCGCCATGTCGAGGTGTCCGAGGAAGCGAACCTTTCCCCATTTGCCATAGCTGAGTCTGATCTTCACGTCCGAGCCCCCAGACGCACCGGGATGGCCTCGGGCACCCGGCCGCCGACCGAGAGATCCTGGCCCGTGCCTTGACTCCCACCTGCGGGAGGGATCGGCGAGGCGACCACGTGTTCGAGACCATCGCCCGTGCATACTCCGCAGTCGTAACACGGCGTCCAACGGCAGTCGGGAAGTCCGTGCTCGTCGAGCGCCGCCCGCCAGTCCTGCCACAGGAAGTCTCGGTGCAAACCGGCACTCAGGTGTTCCCAGGGAAGCAACTCGTTCTCGTCGCGATGGCGAGTAGTGAACCACTCGACGTCGAGCCCTTCGGCAGCCAACGCATTGGTCCAGCGGTCGAGGCGAAAGAACTCCGACCACTCCTGAAAGGTCCCGCCTTCACGCCAGACCCTTTCGATCACCCGTCCCACCCGGCGATCACCACGACTTGCCACTCCCTCGGCCAAGGACGCCGCCGGATCGTGCCACTTGACATGCACACCCTTGGAGGCCGCCGAGCGCACCACGCCGATCTTGCGACGAAGTTCGTCGACTCCGTTCTGACCGAACCACTGAAACGGCGTGTGGGCCTTCGGAACGAAGCCTCCGAGGCTCACCGTCACGTTGGCACGGGACGTGTACTTCTTGCCGATCGCCACACAACCAGCTGCCAATTCGGCGATACCACGGGTGTCGTCGTCGGTCTCGGTGGGAAGACCGGTGAGGAAGTAGAGCTTCATCCGAGACCAGCCATTGGCGTACGCCGACTCGACTGCGCCGTACAGATCGGCCTCGGTGATCAACTTGTTGATGACCGTCCGTAGGCGCCAGGTGCCTGCTTCAGGAGCGAAAGTGAGTCCGCTTCGTCGGCCACTCGCCACCTGGGCCGCCAGTCCGACGGTGAACGCGTCGACACGAAGGGACGGAAGACTCACCGTCGGCGCTCCACACGCGGTCGGATCGGGCACGATCGACGACACCACGCTCTCGACACCGCTGAAATCGGCTGTCGACAACGACGTCAGGGACACCTCGTTGTATCCAGTTCGTTCGAGGCCGCGAGTGATCATCGTGCGAACCTGCTCCGCTGGACGCTCGCGCACTGGACGGGTGATCATCCCGGCCTGGCAAAAACGGCAACCACGAGTACAGCCCCGGAACACTTCGACGGCCAGACGGTCATGCACCACTTCGGTCAGCGGAGCCAACGGACGGCGTGGATAGTCCCACTCGGCCAGGTCGGACACTGTGCGCTTGACCACGAGAGACGGAACGTCTGGATACCTCGGGGTGATCGACATCGTGCGTTCGCGCTCGTATTCGACTTCGTACATCGACGGCACATAGACACCTGGCACCTTCGACAGTGCGCGCAGAACTGCGTCTCGAGATCCTTCGGTACGCCCCGAAGCCTTCCATTCGCGGACAATTTCGGTGATCTCGCTCACCACTTCTTCTCCTTCGCCGAGAACGGCGACGTCGATGAAATCGGCCAGTGGCTCGGGGTTGAAGGCCGCGTGACCTCCCACGATCACGAGGGGGTCGTCGGGCCGCCGCCGATCGGCATGGATCGGCACGCCCGCCAAGTCGATCATGTTGAGGACGTTCGTATAGACGAGCTCAGCCGACAGATTGAACGCGATGACGTCGAAGTCGGAGGCGGCACGATGAGTATCGACCGAGAACAACGGGATGGATCGTTCCCTCATGAGTGCTTCGAGGTCGACCCACGGCGCGTACGTACGCTCGGCGACGGCGTCGGCGCGCTCGTTCAGGATCTCGTAGAGAATCTGAAGCCCTTGGTTCGGCAGGCCGACTTCGTACACGTCGGGGTACGCGAGCAGCCAGGCGACCTTGCCCGGACCGTGACGAGGCTCGATGGCCCCGTCCTCGCACCCGATGTAGCGGGCTGGTTTGCGCACCCTCGCCAACAACGGTTCGACCCGCGTCCAGAGGGATGTCATGATCCTCGGATCCTACCGGTCGGGTTCGGCCCGTTCAGCGCATTCGCCGCATGTGCACGCTCTCGACCAGGCCGATCATCATCGAAAAGGCCACCAGAGCCGACCCTCCGTAACTCACGAAGGGCAGGGGCACGCCGGTCACCGGCATGATTCCCATGGTCATCCCGATGTTCTGGAACACGTGCCAAAGAATCATCCCGAACACGCCCGCACAGATGTACGTGCCGAAAGTGTCCTTGCTGAGGTGGGCCACCCGCCAGATGCGAAAGAGAAGGAGCGCGAAGAGGACGATGACGACTCCGCCGCCCAGCATCCCGAATTGCTCGGCGACAGCCGAGAAGATGAAGTCGCTCTGTTGTACCGGAATGAACTTGCCATTGGTGAGTGGCGCCTCCAGGTACCCCTTTCCGAACCAACCTCCCGTCCCCACGGCGCGCTTCGCGAAGCGCACCTGCAACACCAGATCTTTCAGATTGTCGTCGGTCGAGTTCTGATTGAGAAATGCTTCGATACGACGCAACTGGTAGCGATCGACCACGCCGGCCACCACCGCAGCCGCCACAGTCACGACCGTCAAGAAGGTGATCATGACGAGGTATCGCAATTTCGCGCCGGCCATCAGAAAGATCACCAGCGCGCCGACGATGATCACGAACGCCGACCCGAGGTCTGGTTGAAGGATGATGAAGACCACCGGAGCGCCCACCAGCACCAATCCACCGATGAAACGGGCATAACTGACCGAGTCCTCCCGTATCTCGGCGAGATACGCCGCCAGTACGACGATGACCGCCGGCTTGGCGAACTCTGCGGGCTGGAACAGGACCGGACCGAGGTCGAACGACAAGCGCGCTCCCCCGCGCAGAGCACCCACCGCAAGAACCAGGGCCAGCGCGACCAGCGCGCACCCGTAGAGGAAGAACGCTCGCTCGCGGAGCAACGTATAGTCGAACGACATCGTGACGGCGAG
This sequence comes from Acidimicrobiia bacterium, assembly GCA_009923785.1. Lineage (GTDB taxonomy): Bacteria > Actinomycetota > Acidimicrobiia > Acidimicrobiales > Ilumatobacteraceae > Casp-actino8. Next base: position 12,090 of record RFSV01000024.1, on the reverse strand, counting down.
GACAATGGCAGAGACGATGGCGAACACGACTTGGCGCACCGTGAACCAATAGGGGTCGTCAGCCACCTTCCAGAAGGTCGCGCTGTAGATCGCGAAGGCGCCGATCACCGTCAGGGCCACCACTGCTGCGATGAGTGACCAATCGATGTTGCGACTCGGATCACCCGGTCCGACGCGGAAGTTCCCAAGACGCCAGTCGCTCCGAGGCGGCAGTATCGGGGCATTCATCAGTCTCGTCCCCCGTACTGCGAGCCGCCCAGGCACCGTGTGCTCTCAAGTCTGCGATCCGGTGCCGCTCTTGTCGAGTCGACGTCGAGGGGGTTCGACAGTTCGACGTCTTCGATGTCGACGGCATCGGCCAGAGCCATGAACATGCACTTCACCACCGGGGCCGCGGCGCGTGAGCCGTATCCCGCCTTCTCGAGATAGGCAGTCACAGTGAAGGGCCTGAACGGATCGAGACTGAAAGCTCCGAACGTCGACGAGTCGTTCCACGGGAGACTCGCCGCTCCCTGAGCCGTTCCGGTCTTACCGGCAATGGGCAGATCGTCATAGGGGTAACTGGCGAACAACTTCTCACCGGTCGTCGAGTGATAGCGGTCGCTGGTGACACCGGGACCGGTGATGACGCGTTGCAGACCACGCACTATCGGATCGCGGTAGTCGATCGGCATTTCGATAGTTCGGATGGGACTCACTCTGGCTAGATCGAGGACGACGGCGGACTGCGACAGATCGGCCACTCCCGGCTCGTCGGAATCGGGAGTTCCGGGCTCGAGCAACGCCAACGCGACGAGCGGTCGAAGCACCGAACCACCGTTGCCAAGAGTCCCATAAGCCTGCGCGAGTTGTAAGGGCGTCGCCGCCAGAAGTCCTTGACCGATGGCCAGCTGGACGTTGTCACCCACCAGATAGTTCGGGCTCTCGCCTTCGGCGAGTACTCCACGTTCGACGAGATCGGCCTTCGAATCCTTGTCGGGTACTCGTCCGGCCGATTCGTACGGAAGATCGATACCGGTGCGAGCGCCAAATCCGAACAGACGTAACTCCTCCTGCAGAACTGGCTGACCTCCGCGCTCGGCGAAGATCTGCTCGCCGATCTTGTAGAAGAAGGCGTCGCTGGATACAGCCAGCGCATCCTCGACGTTCACTGATCCGTAGTAGCACGGGTTGTTCCCACCGCCGCACAAGGCATTTCGATAGACGCATTTGACGACCTGGCAGGTGGTCGAGTCGATACTGGTCAGGGTGTACGTCCCTTCGTCAAGGTATCGATAGTCGGCACCGCCGGGCAGTTGTCCGGAATCGAGAGCGGCGAAGGCTACGAATGGTTTGAAGCTCGAACCGAGGTTGTACTGACCTTGGATGGCTCGATTCACGAGGATCGACTTGTCCGGATCGTCGTCCCGCGGAAAGATCTGCGCGAATTTTTCGGACGAGACACCAGCGTTGAACCAGCGGTTGTCGAAAGTGGGATACGAGGCCAGCGCGAGAACCTCACCCGTTGCATGATTCGAGACGACCACCGAACCGGCCGGAGCCTTCAGATTCTGACAGTCGGGGAACTGCGGTTTCACCGAGATCTTGTTGGCATCCTTGGCCTGACACGCCTCGACGAAGCGGCGGAGCCTCAGTTGAGTTTCGAGAGCCTCCTCGGCGAACTGTTGGAGATCGAGATCGATTGCCAACAAGAGATCGTTGCCCGGGGTGGACTCGACGCGTTCGACCACGCTCAAAATGGCGCCACGAGAATCCACCTCGTAGCGCACGTACCCAGGAGTGCCACGCAAATAGGGCTCGAAGATTTTCTCGACACCGAATTGGCCAACTCGTTCGTTCAGGTCGTAGCCGAGATCTCGATACTGCTCGGCCTCCTCGGGCGTGATGGCCCCCATGTAGCCGACCACATGAGCCGCGATCGGCGCGTAGGGGTAGTCCCGCCGCCACTGGTTGGCGACGTCGACACCAGGAAAGTCCTCCGAGCGCTCGATGAGATAGAGCGCGACGTCCTCGCCGACTCCTTCTTTCACCGGCATGGGAAGCAACGGGCTGTAACGACCGCTGTCGTAACGATTCTCGAGATCGGTGACCGAGACGTCGAGGACCGGTGCCAGTCGACCGAAGAGTTCGAGCCGATCGGCCTCACGGCGCATCACGTCCCATGCCACGGTGATCGTCAAGATCCGCTCGTTGTCAGCCATGACGCGACCCTCGCGGTCGAAGATTCGCCCACGCTCGGGAAGAAGTCTGACCGTTCGCGTCTTGTTGGCTTCCACCTTCTGCTCGAGAACAGGTGCATCGACAACCTGCAGGAACCACATCCGAAGACCGAGAGCCGAGAACAAGACGGCAGCGATCGTCCCGACGACCGCGAGACGCGTCGAGCGGCGATCGCCGATCACAGGAAGATCTCCGGCGGAGGAGCCAATCGGGCCCGACGCCTGATCACGAGCGCCCAACGCATGAGCGGGACGGCAAGAGGTGACAAAACGGCATTGAACGCCGCCACGACTCCTGCCACTTGGACCACTCGAAGGGTCAGCCAACCGTCCACGCCGACCCACGACGCGAAGATCGGATGAACGAAGGTGGCCAGTGCGGTGGATGAAGCCACCACGATGGAACCGAGCCACCACGGGTGGTTCGCCGTCAACGAATTCACATATCCGGCGACGAAACCGGCCAACCCGTACACCAGGGCAGTGAGTCCGAGCGGCGTGGAGAGGACCAAGTCGAACATGGCTCCGAACATGAAGCCGACCAGCGCTCCCCGCTCGGAACCACCAGAGACTCCGGCCGCCACCGACAGACACAACATGAGTTGCACGACCACCCCATCGAGAGTCATGTCGGCCAACAACGTGGTCTGAAGTGCCAAAGCCACGAAGCCCAAGAGCACCAGTCGCAGTACCGGTCGATTCAACAGTTCGATCATTCGCTCACCGCCGGTTGATACAACAGCACACGAACGAAGTTGAGTGACGTCAGGCGGGCCGACAATCGCACTTCCAGGATCGCTCCAGCCGTGCCCGGGCGTTCGACAATCTTCACCACGCGCCCGACCACGATTCCTCGGGGTGCCAGACTCTTCGAGCCGCCAGCAGTGATCACGACGGCGCCGACCCTGATCTCTCCGAAACGTGAACTCTGTTCGACGAACTCGACGATCGGGGGCTGATCAGGCCCACGCCCACGCAAGGCGCCGATCTCGGTGGCTGGCAAGTTGTCGATGTTGATGGTCGTACTGGTCTGTGCCGAGGGCGGCGAGACCGTGGATGCGGGAGCTGCAGTGATGATCGACGCAACCGACGTCGACGGAGCAGGAGACGATGTCGACTGATCGACGACACTCGTCGCGAGCCCGAGGGGTGGGGCCTCCGACGACGGAACCGACGTGCTCGTCGTCGTGGTCGTCGTCGATGTCGTCGTCGTGGTCGAGGTCGTAGTGGTCGACGTGGTCGTCGTCGCTTCCGGGAGGTTGATGATTTGCACCGGAACGGCATACGTCGCATCGTTCGCCAGCAAAACAATGGACCGTGCGGAGAAGACCTGGGTGACCTTGCCCACGAGGCCGCCGGCATTGACCACCGGCATGCCCACACGCAGTCCGTCTCTCGATCCCTGGTTGATCTCGACGGTCTGGGAAAAATTCGAGGGCGCACCTCCGACGACCTGGGCCGTGATCGACGAAATCTCCGTCAGATCGTCGATCCCATTCAATGCCAAGAGCTCCTGCGCGTCTCGGGCCGTCGCCAACGCGGCGATGAAGGCTCCTTCTTGCTGATCGACCAAATCCTGGAGACGCCGATTCTCGTCCTCGAGATCGCTGTAGTCGGTGATTCCACGCCAGGCGTTCTCGATCGGACGGGTCACGACCCGAGCCGAGTCCTGAATCGGCTCGAACACCGTCCCGAAGGCTCGACGCACGCCGTCGACGATCGAGTTGCCTTGCAAGTCGAGGGTGATGAGGAGGATGGAAGAGAGAGCGAGGAGGGCTAAGGCCCTCCGGCGGCTCACCGAGTAGACCGGCACGCGCTATCACCCCCGCGAACGAGACGAGTCTCAGTCGGCACTGTCCGCCAACAGTCCCCCCATGGCCTCGATGTTCTCGAGTGCTCGACCCGAGCCGATGACCACGGCGTACAACGGATCAGGGGCGATGTTGATCGGCATCCCGGTCTCGTGGGCCATACGACGATCGATTCCAGCCAACAGTGCACCACCGCCCGACAAGGTGATACCGGCATGCATGATGTCGGCCGCCAGCTCAGGTGGAGTCTTGTCGAGAGTGGTGCGCACCACGTCGACGATGGCCGCAACCGGTTCGGCAACTGCTTCGCGCACCTGCTCGGTGGACAACGTGATGGTGCGGGGCAGACCACTGATCAGGTCTCGTCCGCGAATGTCGGCCGTCATTTCTTCTTCCATCGGCCAGGCCGACCCCATCTGGATCTTGATTTCCTCGGCCGTACGTTCACCAATGGCCATCGAGAACTCTTTTTTCAGAAACGCCATGATCGCTTCGTCCAGTTCGTCACCGGCCACGCGCAACGACTGCGCAGTGACGATGCCGCCGAGAGAGATCACGGCCACTTCGGTCGTCCCGCCACCGATGTCGACGATCATGTTGCCACTCGGTTCGTGCACCGGCAGGTCGGCCCCGATGGCGGCGGCCATCGGCTCTTCGATGATGTGCACGGGTTTGCGGGCGCCTGCGTATTCGGCGGCATCCTGGACGGCACGCTGCTCGACGCCGGTGATCCCCGACGGAACACAGATGACCATGCGCGGCTTGCTCCAGCGACTGGTGTGCACTTTTTGGATGAAGTAGCGGAGCATCTTCTCGCAGACTTCGAAATCGGCGATCACACCGTCTTTCAGAGGGCGGACTGCCCGGATGTGCCCCGGGGTGCGGCCCATCATCCGCTTGGCCTCGTTACCGACTGCCACAGGACGTCCATCGGCCACGTCGAGAGCGACGACCGAGGGTTCGTTCAGGACGACGCCGTGCCCACGCACGTACACGAGGGTGTTGGCCGTCCCGAGGTCGATCGCAATGTCACGGCCGAGGGCCAGCGGATTGTTCCTGGCCATGGGCCGAAATGTTACAGATTGGGGAAGAAAATCCCGATCTCACGCTCGGCTGAGGCCAAGGAATCCGAGCCGTGGACGAGATTTTCGGTGAAGAGGATTCCCAGATCACCGCGAATCGTTCCAGGAGCGGCGGCGCGGGGATTGGTGGTTCCCATCATGGTGCGAACCACTTCCCAGGTGTTCTCCGGACCTTCGAGGACGAGGGCGACCACCGGACCACGCGACATGAACTCCACCAAATCGGCATAGAAACCCTTGCCCACATGCTCCTCGTAATGGCGAGCGAGAGTGTCGGCATCGAGTCGACGCAGGTCGAGAGCGACCATGCGCAGGCCCTTGGCTTCGAATCGCCCGAGGATTTCTCCGACGAGGCCCCTTTCGACGGCATCGGGTTTCAACAGGACGAGTGTGCGATCGGACATGGCCAGAAACGCTACCGGCGTCTCAGGTGAGCGCGGGCCGCCCCCACCACGTACAGCGACCCAGTGACGAGAACTGCGTCATCGGCCGACAGGTGGGCGAGGGCATGATCGATCGCGTCGTCCACACGGCCGAATTCGCGCACTTCGTCGCATCCGAGTTCGCGAGCCGCCCGCGCGATGTCAGCGGCGGGGAGCCCTCGAGGAGACGGCGCCGTACAGCACACCACCTGATCGAATTCATCGGCCCGAAGTGCGGCGAGCATCTCTGCGGGATCCCGACCACGCAGACATCCCACGATGAGGACGCGTCGTCCGGCCGGATCGAAGTCGTGGAAGAACACCGAGGCACACACGTCCGCTCCGGCGGGATTGTGCGCGCCGTCCAGGATCACGAGGGGCTGATGATCGAGGATCTCGAATCGTCCGGGCATTTCGACCCCGGCGAAACCTTCGGCGACGACGGACTCCTCGAGAGGGCGCGCAAAGAACGTTTCGACGGTGGTGAGTGCAACGGCAGCGTTGGTCGCCTGATGATGGCCGTGCAGAGGAACGAGAACCTCGGGATAGATCGTGGTCGGTGTGCGTAATTCGACGAACCGTCCGCCGAGTGCAAGCTCGTTCGAGCCCACTCCGAAGTCAGTCTCGAGTACCAGCAGTGCTGCCGGACCCGCCTCCCGAAAAAGACCGAGCATCTCGGGATCGGTTTCTCCTGTCACGAGCGCCGAGTTCGGTTTCACGATCCCGCATTTCTCACGAGCGATGTGAGCGCGTGTCGGCCCCGCGAATTCGGTGTGATCGAGACCTATGTTCGTGATCACGGCCACCTGGGCGTCGACGACGTTGGTGGCATCCCAGCGACCGAGGAGGCCGACCTCCACCACGGCGACGTCGACTGCCTCGTCAGCAAACCATCGAAATGCAGCCGCCGTACACGTGTCGAAGTACCCAGGTCGAACACCGGCGACGATCTCGAGGTCGGCGATCGCACCCACTTGCTCGCCGAATGCCGCATCGGAGATCGCCTCACAATCGATGGCCAGTCGTTCATTGACTCGTTCGAGATGGGGGCTCGTGTAGGTCCCGACCTTTAGCCCCGATGCCATGAGCAAACGAGTGACCATCTGAGCAGTCGATCCCTTGCCGTTGGTGCCGGTGATGTGGATCACCGGTGCCGCGTACTGAGGGTCGCCCATAGCCGAACACAGCCGTTCGATCGCATCGAGTGACGGCGCCTCGATTCGACCGGTCTTTTCGTAGGAGGCGTGGGAATCGAGGTACGCGAGCGCCTGGTCGTAGTTCATCGGCACATGTCCATCAACCAGATTCTGGTCAGCTGGCCGCGCGACGCGGACGCGTCGAACGCACCGAAGCACGAGGCACCAAAGTGGGTGGCGCCTTGTCGGTGACGGTGCTCGCTTCGATCACGATCTTCGCAACATCGGCCCGCCCGGGCAGTTCGTACATCGTGTCGAGCAGCACCTCTTCCAGGATGGCTCGAAGTCCACGGGCTCCGGTCCCACGCTTCAAAGCGAGATCGGCGATCGCGGTCAACGCGTCTTCGGCGATGTCGAGTTCGACCTCCTCGAACTCGAAGAACTTGGCGTACTGCTTCATGAGTGCGTTCTTCGGCTCGACGAGGATCCTCACCAGCGCCTCTCGGTCGAGATTGCGAACGGCACCGACCATCGGGAGGCGTCCGACGAACTCGGGAATGAGGCCGAAGGCCAAGAGATCTTCGGGAAGAACCTGCGCGAACAGTTCTCCAGGATCCTTCTCGGCCTGACCGCGCACAGTCGCATGAAAACCGACGCCCTTGTGACCGATGCGCTGCTCGATGATCTTGTCGAGCCCGGCGAAGGCGCCGCCGCAGATGAAGAGCACATTGGTCGTGTCGATCTGAATGAATTCCTGATGCGGATGTTTGCGACCACCCTGCGGAGGAACGGACGCCACCGTTCCCTCCAGGATCTTGAGGAGCGCCTGCTGCACGCCCTCGCCCGACACATCACGGGTGATGGACGGGTTTTCGCTCTTCCGGGCGATCTTGTCGATCTCGTCGATGTAGATGATGCCGGTTTCGGCCTTTTTCACGTCGAAGTCGGCGGCCTGGATGAGCTTCAACAAGATGTTCTCGACGTCTTCACCCACGTACCCGGCCTCGGTGAGGGCCGTGGCATCGGCGATGGCGAACGGCACGTTCAACATGCGAGCCAACGTCTGGGCCAGGTGGGTCTTGCCGCAACCTGTGGGGCCGAGCAACAAGATGTTGCTCTTGGCCAATTCGACCTCGTCACGCTTCGACAGTGCGTGATCCTTCTGATACTGGATGCGTCGATAGTGGTTGTAGACCGCGACTGACAGCACCTTTTTGGCCTGCGTCTGCCCCACCACGTACTCGTCGAGGAAGTCGAGAATCTCCCGAGGGTTGGGGAGATCGTCCATCTTCAGATCGGACGCTTCGTTCACTTCCTCTTCGATGATCTCGTTGCAGAGGTCGATGCATTCGTCGCAGATGTAGACACCCGGACCGGCGATGAGCTTTTTGACCTGCTTCTGCGACTTTCCGCAGAACGAGCACTTCAGGATTTCACCCGTGTCTCCGAATTTCGCCACGTTCGACCTCCTCTCCGCTCGCGATCACGACCACGCCCGAATCGGGCGTTCCTCAGTCTGACCGATTCCAACCGACGTTGTCGGCGATTTGTGTCAAGACCTTGAGTAGATCGGAAAAGATCCTGGTCAGCGGATAGGGCCGGTGCGGTCGACCGCGCCACGCGTCGAGATGACGTCGTCGATGATCCCGTAGTCCAGAGCCTCGTTGGCCTCCAACACGAAGTCGCGGTCGGTGTCGGCATGGATGCGCTCGATCGGCTGGCCCGTGTGATTAGCCAGGATCTCCTCCAGCAGATCGCGCATACGCATGATCTCCTTGGCCGCGATTTCGAGGTCGGTCACCTGGCCGTAGCCCACCTGGCCGTAGGGCTGATGAAGCAGAACCCGGCTGTGCGGGAGGGCGAGTCGCTTTCCCTTGGTGCCGGCCGCCAACAAAACAGCCGCTGCGCTCGCCGCCTGCCCGAGACAGATCGTCGCGATGTCGTTCTTGATGAACTGCATCGTGTCGTAGATGGCGAACAAGGCCGTGATGTCCCCACCAGGACTGTTGATGTAGATGTTGATGTCCTTGTCGGGGTTCTCGCTCTCGAGGTGGATGAGCTGAGCACACACGAGGTTGGCGATCGTGTCGTCGATCGGAGTTCCGAGAAAGAGGATGTTCTCCTTCAGGAGACGGCTGTAGAGGTCGTAGGCCCGCTCGCCACGATTCGTCTGTTCGACGACGGTGGGAACGTAGTAGTTGTAGGCCTCGAGATTCATGCGGGCTCTCCGTCGTGTTCGTGATCGTGGTCGTGTTGGTGGTCTGCTTCCGAGTGTCCCACGACCGTATCGGAGTCGAGTGCGTTGCCGCTCGCATCGACGTACTCGACATGATGGACGAGCCAGTCGAGCGCCTTCGACTTGGCGATTTCAGCAGCCAACTCGACCAGCGCATCGTTGGCCACGTAGGCCGCGCGCACCTGATCGACCGACACCAGGCGAGGCTTCTTCTTGGAGCCCGACATCATCTGTTGGCGAATGGCGTTCTCATTGGTGCGCTGGGCGATCCCGACCAACTCTCGCTCGACGTCGTCATCGGAGGCCCCAAGATCTTCGGCCACGACCACGGCACGCAAGGCCAAATCGACCTTGGCTGCCGTCACCGACTGCGGACGGAAAGACTCGACGAAATCGGCGGGCTCCTGACCGGTGGCCTGAAGCCACTGCTCCAGGTTCATCCCTTGAGCACTGAATTGCTGGACGACGTTCTGGACGCGACGCTGCAAGTCAGCCGACACCATCGACTCCGGCGGATCGATCTCGACCAGTTCGGCGAGACGATCGGTGACCTTTTCGACGAGGTTCTGACGCACCTGATCCCAGCGAGCTTGATTCATCCGCTCGCGCACGGCGTCGCGCCAGGCGGCGACGTTGTCGAAGCCGTCGACGTTGGCCGCGACCCACTCGTCATCGGCTTCAGGTAGTGAGAGTTCCTGGACCGCCCCCACCTTGACGGCGAAGTCGGCTGGCTCCTCGGTTCCGTTCGGGGTGTCGGTGAACGACAGTTCGGCGCCGGCCACGGCACCAGTCAGCTGCTCGTCGAACGACGGACACACCCAGTTCTTGCCGATTTCGTACGACCAGTCGTCGACAGCGAGGCCGACCACTGGTTCGCCGTCACGCGTGCCCACCAGATCGATGGTCACGAAGTCTCCGACACCAGCCGGACGCGAGACGTCGACCAGTGTTCCAAGACGTCGTCGCTCGGACGTGACGACGTCGTCGATGTCGGAGTCGGATACTTCGACGAGATCGATCTCGACGCGCAGGCCCGCGTACCCGGGGACCGACACCGTGGGACGAATCTCACAGGTGGCGGTGAACGACACCGAACCCGCTTCCTGGCCGCTGGTGATCTCGATGTCGGGAGTTGCGATGATGTCGACGTCGTTCTCGCGCACTGCTCGGGCGAGATACGAAGGGATGCTGTCGTTCAGGGCCTGACTGCGAGCCGCCTCGATCCCGATTCGGGCTTCGAGGACTCGGCGGGGAGCCTTGCCCTGGCGGAAACCAGGGAGACGGACGTCGCGTGCGATCTTGGAAAAAGCGGCATCGATATCACGATCGAAGTCGGATTCGTCGATCTCGACCGAGAGTCGGACTTTGTTGCCGTCGAGAGCTTCACATGTCGTTTTCACAGGGGGTCAAGTGTATCGGCGGTGAAACGTGCGTCCCCTGGGGCCGGCGACCTAGTGTGTGACCATGCCGACGTGGAAGCCCCATGCACTCGCGAAGCCCCATGGCGATCAGCTCGACCTGCGAGTTCGCGACATGGTCGTGGCCACCGTCGACCTGCCCGACGTTCCGAACGGAACCGAGGGACGCGTACTCCTGGCCAACGGCTTCAACTGGCTTCGTTACCGCGTGCAATTCGCCAACGGCGTGGAGATCGGCGATCTCGATGGTCGGCACATTGCGCCGACTGGCCGCGCCGCCAAGCGCCTGGCCAAAGCCAACCGCCGGGCCTGATCTGACAATTCGACGGGTCAGGAACGTGACTCAGCCGATCAGGATGTCGGACCCCAGGATCTAAGGTCGCATCGTGGAAGTAGTCGCCGACCCCCGACCTGACGGCCGTCGAGTTCGAGGTGAGCGCAACAAGGACGCTGTCGTGCGGGCACTTCTCTCGTTGTACGACGAAGGTGAGATCGAACCGTCAGCGGCTCGCATCGCCGAAGTCGCCGGAGTCTCGGAGCGCTCGGTGTTCCGCTACTTCGAAGACAAGGACGATCTTGCGGCGACGGCGATGACCCTTCAGATGGATCGAGTTCAACATCTGTACGAAGCTCTCGACTCATCGGGTGACTTCGACGCCCGCCTCGACGCGATCCTCACCCATCGCATCGGGCTCTTCGATGCCGTCCGCGGTGTGATGCGAGCCAGTGAAGTACTCGAACACCGTTCCGAGGTAGTGCGCTCGGCGATGGATCGTCGACGTTCGTTTCTTCGTAAACAGGCAGTCGCCCAGTTCGAAACCGAGATCTCGGCCCACGAAAACGATCGCGCCGATGTCGCCCGAGCAATCGAAGTGACCCTCAGTCTCGAGACGGTTCACTACCTCGATCGGCGTCACCCACGTTCGACCCTTCGAACCACCCTCGAATTCATGGCGCGATCGATCCTCGGTCAGCGCTGACTCACTCGTCGACGAGTCCGAGGGCCACCGAACGATCGGCCCATTCGTCGAGCACCTGCTCGAGATCGCCCGGTGCAACAGGTCGGCCGACGAGATAGCCCTGGATTCCGTCGCAGCCGAGTCGACGCAAAAGAGCGAACTGCTCCGCGGTTTCCACCCCTTCGGCCACGACCGTCATGTCGAGAGAATGACCCACCTCCACACCTGAGGTGACCATCGGGTCCGGTTCGACGGCGTTCGCATCGAGTCGATCGACCATGGCCCGATCGATCTTGAGTTCGGTGAAGGGCGCGACGAGAAGTCGTTCGTAGTTGCTGGTACCGGTTCCGAAGTCGTCGACGGCCAGATGGAAGCCGGCCAATCGCAGTCGGGTCAGAATCGCGACCGCCGGAGCGATGTCGGAGATAGGAGCCGTCTCGGTGATCTCGAAGGTCCACCCGTCAGCCGGCGCACTGGCCGTCAGAATTCGCGATGCGCGACGTGGAAGCTCGTCGTCGTCGAGATCGAGTACCGACACGTTCAGAGACACATTCGGCATGGACGACAGCACCCGATGTCGAGATCGATCGTGGGCCGCCATCGACATCACGGCGTCGAGTAGATCGCCGGTACGTCCCCGCTCCTCCACCAATGCAACGTACATCGACGGAACGACCGGCCCCCGTTCAGGGTGACTCCATCGAACGAGGGCCTCGACACCCATGACGTCACCAGTTGCGGCCGACACCTTCGGCTGATAGGCGAGCCGAAGGAATTCGGGATCGAAGAGCTGTTCGTCGTCGATGA
>RFSV01000023.1 GCA_009923785.1 Acidimicrobiia bacterium | reverse complement strand
GCGACAAAATTTTGTCGCGCACCGTTCCACTCGGAACAGCGAGACGAACGACAGGGTCGTCTGACGGCAACGCGTGAATGTCGTTGAACGTCGAATACCACACCGCGTCGGAGACCTGTGCTCGCAACAATTGCGAGACGGCTGTCCACATGTTCTCCTGGGTCTCCACCTGCGGTTCCTCTCGTACGGCGCCCATATCGTCCACAGCGGTATCCACAAGCTGTGGACGATGAAGCAACGATCATTTCTGTCCCTTGACCTGGGAGGACTCGGCGCCGACAACAAGCGTTGCGGCGTCGAGAAGTCAAGGAAGCGCGACCATAGCAGGCTGTGGATAGTGGACAAAAAGTGACACGACGACGAATCACAACTCAAGGTTGCCCCGGTCACCTCGACCGCCGTAGCCTGCGCCGATGCGTCGACCGCGGTCGACCGTCCGCCATCGCCCGAACGTCTGGGCGGACCCGAGGAGCCTTTCGTGAAGCGTACGTACCAACCAAACAAGAAGCGCCGGTCGATGAAACACGGCTTTCGCGCTCGTATGTCCACCCGCGCCGGCCGGGCCGTGCTGAAGTCACGTCGCCTCAAGGGCCGCCACCGCCTGTCGGCTTGATCGATCGACTGCGCCTCGGACACGACTTCCGGCGGCTTCGCCAGGAGGGAACACGTGTTCGACGCGGTGTGATCTGGTGCTCCATGCTCCCCGACTCGTCGTTCCCGGCACCTCGCATCGCCTTTGCCATCGGTCGTTCCGCTGGCTCAGCGGTGATGAGGAACCGCATCCGCCGTCGCCTACGTGAGGCGATTCGTTCGTCCGCGCTGAGGCCTGGTTTGTACCTCTTTGGCATCGTCCGTGACGCAGCTGATGAACCCTCGTTCTCTGACGTGAGCGAGGCAGTGGCCTATTTTTCGTCTCGGGCGAACGAGGTTGCGGCGTGAAGCGAGCCTTGATCCGCCTGGTCGAGGGGTATCAGCGGGCACGGGAAGGTCGCCCGTCACCATGCCGCTTCTTTCCGTCCTGTTCCGAATACGCCCACGAGGCACTCACCACGTATGGCGCTGGTCGAGGCTCGTGGTTGACGCTGCGCCGTCTCGTGCGGTGTCGTCCGTTCGGGCCATCGGGTTTCGACCCCGTTCCGGAGCGCACTCTGCGCACTCACGACCACTCTTCGTGTTCCACTCCCCCTGTTGGAAGGGTTTCCTGACATGTTTCAAGCAGCCGCCTGGCTGATCAGCCAGTTCTACAGCCTGACCTCGAACTACATCTTCGCTATCGCGATCGTGGCCTTCGTGATCATGATGCTCATCTTCCCGCTGACCCTGAAGAGCACCAAAGGCATGCTCGAAATGCAGCGTGTTCAGCCAGAAATGCGCCGGATTCAGCAGCAATATCGCAATGACCGGCAAAAGATGAACGAAGAGATGATGAAGCTCTACCAGGAGCACAAGGTCAACCCGTTGGCCTCGTGTCTGCCACTCCTGGCTCAGATGCCGATCTTCATCATCATGTTCCGAGTGCTCCACGGACTCACCTCTCGTGGATCCGATGGAACGTTCGATCCTGACTACATCTCGAAATCCAGCGAGCTGTACAGCAGCCTCGACAACAAGACCGAAATGTTGACGTGGGGCCTCGACCTGTCATTGCGTCCGATCGAGGTGTTGCAGGACGACCCAGGGAAGGGCGTCGTCTACGCCCTTCTCGTGGTGGCGCTCATGGGTTTGTACTACGCCCAGCAGCGCATGATCGCGTCACGAACGGTGTCGCCCACCATGTCGGCCACTCAGGCCAAGATCATGCAGTACCTACCGGTTGTGTTCGGTGTGTTCCAGATCTTCTTCCCGGTGGGACTGGTGATCTATTACTTCTCTCAGACCATCGTGCGAATTGCCCAGCAGGCCTACATCACGCGGCGGTTCTACAAGGGCGACGAGTCCCTCGGGCGCCAAGCTCAAGCGGCCAGCGCGAAAGCGCGCGACATGGCCAAAAAGGACGGCGGTGGTGGGGGTTTGTTCGGCCAACTCAAACAAGAGGCGGCCAAGGCCAAGCAGGAACAAGCCTCGAATCGCCCTACCAGCAAGCGTGTGACGCCGCCCAAGGGCAGTGCGTCAGCCAAGGGTGGATCGTCGGGAACCAAGGGTCGCCCGACTCCGTCGAACCGCCCCAAGCCCGGTGGAAAGCCGCGGCATCCCAAACCCCCGCGTCCTTGACGCACGACCTCCCGATCCCTCGAACAGACGGAGATCGGGACGTCATTCACTCCCGAACCTGACACAGAAAGAGGTTGTCCCATGCAATGGGTGGAAACCACTGGACGAACCATTGAAGAGGCCAAGAACACCGCACTCGATCAGCTTGGCGTTGCTGACACCGATGCCGAATTCGAAATTCTCGAAGAGCCCAAAGCCGGACTCTTCGGACGCACCCGCGGTGAAGCTCGAGTACGGGCGCGTGTTCGCCCCCGTTCTCCACGGCCTAAGGTTGAGCGCAGAGACCGTCGCCGTGGTGAACGGCAGCGCTCCGACGGCGGATCTCGATCCGAGGGGGCTCCTCGTGAGCGTCGTCCCCGGAACAGTCAGAAACCTGCGGCCGACAAGGGGAAAGACATGAGCGACGACACTTCTCGACCGGCTCGCCCGGCTGCTGATCCGGCCACCGTTGCGGCGGAGGCGGAAAAGTTCCTGCAGGGCTTGACCTCAGCCCTTGGTGTGTCTGGCCAGACCTCGACCGTCATCGACGGCGGAGAGATCGAGGTCTCCCTCGACGGCAACGACCTCGGACTTCTGGTCGGACCTCGGGGTTCGACCCTGCAAGCGGTCCAGGACATCACGCGGGTGGTCAGCCAGCGTCGTATGGGCGATCACGACACTCGGTTGCGGGTCGACGTCGGTGGTTACCGGGCCAAGCGCAAAGAAGCCCTCAGCCGTTTCGTCAACCAGGTGGCTGACGAAGTGGTGGCATCGGGAACCGCCCGTGCTCTCGAGCCCATGCCCTCACCTGATCGCAAGGTGATTCATGATGCCCTGACCGGACGGACCGACATCGCCACTCATTCCGAGGGTGAAGATCCGTACCGGCGCGTGATCATTGCGCCGGCCGAGGCCCCGTCGGCCTGAGATCATCCCGACCGATGTCTGAACCATCGGACCGACAATTGACCGATTTGCTGGATGCGCTGGGTGAAGCCCAGCGCATCGGCATGTTGGGGCCAGGTTCCCTCGACCTGGCCATTCGGCGTGCCTGGGTGTTTGTGGACCGTTGCCCGAAAGAAGCCCGCAGCTTCGTTGACCTCGGTACCGGTGGCGGGCTGCCCGGTTTGGTCGTTGCGGTGGGGCGCCCCGACCTGTCAGGTCTTTTGGTGGATCGTCGAGCCAAACGCGTGGACCTCGTGACCCGACTGGTCGGACGTTTGGGATTGGCGGATCGGATCCGGACATGGGCCGGCGACGTGGTCGACCTACCCGTGGTCATGGACGACCGCTGGGACGTCGCCACGAGCCGGGGATTCGGCCCGCCGAGCTACACCGCGTCCCTGGCCGCCCCACTCCTTCGCCCCGGCGGAGCCCTTCTGGTGAGTGAGCCTCCAGAATCGACCGGCGAGCGCTGGCGCGACCCGACGGTCATCGAGGCCGGACTTCGTCTTGTCGACGTCTCGGATGGCGTCGCCCTCCTGCGTCCAATCGACTGACACCCCTCGGTGGCCTGAATGTTCCACGTGGAACATAGGAACCCTCCACCCGACGCCGTGACCCTCACATGTTCCACGTGGAACATCGAAGTTCATCTAGATCACCATGGCCCGACATGTTCCACGTGGAACATTTCGGTGGAGAACAGCCGCGAATCCGAGGACGGGAGCCCTACCCCTCCGGTACGATTCGCCCACGATCTGCCGGTGGCAGATGTTCAGCCAATCTGAGGTAAGCGTGGTTCCATGAGCGATAGTTCGACCCCCTCCCCCCACAATCGTCCTCTCCCCCGAATCATCGCCGTCGCCAACCAAAAAGGCGGGGTGGGCAAAACCACCACCTCGGTCAATCTGGGTGCCTGCCTGGCGGAATTGGGCTACCGCACCCTGATCGTTGACCTCGATCCTCAGGGAAACGCTTCGTCCGGCGTCGGCGTCGACACACGTGGGGTTGACACATCGATGTACGACGTGATCCTGCACGATGCCTCCATGGAGGACTGCATCGAGCCCGCCTCGGTCCGCAATCTCTTCGTCGCCCCAGCCAACCTCGATTTGGCGGGTGCTGAAATCGAGCTCGTTCCGGCAATGGCCCGAGAAACCCGCCTGAAGAAGGCCATTGACTCGGTTCTCGACGATTTCGACTTTGTGATCATCGACTGCCCTCCCTCCCTCGGCCTTCTCACCGTGAACGCCCTGGTAGCCGCACGTGAGGTTCTGGTTCCGATCCAATGCGAGTACTACGCCTTGGAGGGCCTCGGACAGTTGCTGCGCAATGTCGATTTGGTCAAGCGCAATTTGAATACCGAGCTCGAGGTCAGCACCATCGTGTGCGTGATGTTCGACGCTCGAGCCAAACTGTCGAGCGAAGTGGTGACAGAGGTCCGAGAGCATTTCGGGGACAAGGTGTGCCGCACGGTCGTTCCCCGGAACGTCCGACTGTCGGAAGCACCGTCTCACCACCAACCCATCAACGTGTACGACCCGTCGTCGAAAGGCGCAATTGCGTACCGACTCGTTGCAAAGGAGGTCGCCGGTGGCACCCCGCCGCGGAGGACTCGGTAGAGGTCTTGATTCTTTGATCCCTGGGGGAGGGGCTACGCCGCCATCGACCCCTGGCACGGGTCTCGTCGAGATCCCAGTTCGGGACTTGGTTCCCAACCCCCATCAACCACGTGTCCATTTCGATGAGGAATTACTCAGCGATTTGTCGGCTTCCATCAAAGAGATTGGTGTTTTGCAGCCATTGTTGGTTCGCAAAATGGCCGATGGCACGTACCAGCTCATCGCCGGAGAACGACGGTGGCGGGCCGCCCAGCGCGCTGGGTTGTCCACGGTGCCGGCTGTGGTCAAAGAAACCGACGACATGTCGTCGGTCGAGCAGGCTCTCGTCGAGAACCTTCATCGTCAAGATCTGTCGCCTCTCGAGGAGGCCTCCGCGTATCAGCAGTTATTGGACGACTTCCATTTGACGCACGACGACGTGGCCAAGCGGGTGGGGAAGAGCCGCAGCGCGATCACCAACACCTTGCGTCTTTTGAATCTGCCCCCCGCCGTTCAGGCGCTGCTGGCCGACGGACGTTTGAGCGCCGGCCATGCCAAGGCCCTGCTCGGCACCCCGGACCGTGCATTTCAGGAGCAATTGGCCCGTCGAGCAGCATCGGAGCATTGGTCGGTGCGCGCCGTCGAGGAAGCCATCCGAGATCGCGGTGGCGATGCGTCCGGTGAGACGTCGTCCGGTTCGCCGTCAGGGTCGGCCCGGTCGGGCGGATCACCTGGGTCGCGTCAACTACCGGCAGCCGGGCTGCTTCAACTCGAAGAGTTGCTCGGCGAATATCTCGCCACCCGAGTGGCCGTGAAGATGGCCAACAAGAAGGGTCAGGTCACGATCGATTTCGCCGACCTCGATGATTTGGAGCGCATCTACCATCTGATGGTCGATGGTCCTCCTGGGGAGTAAACCTTCACTAACCGTGTGAACCTCACGTCGCGCGTCAGGGTTTCACACAACCTGTGGATAACTCTGTGAACAAACCCGAGGTTTTAGTTGTAAATCAACGCCTGACCTGGTCAGAGAGAATTCACAGAATCACAATGCCCTGGTCGTCATCGAGACCAGGCTACTAATGCTAGGTACAAGGCCTCAGCGATACGGGCTGAGCGGTCGACGACGTCATCGGCCGACCCGATCGTGACGAGAACGGCAGGCATCTTGGTCTCGCGAAGGATGGGGAGTCGCAACCCCACCACGTCTACCCCTGGAATGACATCTCGGAGATGACGTTCGACCAAATGGGCGAGTGATCGACCCCCCGCCGACTCGAATGCGGGCACGGCGTAGTACGCCACCCGATGGCGGGTGTCGTCGACATGCTCCAACCCGACGAACACCTCGGCTTCGAACAAGTTGGCGTGGGCGGCCTGCGCGGCAGCGGTGGGTTCTTCGGTCGGAATCACCACGGCACCATGGTCATCGAGCGCGGCCATCAGGGGTTCGGCGAGATCCTCCACGTCTCCGAAGCGACCGATGGCCACCTTCATCGAGGCAAGTGGTTGCCCATGCTTCAAGTCTTCGAGGTCGCGAATAGCGGCAATTCCCGGACCATCGCCGGTCTGACGGGACAGAACACGCAGATGATCGACAAGCGACCCGCCACTCGTACCGTCCACATCGAGTCCGGCATTCTGTTGGAAGTCGCGGAGAGCCCGATCGGCGAGAGGGCCGAAGATTCCGTCGATGCGACCGCAGTCGAAACCGAGGCGAGACAGCACACGTTGAAGTTCGGCGACGTCGTCTCCGCGCAGATTGGGGGAGCGCAGCACGAGAGTCCGATCACCGAGGTTCCAGGACGCTTCGAGCAGCGTGTGCCAGGTGTCGTCGTCACATACACCAGTGGATGGCAGACCGCGATCGGTCTGGAACGACGACACAGCCTCGGCCGTGGCGCTGCAGTAGGTGGCCTTGACCACACCACGGTCCGGGAGAAAGCCGGCCTCACCCAGCCGGCGCTGGAGTTGCCGGACCTCCTCGCCCGTGTCTCCGGGCGAGAGGGCCATCAGCCGAGGAATTCCTCCAACTCCGACAAGAGCTGTCCTTTGCCCTTGGCGCCGACCATCCGCTTTTTCAACTCACCGTCTTTGAAGACGAGGAGGGTCGGAATGCTCATGACGTTGTACCTCATGGCAATGTCGCCGTGATCGTCCACATTGAGCTTGGCGATGGTCACCTGACCGGCCTTCTCGGAGGCGATTTCCCCGAGGATCGGAGCGATCATCTTGCAAGGACCGCACCATTCGGCCCAGAAATCGACGACGACCGGGGTCGATGCCGAGTTCACGGTTTCGTCGAAAGTGCTGCTGGTGAGGGTCACGATGCCGTCGGCCATGAGATTCCTTTGTCCCTAGTGATCGAACGACAGGCTACAGCGACGCACTCAGTGCTGGGATTCAAGCCACCGTTCGGCGTCGATGGCGGCCATGCATCCGGAACCCGCTGCCGTGATGGCCTGACGGTAGGTGTGGTCCTTCACGTCACCACACGCGAAAACCCCCGACACATTGGTGTAGGTGGAATCGGGCCGGGTGATGAGATACCCGCTGTCCTCCATGTCGAGAACACCTTTGAAGACGTCGGTGTTGGGACGATGCCCGATGGCGATGAAGAGTCCAGAGACATCCAACGTGCTGTCCTCGCCGGTGACGGTGTCGCGCAGGCGGACGCCCTCGAGCTGATCGGTGCCGACCAACTCGGTGACGGCACTGTTCCAGCGCATCTCGATCTTGGGATTCTGAAGGGCGCGATCCTGCATGATCTTGCTGGCTCGCAAACTGTCCCGCCGGTGGATGAGAGTTACCTTCGACGCGAATTTGGTGAGGAACGTCGCCTCTTCGATCGCCGAGTCGCCGCCGCCGACGACCGCAATCTCTTTTCCTCGGAAGAAGAATCCGTCGCACGTTGCACAGGTGGACAACCCGTGACCGATGAGCCGCTCTTCTTGTTCGAGGCCGAGCATGAGGCTTTGCGCACCTGTCGACACGATGACGGCATCAGCCGTATGGACGTCGTCGTACACGTGAATCTTGAGTGGGCGTTCGCCGAATTCGACCTTGGTGGCCTTGGCCGTGAGAAACGTTGCGCCGAACCGTTCGGCCTGTTCCTTGAAGCGTCCCATGAGTTCGGGTCCCATGATTCCCTCAGGAAAGCCTGGGAAGTTCTCGACCTCGGTGGTGAGCATCAGCTGACCTCCAGGCTGATCACTCGTACTGGACGGCTCACCTTCGATCACGAACGGAGCCAGGTTGGCGCGAGCGGTGTAGATCGCAGCCGTGAGTCCGGCCGGTCCAGATCCGATGATGACGACGCGATGATGCTGGCCCATCAGACGCTCTCTTTGCTCTGACGCTTGATCATGAACAGCGAACCGGCCGCGATGAGCACGCCACCGATCACGTAGTACGCCACCCAGACGGCGGTGTCATGGTCGAGCGGAGCCTCGAGAGCGGAGATCAACGCACGCGAACCGCCGATCAGCAACATGGCGACGATGAACGTCCCGAGGAAGAAGGCGAGTAGCCCGAACACGAGACCGCGAGCGATCATCACGATTGGTTTGGTGGTGCGGTCACGGACTTTGTCGACCGTCGACACGATGGTGTCGGTGAGGTCGGACGCCCAATTCGGATCGTTCAACGGGTTACCAGCCATGGATCCGAGGCTAGCGAGCAGGATCGTCAAGGAACGATGCTGGCCAACGTCGAACAATCCGACACGGCGAGCAGAATCACACCTGCTTCAGGGGAGAAATACACCTGCGCGTCGATCCCGGCGAATCGAACGTCGACATCCAGTGCCAGCCGACCTCGATCGTCATTACACGAGGATGTGTCGGCGCGAGCGGCAGGGGGCGAGTCGCCCCACGAGCGAAACCAGTCCGACAGCTCGGTCACGTCGGCGATCTCGAGAACTTGGGATGGGACGTCGGTCACCGGGGGTTCCGATGTCATCTCCTCGACGGCCATGGCCGTGGCAGAGTCGCTTTCCGGAGCGTCCACATTCGGTGAGTTCTTCTCGTCGTCGATTGGCTGCTCGACCACCGCTGGTGTGATTTCGACGCCAGCAACCACCATCTCGCTTTCGAATGCGACCACATCGGGAGTTTCGTCGGGTTGAAGAATCGCAGCACCCACGGCAATCACACCCACTGACGCTGCAGCGACGGCAAGTATCGGAACAAGTCGCCGTCTCAACGGTGTCACCGTGGCGTCAGGTGAGCGCAGTGCCGCGACGATTGCATCATTGGTGACCGAAGTGTCGACGGTGTTCTCGACCCCGGAACGCAAAAGAGTTCGGCGCTGAATGGCGAACGTCGTCGATCGCTCCTGAACGGCGCGACGCAGATCAGGAGGAACGTCGGCGAAGTCGATCTCTCGATCGACCAGTCGACTGGACCACCAATCGACGTCGAGTTCAGGATCAAGTTCTGGCGTGGGTTCGTTCATCCGAGGTCTCCGTCCGGATCTGTTGGACGTTCGGGTGGTGCAGTTCGGTTCCCGACAGAGTCGGCGAGCCGAGCCCGACCGCGAGCAATTCGGGATCGGACGGTTCCGATGGGCACTTCGAGAATCGCGGCGATCTGGTCGTACTCGAGATCGGCGACATCGCGAAGTACGAGGGCCGTGCGGTATTCCTCGGGCAGCGCCGCTAGCGCGGATTCGACCAATTCTCGATTCTCGAGAACGTCATGGGCTTGCTCGGCGCGCGGATCAGCCAGACGCTCGTGTACGGCGTCGACATCGGGTGATGGTCGCGGACGACGGCGACGACGACGCATTTCGTCGAGAGCTGCATTGGTGGCGATGCGATAAGCCCAGGTGGCGAAGGACGAACGTCCGTCGAACGCCGTCACGTTGCGCGCAATCGACACGAGTGCGTTCTGCGCAGCGTCGTCGGCATCGGAACGATGTCCGAGAATTCTCAGGCATACCGCATGAAGCCGCGGATGGTGGCGCCGGAGCAGATCCTCCAGGGCGGACGAATCACCTAGTCGGATACGTTCGAGTAGTTCGTCGTCCGTCACGGTGCAGGCGACACACCGATCTCGGCGATTCCACTGCGATACGGATTGGCGTCGCTGCATCCGGTGTCACGCGACGCTTCGCGGAGATAGATCATCACGTACTGCACAGGGTTCGATGTGATCCCCGTGAGAGTTGCACCTTCGTTGGACGATCCTCGGGCAATGGGCTCACCCCACGACGACACATTGGTGCCGACCACGTTGGACGCGTACATGTCGGCACGCCAGTTGGACCCAGCGAAGTCGACATCGATGCGCGCGTAATTCGCTTCGTTGAGTTGGACGATGAGGCCCACACCCGACTTGCTCCCGAAGGTCTGCGACTTGTAGCAGAGCGTGGTCCACGACGTGCCGCGGTCGCCATCGGTTGTCCAGCGAACATCGCCGTCGTTCTCGGTGCCGTCACCTTCGGGATCGAACGTCGTGACACCAGCGATTGACGGCGGGCCGGTCGGTGCCGGAGGACTGGTGGTGGCCGACGGGAGAGGAGTCGAGGAGCTCTCGTCGTCACCGCCGGCCACGAGGCGAACGACGAGTGCCAACACGGCGAGTGCGGCGATGCCAGCACCGATCCACACGATCGGTGACACTCGGAAAGGTCGTCGTGACGCGGGTGAGGAGGCGGAGCGATCACCGGGAGGGCGAACAGGACCAGAGGGTGTGTGACCCTGGGGGCGGATGACCTTTCCCGGTGTGGGCGTACGGTCACCGCTCGGGTGCCCGTGTGACACCTTGTCGTCGACGCTGTCACTCGCGTGCGCGGCGCGCAGTGCGGCGCGAGCCTCGGCACCACTCGAATAACGACGTGTGGGTTCTCGCTCGATCATGCGGTGAATGGCGGCGCTCAATTGTGGTGACACGTCGGTTCGCAGCGTTCCGAGGTCGGTTGCATCCCGCTGAAGACGGGCCAGTGCGGTCTCGGTGTCGTTCTTGCCGACGAAGGGAACTTTGCCGGCCAAGCATTCATAAAGCACCAGGCCGAGGGAGTAGAGATCGGCTCGAAGATCGAGTTCGTCTCCCTTCACCTGCTCAGGAGAGAGATATTTGGCGGTCCCCATCATGATGTTGTCGCTCGTGAGGTCGTCGCCAGTCCCCAATGCCTTCGCGATTCCGAAGTCGGTGAGCATCACCCGTCCATCGCGAGTCACGAGAACGTTGCCCGGCTTGACGTCGCGGTGAATGATTCCTTTGGCGTGCGCAGCGTCGAGCGCGGCGCAGATTCCGCTTCCGATATGAACTGTGAGGCGGGGAGTGAGGGTTCGCCGTTCGTCGAGAAGGGTTCGCAGTGACTTGCCCTCCACGAATTCCATGACGACGGCTTGACGACCGCTGTCTTCGACGGCGTCGTACACAGCGACGATGTTCTGGTGATTCAGGCTGGCGGCGGCGATGGCTTCACGCCGGAATCGCTCGGCAACCGTCGAATCAGCGATGAGATGAGCTTTGAGGAGTTTGACGGCGACCGTGCGTGACAACTGCAGGTCGGTTGCCTTCCAGACGTCGGCCATCCCACCGTGCGCCCACGGGCGCTCGAGTTTGTACCGACCGGCAATCACCGTGTCCGGTCGAGGGGTGTTGTCCGACGTCGACATGTTCGATCGGAAACGCTAGTTGTGCAGGACAGTCGTTCCGGGGAATTGGCCAGGAACGACGCGTTTTCACACAGTGAAGTAGGAGACACCGATGGTGCCGCGTCCGGCATGAGTTCCGATCACGGCACCGATGTCACCGACCAAGATTTCGCCGTTGTAGACGGTGCGTAGTTGATCGACGAATGCATCGACGTCTGAGCAATCGGCATGGAGGACGCTCAGGTGACTGATCCCGGGCGACTCGACGTTCTGTCGCACCTTGTCGACGAGGAAAGCGATGGCCTTCGAGCGAGTTCGCTGTTTCCCGCCTTCTTCGACGACGCCATTGCGAACTTCGATGATGGGCTTGATCGACAGAACCGAGGCCAACATGGCCTTTGCGCCGCCGATCCGCCCTCCTTTCTTCAGATTCTCGAGGGTGTCGAGGGCTCCCCAAACCTTGCAGCGACCTACCAGGTCGCGCGCCAGTGCCTCGACGTCGTCGATCGACGCGCCGTTCTGTGCGGCTCGGGCGCAGGCGACGACGATCGATCCGAGTCCCATTGACACCGTTCGACTGTCGACGACGCGTACGGGAAGCAGGTCGCCGACAGCAGCAGCGCCCAGTTCGGCACTCTGCAACGTGGCCGACAAGGCCCCCGACAGGCCGATGATCACGACGCCAGTGGCACCGTCGGCAGCCAGTTCCCGAATGGTGGTCTCGAAGCGACCAGGCGCGGGCGCCGCAGTCGAGGGAAGCTCCTCCTCGGTGGCGCAACGAGCCCAGAACTGGCTGGTCGACAACTCGTCGCGATCGACGAGCTCGTCGTCACCGAAGCGGATGTAGAGGGGGACGATGCGGATTCCGAGCTGTTCGACCAGGTCGTTGGGCAGGTCGCAGGCACTGTCGGTGATGATGCGGACACCAGGAGCGAAAGAGGTCACGGGACAACAGTACTGGCGGAGACCAGCCTCGGTTCGACCGTTCTTCCTGCTCAGCCCAGGTGATCGCTACTGGGGTGTCGGACCGTGCTGGCCAGGACTTCGGCCTGCTTACGGCGGTATTGGCCGCGCCAGTGGTGAACCCACCAGGTGGCGAGCAGCAAGAGGGCCACACCAGTGACCACCTGGCCGAGTCCGGCCAGGGCGTTCACGCGGGCCGTGAACACGATCGGGTCGGTGAGGGCCACCCCGCCATCGGGCGTCACCACTTGGACAGTCACCGGAAACCGTCCGTTGGAGCGGGCTTCGACGTCGATTTCGATAGGAGTGAGGGACCCGGCGGCCAGCAGCACCACCGGTTCGCCATCAGGGAACAGCAACTTTGGTGACGCCAGTCGAAGCCGGATCGTCAAATCGGTGGGCCCGTCGTTGCGCATACTCAGTCGTAGTTGGCTCGAACGTCCCCCGAGAGTGAATGTTGCGGGGGTGGGCGCCACCAGGCCGTCGGCCACCATCGCAGTGTCGGCGACGATCACCTCGACATAGTCCTGCCTCGAGGCACTATCGAGTCTCTGGTCGACGAGGACGTCAACGAGTCGACGCCACAAGGTGGGACGCTCATCACCGTCGGGGAGCATCGAGGCGTAGGCCGAAACCCTCGAGGACATCAGTGAATGGGTGACGAAGGGGCTCTCATCGACGGTGTCGGACCGAATGGGAAGGGTCACCGAAATCGGACGTCCGTCGGCGAGTCCGACGGCGGTTCGAGACAGTGCGTCGTCGAGGTCGACGAGGGTGACCAAACGCGATGCGCTGAGCGTGTCGACCACCGCAGTCAGGAGTTCGATCGACATCATCGAACCGTCATTGGTGGCCAGAACGAGCGAGCGTCCACTGAGAGACTCACCTCGATCGAGAATCTCGCGCCGGAGCAATTTCAGATCGGCGAGAACGTGCTGGGCCACGAGGAAAGAATCGCTCGTCGGCAGTCGAGAGGCCTGCGTGAGCAGGTCAGACATTCGTTGATCGGCGACTTGCGCTTCGATGGCCCCCCGTCCCTCGAACGCAAGATCGACGAGGCGGGTCGGGTCGAGAAATCCTAGAAGTTCCATTCCTTCGTCACGTTGTGCGTTCGGAAGCATGAGAATCGATCGGAAGCCGAGGTCGCGAAGGAGTTGCGCCTCGGCGGCTGTGGGTGCACGATCCATGACCCACGCCGTTCGACGTGTCGTCGTCAGAGGAAGCGAATCCGAGAGTGAGTCCTCACCGAGACGCAGTTGGTCGACGAACACGTCAGAGAAGCGAGTTCCGACCACGTCTTCAGGGTCGAGGCCGACGTATGGCATCGACAGGAAGGACATGGAGTCGGCGAATTGGAGCGATGCGAGTAATTGAGCGTCCTCGCCCGTCGATCTCGAGAGTCCCTCCACTGTTTCAGGGCGAACGGCGACGGTCAGCGGAAATCCCGGCAACGCCTCGGCCACCGTCACTAGATCGGCGAGTGAAGACCGGTCATTGTTGGTGACGGTGGTGGAGCCGTCGGGTTGCAGGGTGACAGCTCCGTCGATCGATCCGAAGATCGCTGTCGGGAGGGGAGCTGCAGTCTCGGGTTCACTACTTCCTTCAGGGAGGCGCTCGACGAAGGTGACGATTCGATCGGTGACTTCGGCCCCGACCACCAAGGCGATCGATACCGGATAGATACCGGTGGCCGACATCTGCAATTTCTCGCTGGTCGTGGTTCCGATTTCGATGGGCACGACCAGGTCGATCACCCCTGACGCATCGCGAAGTCCGGCGATGTCGAATTCGAGCGCGTCGACATTGGAGGGCAGCGTTCCGAGGAGCACTTCGTGGAGCTCACGGCGCGAGTCGACTGGTTGATGTGCAGTCACGAGAAGTGATGTAGGGGCCCGATCACCGAGTGAACTGGAGCCTTCGACGAACAAACTCATCGCGAACGAGGATCCCTCGAGTCCGGCGACGTACTGGTCCTGCGACAGAAGGGAGCCGACCCGGGCGTATTCCTCGGCTCCGACCGGCGGAACGACGAGCGAGGAACCAAGAGCAATCATCAGCAGAGGGACGAGATGACGTGCTCTCATCTCAGCTCCGGATCTTCAGTGTCCTCGGCGAGCGCGAGCTCGAAAACCTGCAACGAATCGGGAAGCAGTGCGAAGCCGAATCGACGGTAGAGATCGAGAGCGCGTTCGTTGCCGAAGTCGGTGTTCACCAGAACTTCGCGTACACCCTTTCGCTGGAGCCATCGCAAACCATCGAGGAGAAGTGACGTGGCGATTCGTTGTCCTTGCAGGTTGGGACGTACGGCGAGCCGTTGGATGAAGCCAGCCGATCCATTTCGACCCGTGATGATGTAGCCACCCGGTTCGTCGGACGAGGTGACGGCCAGTCGGATGCGATGTTGCGGTGTGGCAAGACAGGCGTCGACGATGGCAGTTGTATCGAGTTCCCATCCGTTTTCGAAGGCCTCGGCATCGATACGTGCGGCAACCGACAGTTGTTGCGGACCCCGAATGGATCGTAATTCGTGAACCGGGGAGTCGAATTCGGTCCGACGGGACACAGTTGCTTTCAATAGGGCAAGTGTCTGGACTCTTTCGAATCCGTGTTCGACGAACGCGTCGGTTGCGGAAGCGGCGAGAGCACCCGTTCGTACACGCGTGTAGTGCCAGTTTCGGAGCACGCCGAGCCAGTCGGTGAGAGTCGTGTACGACGGCGACTTGGTGTGATCGGTCAGGACGACTTGAGCCACGCCGGGTTGATGGGGCCACGTGCGCAGACGTGCACGAACCCGACCGTCATCGAGCATGCGAGGCGGACCGCTGTCTCGACGAAGTCGGAATCCGGCCATCACACCTGCGACGGTAGCGTTTGCTTCGATGTCGATCTTGTTCGCCACACACGAGGCGTACCTCGATCACCTCACCGGACCAGGTCACCCCGAGCGGCCCGAGAGGTTGAACGCCGTGCTGGCAGGAGCGCGAGACGCCGATGTCGCCGATGGTCTGATTCCGATCGAACCCGAATCGGCCACTCGAGAAGATCTGCTTCGTGTGCACACGCCCCGACTGGTCGATCGTCTGGAATCGATCGTTCGATCAGGTGGTGGTCGTCTCGACCCCGACACAGTGGCATCGGCTGGATCGTGGGAAGCGGCTTGTCTCGGCGCCGGCGCCGGGCTCACGGCGATTCGGGAACTCACCTCCGGACGTGGGGACGCCGCGTTCTGTGCGGTTCGTCCTCCGGGCCATCACGCGACTCGTGACGACTCGATGGGATTCTGTTTGGTGTCGAACGTGGCTGTGGCAGCGGCCGCTCTGGCCGATCGCGGTGAACGGGTCGTCGTGGTCGACGTCGACGCACATCACGGCAACGGAACCCAAGATGTTTTTTACGACGACCCTCGGGTTCTGTACGTGTCACTCCATCAATGGCCGCTGTACCCGGGAACGGGTTGGTACGACGAGATCGGACGAGCCGACGGAGTCGGATTCACATTGAACGTTCCGCTTCCCCCGCGTACGACGGGCGATGTGTATCGCTTTGCGCTCGACGAATTGATTCTTCCGAGATGCGAGGCATTCGACCCGACATGGCTCATCGTGTCGGCGGGCTTCGACGCGCATCGCAACGATCCGATCACCGACTTGGCATTGTCGGCAGGTGATTACTTCGACGTGATGTCACGACTACTCACTCTGGTGCCTGCTGGCCGACGACTCGTGATGTTGGAAGGCGGCTACGACCTCGACGCGCTTCGCCTGTCGACGATGGCCAGTCTGGGTGCCCTCGCCGATCGTGCGTGTCGGCCGGAGCCTGCAACGTCCGGCCCACCGGATTCATCGGGGTTCGACATGGTCCGAACCGTGACCCGATGGTGGCAAGAACGCGAACTTCCAAGCACCTGAACGGCCGTTCCTCGTAACCTGCCGGTGTGATCCCTGAGCGCTTTGCACCCGTACTCGCAGAAGTGGCCGACTTGGCTGCTCTGTTCCGTGCGGGAAATCGACGCTTGTATCTCGTGGGGGGAACGGTTCGTGATCTGTTGCTCGGCATCGAGACCACCGACCTCGATTTCGACGCCACGACCGACGCTCGCCCCGACGAGATCAAGAAGTTGATCGCTCCGTGGGCCGACGCAGTGTGGACCCAGGGCGAGAAGTTCGGCACGATCGGAGCCCGTAAGGGTGAACGCGTCTACGAGATCACGACGCATCGGGCTGAGGCCTATCACCCCGATACCCGCAAGCCCGATGTCGAGTTCGCCGATGCCATCGAGTCCGATCTGTCGCGACGAGATTTCACGATCAATGCGATGGCTCTGGAGGTGACGTCCGACGATCCGACGCTCGTGGATCCGTTCGCTGGGGTGGCCGATCTCATGTCGCGGACCCTGCGGACTCCCCTCGATCCCGACATCAGTTTCAGCGATGATCCTCTGCGAATGATGCGGGCGGCTCGCTTCGTCGCCAAGTTGAAGATGACACCGACCCCGGAGTTGGTCGAGGCCGTTCGCCACATGAAGGATCGGCTCGAGATCGTGTCGGCTGAACGCATCCGCGACGAACTCAACAAGCTCATCGTGGTCGACTCGCCGACGACCGGACTGTGGTTCCTCGTCGAGACAGGTCTGGCCGACCTGTTTCTTCCCGAATTGCCGGCCATGCGACTCGAGAACGATCCCATCCATCGGCACAAGGACGTCCTCACCCACACTCTTGCGGTGATCGAGAACGTACGACCCGACGCGTGCGACGACTTCGATTTCCGTGTGACTCGACTGGCTGCCTTGTTCCATGACGTCGGCAAACCGAAGACCCGCGGTTATCTCGAAGGAAAAGGCACGACGTTTCACATGCACGACGTGGTGGGCGCCAAGATCACGAAGAAGCGACTGATTGCCCTTCGTTTTCCCAACGAAGACGTGGAGCGGATCACCGAGCTGGTCCGTCTGCACCTGCGCTTTCACACCTATGGAATGGGATGGACCGACTCGGCGGTGCGCCGTTATGTGACCGATGCCGGCGACCTGCTGGCCGAGTTGAACGTTCTGACGCGTTGTGACTGCACCACCCGTAACGAGCGAAAGGCCGCGAGGCTGTCGCGTCGGATGGACGAACTCGAAGAGCGCATCGACGCTTTGGCGGCCCAGGAGGAATTGAAGGCGATTCGCCCCGAGCTCGACGGTGGCCAGGTGATGACTCAATTGGGTATCGGTCCGTCGCGAGATGTGGGCGAGGCCTTGGCCTTCCTGCTCGAGATCAGACTCGACGAAGGATTGGTGGGCGACGACGAGATCCGCCGCCGTCTGAACGACTGGTGGGTGGCGCGCCAGGCGGGTGTCGCACAGGGCTAACCTGCCTTCGATGCGCGAGTCGTTCGGTGCGAGTTCGTTCCGGGGGATGTCCACGTTTCGTGGCGGGCTCGTCGATCATCGGATGGCTCGTCGAGCGACGATCAACGAGGTTCAGCGCGGACGTCTCGGGCGCGAAGAGGTGTGCGACGCTCACCCCGAACTGATGAGGGCGGCCCGGTCGGTGGGAAAGAGAACCGAGGCGATCTGTCCCATCTGCGAAGAAGACAACCTGGTGCTGGTCACCTACGTGTTCGGACCGCGCTTGCCGGCCCACGGTCGCTTGGCGGCCGACAACGATGAATTGGCGGCCTTTCACCGACGCGCCGAGGAATACACGGCCTATGTGGTCGAAGCGTGCTGTTCGTGCCGCTGGCACTACCTCGTGCGAGCTCTTCCCATCGGTGGCCAACGCGGACGTCGACAGGTGGGTTGATCGACAGTGAACAAACGTGATCTCACCGGTTCGTCGGGAATGAGCCGACTCGGCTTGTCGTCTCGTTCGTCTCGAAACAATCGCTGGCTGCCGTACGACGCCAGTCGCCGCCTACAACGTGATGCACTCACCGGCATTGTGATGGTGTTGGTGGCGGCGATCGGCTTGCTCCTCATCGGCGCCTTCACCGATTCGTTCGCTGTGCAATTCGTCGACGGTGTGCCGGTGGCCGACGGTAAGGAGTGCCAACTCCTCCAAGTGTTCTCTCCCGACGACCCGTCCACTCCGATGCGACCGATCGTCGACTGCGGTAACGAAGCCAACATCGGGTTCTCGGGTGTGATTCGGCACGTTCTGGTGGCGCTCGGATCGGTGGGAGTCTTCCTTCTTCTGAGTGCCGTGTTCTCGTTGCTGCTCTCGTCGCGAATGCCGCAGGAGACTCTGGCCGTTCCGTTTTGTGTGGCCGCCATCCTCCTGGGCGTGATTGCCCTGTGGTGGGGTCTCGGTGACATGGGCGGGCCTGCACTCGTTGTGCAGGGAGAGCGTGAACAGGCAGTCACCGGTTTGTTGCGCCGAGGTGGGCAGTTCTCCACCGAACGCGGGGCCGTGTCGGCCGGTGTCGGCCTGATCACCGCCTCCATCGTGCGGCTGACTCGACCCGTCTGACCTGCTCCGATAGGTGCAGTCGAGTCGGTCGGCCACCGACCCCCTGCCACACCCCTTGGTCATGATCATGTGGTGCCGTTGCTTCGCTCGTCGTCCCACACTCCCGGTCGGGTCGACCACGGGCGCCGGTACACTTCCCGAGTCCATATAGACCCTGCTCCGCAAGGGGCCCCGAGCCGGAACCCCGGTTCGCGACCGAAGGGAGGTTCACGCAGATCATGCGTGCCTACGAATTGATGATCATCATCGACGGAACCGTCGACGATGCCGTGGCCCAGCGATGGGCAGCCGATGTCACCAAGTCCGTCAAGGCGGCCGGTGGCGAAGTGCACGGGAAGCCCGATTGGTGGGGCAAGCGCCGTTTGGCCTACCCGATCAATAAGAAGGAAGACGGCTACTACGCCGTGTTCAACCTCGTCGCTCCCGCAGGTGCTCTCGATGAGTTCGAGCGTTCGCTGCGGATCTCCGACGACATCCTGCGCCACAAGTTGTTGCGTCTCCCCGATGCCGAAGCGGCTCGGCGAGGCCTGACTGCGGCCTGAGCGCGGTCGGTCACCGTCACACCGCTAGGAGGACACCATGGCATCCAATTCCATCACCGTCGTCGGGAACCTCACCCGCGACCCCGAACTTCGCTTCACCCAGTCGGGGAAGCCCACCGTCACTCTCGGTCTTGCCGTCAATCGCCGCTATCAGGTGAATGGCGAATGGCAGGAGCAGACCTCGTACATGAACGTGGTCGCGTGGGATCAACTCGCTGAGAACATCGCCGCTTCTCTCACGAAGGGCAGCCGCGTGCTCGTCACCGGCCGGCTCGACGTTCGTGAGTACGAAGCTCGTGATGGCGGCAAGCGCACCGCTGTCGACATCGTGGCCGACGAAATCGGCCCGTCTTTGCGGTGGGCGACTGCCTCGGTCGAGCGCACACCCGGTCGCGGTGACGGCGGCGGCGGATACAGCGGCGGTGGCCGCTCGTCCAGTCCGGCCCCGGCTGCCGATTCCTACCCCGATGAAGAACCCTTCTGATCGTCACAATCTCCCTCACAGCACAAGGACACTTCCCTCATGAGCAACAGTAAAAAAGCCCCTCGTCGTGGCGCTCCCAAGGACGCCGGACGCAAGATCAAGAAGAAGGCCAACATCTTGTCGGCCGAGAAAATCCAATACGTCGACTACAAGGATGTGAACCTGCTTCAGCGTTTCATGTCCGACCGCTCCAAGATCCGCGGCCAAAAGCTCAATGGCAACACGGTTCAGCAGCAGCGAGAACTGGCCACGGCCATCAAGAACGCCCGTGAGATGGCGCTGTTGCCGTACACCAAGCGGGTCGCGTCGGCGGGTCGCGGTCCGCGTCGCGGGCCGGCCCCTGAGGCCGTCGAGCAGGTCAACGATCAGGTGACCGAGGTCGAGATGACCGACCAGGTCGAGACCGACGCCGTCGAGACCGGTGCCGATGCAGAAGGTGAGGCCTGATCATGAAGGTGATTCTTCGTTCCGACATCTCGGGTCTTGGCAAGCGCGGCGACATCGTCGAGGTTGCCGAGGGCCACGGACGCAACTTTTTGCTCCCGCGCGGAATGGCCATCAAGGCCTCCGACGGAGCGCTGAGCCAGGCCGCTGCCATGCGTCGTCGTCGCGACCTGCGTGACGCCGCCGACCGCGAGTCGGCCCAGACCGTGGCCACCGTGCTGGTGAGCAAGACCATCGAGGTGGTGGCCAAGGCCGGTCCGGAGGGCCGTCTGTACGGCTCGATTCACGCTGCCGACGTGGCTGCAGCTGTCTCGGCTCAGGCCGGCGTCGAACTCGATCGTAAGAAGATCTCGGTGCCCGACCACATCAAGACCGTGGGCGAGTACTCGGTGGGCGCGCACCCGCACCCCGACGTCGAGTTCTCGTTCACGATCAACGTCGTTGCTCAGTGACCCCGTGTGGGGTTCGTCCACAGGATCCCGGACGTTGTCCACAGGATCCTCACAGGGATGTACCACTAGCGATCAACAGGCCTGATCGGGGAAGGTGGAGTCGATGACTGACACCTTCTCCTCGTCAGGGCGGACGGCCCGCGGCAACGGATCACGCCCGATGGCGTCAGATCGCGTGCCACCGCACAATCTGAGCGCCGAAGAGTCATTGCTTGGCGCGTTGCTGTTGTCGCGCGATGCCGTCAACACGATCAGTGAGCTTGGCATGCAACCCGATGTCTTTTATCGGGCGGCACATCAGCATGTGTTCGATGCCATTCGCGCGTTGCTGGCCGGCGGTCAACCCGTCGACGCCGTGACCGTGGCCGACGAACTGCGTAAGGCCGGTCTTCTCGACGACATCGGTGGTATGGATTTCTTGCTGCGACTGCAGAACACCACACCAGTGATCGGCAACGTTCACCGCTACGCCAAGATCGTGAACGACACGGCGGCCTTGCGTCGACTGATCGGAGTAGCGAGCGAGATCGCCGAGATCGCCTACTCCGAACCCGACGACGTGGCCAAGGCCCTCGACACGGCCGAGAGCAAGGTGTTCGAAGTGGCTGACGATCGAGTGGTCGATTCGGTGGCCGAAATTCGCGACGTGCTGCGCCTCACTACCGACGAGCTCGAACGTCGCTACACCGAGAAGGTGGGCGTCACCGGTGTGGCGACCGGCTTCGTCGACCTCGACAACGTGCTGCTCGGGTTGCAGCCCGCGTCCTTGGTGATCGTGGGTGCCCGCCCGTCCATGGGAAAGTCGGCGTTCGCGCTCAACATCGCCACGCACGTGGCCAAGAACACGCGTCAGCCCGTGCTCGTGTTCTCTCTCGAAATGAGCCACAGCGAAATGGCGCAGAGAATCCTGTCGTCAGAGGCCCGCGTCGACACCAAGAAATTACGGACCGGCAACCTCACCGGCAACGAATGGAGCGACGTCAACAACGCTGTCGGTCGGTTGGAAGTTCCGTTGTTCCTCGACGACAACCCGGCCGTGACGGTGATGGAGATCAGAGCGAAGGCCCGTCGACTGAAAGCTCGCTTCGACAACCTTGGTCTCATCGTCATCGACTATCTGCAGCTCATGGGCGGCAACACTCGTGCCGAGAACCGGCAGCTCGAAGTGAGTGAGATCAGCCGAAACCTCAAAGTTCTGGCCCGTGAACTGAACGTACCGATCCTGGCGCTCAGCCAGTTGAGCCGCCGACTCGAGGAGCGGTCCGACAAGAAGCCACAGCTCGCCGACCTTCGTGAATCGGGCTCCCTCGAGCAGGACGCCGACGTCGTCATGTTCATCCACCGTGAAGAGGTGTACAAACAGGACTCGATGGACCCGTCGCTACGCGGCATGGCCGATCTCATCGTGGCCAAACACCGAGCTGGTGAACTTGCCAACCTCAAGTTGGTGTTCCAGGGCGAGTTCACCCTGTTCCGCAGTGCGGCGCGGGGTATCACCAGTCGGCCCGATGAGCCGGGTGATCCGGAGTAGGCCGACGTCAGCTCGACGGGAGCAAAACTGGTTCGCCCTCGGGCTGCCAGATCTTGGCGCCGAACGCCTTTTCCATCTCAGGTTGCGGATTCATGAGTAGCTCCATGGCGTGCGTCTTCTCCTCGTCGGTGAAGTCGCGAACCGTGTGGCAGAACTCGACGGTGTTTCCTTCGGGATCGCGGATGTAGATCGAACGGCAGAACTCGTGATCGACTTCGAGAACGGTGTGGCCGCAGTCGCGCCAGCGTTCGCGATGTCGTTCGAGGTCGTCAGCAGTGGGTGCGTCGAAGGCGAGATGGTTGGCCCACCACGGCAGACCGGCGCTCTTGTTGAGGTTGGTGCCGAACTCGGTGCCGATTGAGTCGTCGTGGATTTCCCAGAAGGCGATCATTCCTTGCTCTCCCGACGGTGAGGTGCCGGTGGAGTAGAAGAAGTGCTTGCTCCAGCCGCCTTCGGGGGTGGGAGCGGTCACGACCTTGACGAGTTCGAAACCCATGACTCGGGTGTAGAAGTCGTAGTTGGCGGCCGTGTCGTGGATGGCGATGGCGACGTGGTGGAAACCCATGTGATCAGTCTTACCGCTTCGATGGACCACTGGCGACGCCGAACGGGACCGACCAGTGGTCGGCTGGCAGAATAGTGGCATGTTCCTCGGTGAAGATCTGCTCGCCTGGCTGGTGTTGGCCCTGGGCGGAGCGCTCTTCGTGGGCAATGCCCTAGCGGTGGTGAAACCGCCGCCGGCAGCCAAAGAAGGAGATTTGGCACGCGCTCCCGTGGTGCGCAGTGTGGTGATGGCCGTCGTCGGATTGGTGGCAGCGGTGTGGTCGCTGGCCTCGCTCATCTCGGGTTGAATCGCTCATGTCCGCCGATCGTCTTCGTCGCCAACTCGACTTTCTGGTCGAGATCGACCGCCTGAAGGACATCGAACGCCAGACCCGAATCGCAGCCGGTCGGCGAGAGAACACCGCCGAGCATTCGTGGCACTTAGCGATGTACGCCCTCGTTCTCGCCGAGCACAGCAACGAGGACGTCGATCTTTTCCACGTACTCGCTCTGTGCTTGATTCACGACATCGTCGAGATCGATGCCGGTGACACCTTTGCCTACGACGTGACGGCCAATGGTGACAAAGAAGAGCGGGAGCGTCGTGCGGCTGAACGGCTGTTCGGACTTCTTCCATCCGATCAGGCCGACTACTTGTGGCGGTTGTGGGAAGAGTACGAGGCGATGGAGACGCCCGAGAGCCGGTTTGCCAATGCTGTCGATCGGATGCAGCCAGCCGTGCTGAATCACGTGGCTGGTGAGGCGTCCACCTGGAAAGAACACGGCGTGACTTTGCCTCAGGCTGTGAAGCGGTTGTCACCGATCGGGGATGGATCGCAGGCTTTGTGGACTCACACTCAGTCGATCATCGACGAGGCTCGTCAGCGCGGCCACATTCGCGACGAGTGAATCAGTCGTCGATTTCTTCGGCGTCGACGACATCGTCGTCGAGAGCCGCAGGGAGCTCGGGGATCCCTTGTTTCTGGCGAAGTTTCTCGATCTTTTTCACCTGAGCGCTCAACATGCGGAAACGAGTTCCGCCGGTGTTGATCGACGCAAGGTCGGACTCGAGGGAATGGAAGGACTTTTCCACCTTGTCGACGGCCTTCAGGTAGTCGTCCCACTGCTTTTGGAACCGATTGACAATCTGCATGATCTCGGCGGCGGTCTTCTCGGTGTGGAAGGCGTCGGTGGCCTGACGAATGACGGCGAGAAATGCGTAGAGATTGAGCGGTGAACACAGAACGACCTTGCGTTCGAGAGCGAAGTCGAGGATCTTTGGATCGGCTTCGTGCACGAATCCGCTGATGCTCTCGTTCGGAATGAACATGAGGACGTAGTCGACTGTGTTGTCGGAAGCCTTGTCGACGTAGTCGCGCTTGGCGAGCTCGATGACCCGGTCTTTGACGGCACGAATGAAAGCGTCTTTGGTGGCTGCCTTGTGTTGATCAGTATCCGCCGCGACGTACTCGGCGTACTTGTCGAGGGGGAACTTCACGTCCATGAACAGGACGCGGTCGGGAGGTATGTCGAAGCGGTAGTCGGGGCGGCCGCCGCCGTCGATGGTGGCCTGCTTGGAGTAGTTGACTCCTTCCACGAAGCCGGCCGCCCGCAACATGTCTTCGGCGAGTCGTTCACCCCATTGACCTCGGGCCTGCGAACTGGACAGGACGTCGTTCAGCTTGTCGGTGCGCCGGGTGAGAGCGGCCACTGCTTGTTCGACTGTTCCGTACTGCTTGGAGGT
The DNA here is from genome assembly GCA_009923785.1 of Acidimicrobiia bacterium. Classification (GTDB taxonomy): domain Bacteria; phylum Actinomycetota; class Acidimicrobiia; order Acidimicrobiales; family Ilumatobacteraceae; genus Casp-actino8. The sequence goes on along the minus strand of RFSV01000023.1, from coordinate 532 downwards.
GCTCTCGCGGAGTGACGTGAGCGCTTGATCGATTTCGGACATCTTCTTCGCCACCTGGTCGGCAACGTTCGTCAGGCTTTGGTTGATCATCTCCCCTTTGGCGCCGATTTGTTCGACCCCAGCTTTCGTGACGAGTTGGACCGTTTCGTCTCGGGTCTTTCGGGCTTCGTCGTTGAGGCGTTCGAGGGCGTCAGCGAGAGCGGTGGACACTGATTGTGACAACTGAGCCTGGAGCAACGCAGGGTCGACGGCTGGTGTGACGGGCTGCTCGACCACGGGATGTTGTTTGGTGCGGAGTTGGAGGACGACGGCTGCGGCGAGCAGCACGATCACCACGACGAGTAGGACGGTGTTCATGTGAGGTCAACGCTCCGAGACTTGATGGTTGTGATCATGCGAGTCCTTCGATTCCGATCAGTTGCCCATCGGCGATCGTGAAGAGATAGGTGCCATCGACGATCACGAAGTCGTCGGACTCGGGGATCGAGTAGGCGTTTCGACCTTGTTCGACCAGGCGAAGGAGGGTGTCGGC
>RFSV01000022.1 GCA_009923785.1 Acidimicrobiia bacterium | reverse complement strand
CGTGGCGGTCACCTTCGTACTCGTCGCTTTCGTCCTGTTCGTCATGCTGAAGCTCTACAACCGAGCGGTCGCACGTGAAGAAGTCGGTGCGACGCCGGTTCTCGTCGTTGGCGATTGCCAGTTGTGGCTCGGACGCGTCGTCGCCTTCGTCGACGGTCGACGTGCCATCGACAGTGGCCGGGGTGGGATCGTTGCCCCCGCTCGGGCTACGTCCTTTGGGCTTGGCCGACACCCCCAACACGTTCCCGTCCGGTGAACCCGTCCCCGTTCGCGACGAAACGGTCGGTGAAGTGGCCACGGGGCCGCGTCTTCTCATGATTGGCGACTCGATCCTTGCGACCGTGTCGCGTCGCTATTCCAATCTCGCGTGTCAGGAACTCACACCTCTTGGCTGGCAAGTGTCGGTGGAGGCCGAGGTGGGTCGAGCAGTCGAGTTCGGTCTGCGTGTTCTCTCGGAGAAGATGGACGAGACCTGGCATGCGGCCGTGGTGTTTCTGGGGACCAACTACTGGCGCGATCAGGACCAGTACGAAGCCGATCTCGTGAAGATTCTCGATCGTCTGGAACCGCGACCCACGGTGTTGTTGTCGGTGTCGGAGTGGGGTGTGGGTCAGCGAGAGGTCAACGAGGTGATCGCCGATCAGGTGCTCACTCGAGACAACGTCTGGTTCCTCGACTGGAAGTCGATCAGTGAGACGCCCGGCGTGTTGTCATCGGACCGAATCCATCCGAGTGATGAAGGGAACGAACTATTGGTGTCGTTGTTGGCCGAGGTTCTCGGTCGCGCGCCCGGCGATGAGAAGGGTTCCTGTCTGCCCTCGGAATTCGTCGACGACATGCGCTTGCCGGACGGTCAAGAAGGACCGGGTGCGCCGAGCGAAAACGCGACCGAGAGCGGCGGTGATGGCGCGTCGTCGACGACGAGTGCACCGGTGACCTCGACTCGGCCTGGAGCCACCACCACGTTGCCGTGACGGATCGCCGCCGACGAGACCGGCGAATGGTTGTGATCGTCGACTCCGTGCCACACACTTGAGAGGTGCTCCAGGTCCAGGCGTTGACGGTCGAAGTGGGAGGTCGGGTCGTGGTCGACCAGGCCACCTTCACCGTGATGGCCAAGGACAAAGTGGGTCTGGTCGGGCGTAACGGGGCCGGCAAGACAAGTTTGTTCAAAGTGTTGGGCGGCGATGTCGAACCGACCCTCGGCAAAGTGATGCGCAAAGGTGGCTTCGGATACTTGCCGCAGGATCCGCGTATCGCCGGTGTGTTCGACGGCCGAACGGCGATCTCTCACATCTTGTCGGGTCGTCAGATCGACGACGATCTGGCTCGTCTCGAGAAGTTGCGTATCGCAATGGAGGAAGAATCGAGCGACCGCAACGTGGCTCGTTACTCGCGCGCCGAGGAGGAGTTCTCCTTGAAAGGCGGATACGCCGCCGAAAGTGAAGCGAGGTCGATCGCCGCCGGACTCGGGCTGCATGCCGAGCGCCTGTCGCTTCCGGTGGGGGTGTTGTCGGGCGGTGAACGTCGAAGGGTCGAGTTGTCGCGCATCCTCTTCGCCGGCAGCGATGCGCTGCTGCTCGACGAGCCCACCAACCACCTCGACATCGACGCCAAGACGTGGTTGCTGCAGTTCTTGCGCCAGTACCGCGGGGCCCTCCTCGTGATCAGCCACGACCTCGATCTGCTCGACGAGGCGATCACTCGCGTGCTGCATCTCGACCGGCCAGCCGAGGACGCAACCGGGCAAGTTGTCGAATACCGCGGCACTTATAGCCAGTACCGCAAGGCGCGCGCCGAGGACGAGATTCGTCTCGCGAAGAAAGCGGCTCAGCAGGCGAAGGAGATCGCGCGGTTGCAGACGGTCGTCGATCGCTTCGGTGCCAAGGCCACCAAGGCGGCGATGGCACACAGCATCGAGAAGCGCATCGACCGATTGGAGGGGGCGCGTGTCGTCGCGCCGTCGTCGCAGAGAGCGATCCGGGTGCGCTTCCCCGATCCGCCGCCGTGTGGCGAGACCGTCCTGGTGGGTGAGCATCTGTGCAAGGGATACGGCGGACCACTCGTGTTCGAGGACGTGTCGTTCGATCTCGGCCGCGGCGAACGCCTTCTGGTTCTCGGTTTGAACGGTGCCGGCAAGACGAGCCTCTTGCGCATTCTCGCCGGTGAGACCACCGCTGATCTTGGTGATTTCCGATTCGGTCATCACGTGCACGCCGGCTACTACGCGCAGGAGCACGACAACCTCGACACCTCGGTGTCACTGCTCGACAACATTCGTCGTGAAGTACCGCCGGGCGTGCAGTTGACCGAGACCGATTTACGCGGTCTGCTCGGCATGTTCGGATTGTCTGGAGAGAAGGTGTTCCAGCGGTCGGGCACGCTCTCGGGCGGGGAGAAGACGAAGCTCGCCTTGGCGATGATGATGGTGGGTCGCAACAATCTGCTGCTGCTCGACGAGCCGACCAACAACCTCGATCCGCCGAGCCGTGATGCGGTGGCCGAGGCGCTGTCGGGGTGGAAGGGCGCGATCGTGTTCGTGAGTCACGACGTCGAGTTCGTCGAGAAGTTGGAGCCGACCAAGGTGCTGCTGATGCCCGACGGCGAAGTCGACTACTTCTCCTCCTCCTGGCTCGACCTCGTCTCCCTCTCCTGACAAAATCCGCGCACTCTGTTGCGCAGATGACCCCTTGAGCCACTTGCGCAACAGAGTGTGCGAATTCCTGCGGTTAGGGTGCGGGGATGCGCGTAGGAATTTTCGGTGGAGCGGCCAACGACGGGACCCTCGGGTCGATGACCAACGAGGCCTCTCGGGCCGAGAAGGACGGGTTCGCCAGTTTCTGGGTCCCTCAGATCTTCAACCACGACGCCCTCACGGCTCTGGCCGTCATCGGTCGTGAAGTTCCCCGGATCGAACTCGGTACGAGTGTCGTTCCCACGTATCCCCGACACCCGATGATGATGGCCCAGCAGGCTCTCACCGTGAACGCCGCGACCGACGGTCGCCTGTGCCTCGGAATCGGACTCAGCCATCAGATGGTGGTCGAGGGAATGTGGGGCATGAGTTTCGACAAGCCGGTCCGCCACATGCGCGAGTACCTCGAGGTGATGATGCCGTTGCTCGAAGGTAAACCGGTGGCTCACGCGGGTGAGGCGTTCCGAGTGAACGGTGCGGTCGACGTGCCAGGTGGTAGTCGACCAGGTGTGGTCGTCGCCGCGCTCGGTGAGCAGATGTTGAACGTGACCGCAGCATTGGCCGACGGCACCCTCACATGGTGCACCGGTCCTCAAACGCTGAAGAATCACACCATCCCGACCATCCGCGCGGCTGCCGACAAGCATGGCCGTGATTCAGCTCGGGTGATCGCCGCGCTGCCGGTGTGCGTCACGAAGGACGTCGCAGCAGCTCAAGAACGCGCTGCCAAGGTATTCGTCATCTACGGACAGCTCCCGAGCTATCGCGCCATGCTCGACAAGGAAGGTGCAGCGGGTCCGGCCGACATCGCGATCGCCGGTTCGGAATCAGAGGTCCTCGATCGGATCTCGGCTCTGGCCGACATGGGAGTGACCGACTTCGCCGCCGTCGAATTCGGCGGCACCCCCGACGAAGTTGCCGACACGCGGAACGCGTTGAAGAAGCTGCTCGCATAGCGACGACGATCAGGAGGGGGATATGGCCGGGGTGAGGGTCGACAAAGCCGACGGAATCGCTCGGATCGTCTTCGACAATCCTCCGATCAATCTGTTCACCGTCGAAGAGTTCGCGGCCACTGCGCGGATCATCGCCGAGTTATCCGTCGACGACGAGGTTCGTGTGGTGATCCTGTCGTCGGCGAACCCCGACTTCTTCATCGCTCACTTCGATGTGGAGGCGATCCTCACCTTCCCGACCGATCAGCCACCGGCGACGTCGTTGAACGCCTATCACGTGATGTGCGAACAATTGCGCACGATGCCCAAGGCCACGATTGCTGTGATCGAAGGGAGAGTCGGCGGCGGGGGTAGCGAGTTGGCGCTCAGCTGCGACATGCGCTTCGCACTGAAGTCATCGAAGAAGTATCCGGGTGCAGTTTTCAATCAGCCCGAAGTCGGTCTCGGAATCCTTCCGGGAGGAAGCGGGACCCAGCGACTACCGCGGCTCATCGGTCGATCACGGGCGCTCGAGGCGATTCTCGGGTGTGACGACGTCGACGCCGAACTCGCCGAACAGTGGGGGTGGGTCAATCGGGCCCTTCCCCGTAAGAAGTTGTGGGCGCACGTCGAACGGCTGGCGGGTCGCATCGCGTCGTATCCGTCTCACGCGGTGGCCGCGGCCAAAGCATCGGTGCTGAGGGCCGAAAAAGACGTCGAAGCCGATCTGTTGGCCGAGGGGAACGCATTCTCGGCAAGTTTGGGAGGACCGGGAACTCGGGCGGCGATGGAGAAGTTTCTACGAGACGGGGGCCAGACCAGGAAGGGCGAACTCGCTCTCGGCGACCTCCTCGACCCCTGATCCGAAACCGACGAAATTCGCCCACTCTGTTGCGCAGACGACCGCCGGCGGTGTCAAACGCAACAGAGTGGGCGAATTTTGAGGCGTTGGGGAATAGGGGAGGAGTGGAACGGGTTGTACCTCTCATGAGCACAGCAGTCGAACTCACCCGAGACAATTTCGAATCCACCATCGAGGGCGGCGGCATGGTGCTCGTCGACTTCTGGGCGTCATGGTGCGGCCCGTGCCGCCAGTTCGCCCCGATCTTCGAGACGGTTGCCGAGTCCAACCCCGACGCCGTGTTCGGCAAGGTCGACACCGAAGCTCAGCAAGACCTGGCGGCAGCTTTCGGAATCCAGTCGATCCCGACCCTCATGATCTTCCGGGACGGCATCCTCCTCTACAACCAGGCCGGAGCGCTCCCGCAGCGAGCCCTCGAAGAACTCGTCGGCAAAGCGCGCGATCTCGACATGGACACCGTTCGCGCCGAGATCGCCGCCCAACAGGACGGCCAGGGCTGACTGAGCACCGACGTACTGTGGTGGGATGAACCACGGACGTCCTGTCGTCGATCCCCGAGATGTCGGCCTTTGCGCCGACCGACTCGGTCGCATCGATCGTCACTTCACGAAGTACATCGACAAAGGTCTACTCACCGGCTATCAGTTGGTGATCGCCCGTGACGGGAAGGTCGCTTTCACGACGTCGCAGGGACTCGCCGATCGGGAAGCGAACCGACCGGTCGCTGACGACACCATCTGGCGCATCTTCTCGATGACCAAACCGATCACTTCGGTGGCGGCCATGATTCTCTGGGAAGAAGGTCGATTCGAATTGCACGACCCGGTCGCCAAGTTCATCCCCGAATTCGCCGAGACCAAGGTCTGGCGGGGCGGCACGTGGGTGAAGCCGCTTCTCGAACCCATGTCGGAGCGGATGGAGATGTGGCATCTCTTCACGCACACCGCCGGTCTCACCTACGGATTCATGTACCAGCATCCGGTCGACGAGTTGTATCGCAAAGCCGGAATGGAATGGGGATTCCCGCGTGATCTCGATCTGGCCGGGTTCTGCACTCTGCTCGCCCGCCAACCATTGCTCTTCCAGCCTGGTGCCGAATGGAACTACTCGGTGTCACTCGACGTTCTCGGTCGCGTGGTCGAGGTGATCAGCGGCCAACGACTCGGCGACTTCATGCGCGAACGCATCTTCGAACCGCTCGGGATGTCCGACACGGCGTTCTGGTGCCCCGAAGATCGCGCCGAACGCATGTCGGCTCTGTACACGGCCGCGCCCGGAACACTCGCCGCGACTCGTGCCGATGCTGCCGACCGCGGGGTGTACCACCAGCCGAATCTCGATGGTGGTGGCGGTGGGCTCGTGTCGACCACCGGCGACTACGTACGTTTTGCCGAGATGCTCCGCAATCGCGGTGAACTCGACGGCCGTCGCATCTTGTCGTCTCGCACTGTGGAGTACATGGCGAGCAACCACCTGCCCGGCAACGTCGATCTCACGGCATTCGGTCGTCCGTTGTTCGCCGAGACGAGTTACGACGGTGTCGGATTCGGACTCGGCATGAGCGTCACCCTCGATCCGGTGGCTGCCAAAGTGCCGGGTTCGGTGGGTGACTTCGGATGGGGAGGTGCCGCGAGCACTTGGTTCATGGTCGATCCGGTCGAGGATCTCACGCTCACCTTCATGACTCAACTCATGCCGTCGAGCACCCATCCGTTGCGTAGTCAGCTGAAGCAGATGGTGCATCAGGCTCTGGTCGACTGACCGATACCCTGAGACAGTCATCGAACCCGGGAGACCTGATGCACCAGCCGATGCCCACCGACGCCAAGATCTTCGTGGCCGGCCATCGCGGTCTGGTCGGCAGCGCCATCATGCGTCGTCTCGAGAGCGCCGGATTCGCAAATGTTCTCACGGCCACGCGCGATGAACTCGATCTGCGCGATCAGGGCGCGGTCGACGAGTGGTTCGTCACCCACCGGCCCGACTACGTCTTCCTGGTTGCCGGCACCGTCGGTGGCATCTTGGCCAACAGCACCCGGCCAGCCGAATTCATCTATGACAACTTGATGATCCACGGCACCGTTGTGCACGCCAGCCAGAGCACGGGAGTGACCAAACTTCTGTATCTCGGAAGTTCGTGCATCTACCCGCGTCACGCCACGCAGCCGATCTCCGAGGAGCAACTTCTCACTGGTCCGCTCGAGCCAACCAACGAGTGGTATGCAGTCGCCAAGATCGCCGGTATCAAGTTGTGCCAGGCGTACCGACGTCAGTACGGGGCCGACTTCATCTCGGCCATGCCCACCAATCTCTACGGGCCGAACGACAACTTCGATCTGGCGTCGAGTCACGTGCTGCCGGCTCTCATTCGCAAGTTCCACGACGCCAAGACGACTGGCAACCCTCGAGTCGAGATCTGGGGCACTGGTAGCCCCATGCGCGAGTTCCTCCACGTCGACGATCTGGCCGACGCATGCGTGTTCCTCATGGAGAACTACAGCGATGACATGCACATCAATGTCGGAACCGGAGTCGACCTCAGCATCCGCGAGCTCGCACAGAAGATCCGCGACGTGGTGTATCCCGAGGCGATGCTCGACTTCGACACGTCGAAGCCCGATGGAACGCCTCGCAAGGTCCTCGACGTCCGGCGACTACGCGATCTCGGTTGGTCGCCGACGTACGACCTCGACCGAGGGATTCGCTCGACGTACGAGTGGTTCCTTCAGCAGCACACGTCTAATACGACGCTGCGCGGAATGAACTGAGCCCGTTCGAGTCGTTTCAGTTCACTTGTTTGGTGAGTCCGGCCCAGTACGGCTCGCGCAACTTGAACTTCTGAAGTTTCCCGGTCGCCGTTCGAGCGAGTACGTCACGAAACTCGACGCGCTTCGGACACTTGTAGCCGGCGAGTTTGGTCTTGGCGTAGGCGATGACCTCGTCCTCGGTGAGCGTCGAACCCGGCGTGACGACGACAAGCGCCAGTACCAGCTCACCCCATTTCTCATCAGGTACGCCGATCACGGCGACTTCCGAGACGTCGGGATGGCTGAAGATGGCGTCTTCGACCTCGATCGACGACACGTTCTCGCCACCGGAGATGATGACGTCCTTTTTGCGATCGCTGATCGTCACGTATCCAGCGGTGTCGATGCTCCCGCCGTCGCCGGTGTGGAACCACTCGGGGCCGTCGGTGTCGTCGGAAGCGCTGTGGATCGCGTCACGGGTCGCGTCGGGTTGCTCCCAGTATCCAGCCATGACCACGTTGCCACGCGCCAGGACTTCGCCGTGCTCGGAAACGCGCATCTCGACGCCGATCGCTGGTGCTCCGGCTCGCGACAACTTCTGGGCTCGTTCGGAGGGCGACAACGAGTCGAACTCGGCCCGAGTGCGGTTCATCGTGATGAAGGGTGAAGTCTCGGTCAGTCCGTACAACTGGATGAATTCCCAACCGAGTTCGGTCTCCATGCGTTCGATCGTGCGAGTCGGCGGGGGAGCACCAGCCACCACCATGCGCACTCGATCACGTCCGGGGATCGGCCCATCCCATGTGGTGGCCGCATCGAGGACGGCGTTCACGACGGCTGGCGCCCCGCAGAGTGCAGTGACTCCATGGTGGTCGATCCGACGCAAGATCTCGGCACCATCGACCTTGCGCAGTACGACGTGTGTCGCGCCCATGCCAGTCATGGCGTAGACCATTCCCCATCCGTTGCAGTGGAACTGCGGGAGGGTGTGCAGATACACGTCGCGATCGCTCACGCCGAGATGCCACCCGAACGTGGTTGCGTTCAACCAGATGTTGCGATGAGTGAGTTGTACGCCCTTCGGCCGAGCCGTCGTACCGCTCGTGTAGTTGACGGTTGCCGTGGCGTCCTCGTCGGGAGTCCAGGGTCGTGGTTCGACGCCGACACGAAGAAGAGCCTCGTCGGCTTCCGAGCCGATCACGAACTTGTGCTCACACTCGACCGACGACATCGCGTCGGCCAGTTCGGGATCGACCAGAAGAACGCGCGCTCCCGAGTGCTCGACGATGTACTTCACCTCTTCGGCGACCAGACGGAAGTTGATCGGGACGAGAATGCGACCCGATCCCGAGACCCCGAAGAAGCTCGTGTACAGACGGGCCGAGTTGTGACTGAGGACGGCGACTCGTTCGCCGACGCCGATTCCGAGTGCATCGAGGCCGGCGGCCTGGGCGCGTGCCCGTTCGGCGACTTCTCGGTAGGTGAGTGTTCCCCACGAGTCGGCCGGTTGGTCGGGTTCGTCGATCACTCCGATGCGATCGGGATACAGAAGTTCGGCTCGACGTAGGAAGTCGACGACGCTCAAGGGCACTTTCATGGTCACAGAGTAGGTCTATGCGCACACCCGATTCGTGGGCGAGGCACCGATGGCGGCCCGACGCACCCGGTACCCTGCATGGGACATGACAGAACCATCCCGACGACAGGGATCATCGCGTCGTCGCCGCCGACCTCCCCGACCCGACCAGCCGGCCCGCGACACGACTCAACCCCTCACCTCCACCAACACTCTTCCTCCGGTCCCCACACCGACGGGGTTCGCCGATCTCGGCGTGCCCGACGGCATCGACGCCGGATTGGCGGCGGCCGGTTTCGCACAACCTTTCGCCATCCAGAAAGAAGCCATTCCCGTCGCGTTGAAGGGCCACGACGTATGCGGACGGGCCAAGACTGGTTCGGGCAAAACTCTCGCTTTCGGTGTGCCGATGCTCTCTCGGATGTCCGAACGTGCCGAGCCGAAGAGGCCGCTCGGTCTCGTTCTGGTGCCCACGCGAGAACTCGCCATTCAGGTTGCCGAAGTCCTCGAGCCAGTGGCTCGCCACTCCGGACGGCGCGTTCTTCCGGTGTACGGCGGATCGAGTCGTCATCACCAGATCGACGAACTCGCCAAGGGCATCGAACTCGTCGTGGCCACTCCGCTTCGCCTCATCGACCTGCTGAAGTCCGACGAGATCGACGTGTCCGGGGTGGAAGTGGTGGTGCTCGACGAAGCCGACCGCATGGCTGACGACGGTTTCACGCCACAGGTGGAATGGATTCTTCGCCGCTGCACCGGACGCAATCAGACGATGCTCTTCTCGGCCACTCTCGACGGAGACGTGGGCCACCTGATTCGTGCCTACCTCAAGGATCCGGTCGAGGTTGCGATCGATGCGGCCACCGACACCGTCGGCACGATGCATCATCTCTGGCTCGCGGTCCATCATCTCGACAAAGACAAAGTGGTGGCGTCGATCTCGCGTGGAGCCGGCAAGACCGTCGTGTTCTGCCAGACGAAGCGCGTGTGCGACCGGGTGGCCGACAACCTTCAAGCTCTTGGTGTCAATGCCTCGGCGATTCATGGCGACCTCGCCCAGCCCACTCGTGAAAAGGCCCTACGACGCTTCGCCGAAGGAGACCTGCACGTGTTGGTGGCCACCGACGTGGCCGCCCGCGGGATCGACATCGACGACATTGCCGCGGTCGTGCACTACGAACCGGCCAAGGACAACAAGGATTACTTGCACCGGTCGGGTCGTACCGCCCGAGCAGGTCGCGACGGATGGGCCGTCACCCTCGTCGAGTACAACCAGCACACTCAAGTCACGCTTCTGCAGCGCACCATGCGCATGCCCATCACCAAGCCGATCGAAGTGTTCAGCAACAATTCGAAGTTGCTGAATCTGGTCGAGTTCGAGAACGACTGAGTCAGCGTTCGAGCCAAGCCGGACGCTTGGCTTCGAATGCGGCGATGTCGTCGGCGTGCGTGAGTGTGATGCCGATGTCGTCGAGGCCGTTCAGGAATCGGTGTTGGTTCTGCGGTTCCATGGGGAACGACTCCGACACGCCGATCGACGGGACTTCGACCAGGAGCTTCTCCATGTCGACGACGATCTCGGTCGACTGATCCGACTCGATCGCCGCCCAGATCTGCTCGACCACGGAGAGGGGGAGCGCAACCGGAACGAGGCCGTTCTTCGTGCAGTTGTTACGGAAGATGTCCGAGAAACTCGGTGCGATCACGGCTACGAATCCGTACTGCTGGATGGCCCACACGGCGTGTTCGCGACTCGAACCCACACCGAACGACGGCCCGGCGACAAGAATCGACGCGCCGGCGTATCGCTGGTCGTTGAGCACGAAGTCGCGATCTTCACGCCACGTGGAGAACAAGCCGGCCTCGAAACCGGTTCGCTCAACGCGCTTCAGCCAATCGGCCGGGATGATCTGGTCGGTGTCGACGTCGCTGCGTCGCAAAGGAATACCACGACCGTTGAGTACTCGAACGCTCTTCATGTGATGTCTCCGTTTCGTTCCTGCAACTCAGACCAGATCGGTGGGGGTGGCGAAGTGACCGGCCACAGCAGTGGCGGCGGCGACGGCCGGCGAGACGAGGTGAGTACGTCCACCGCGACCCTGGCGACCTTCGAAATTGCGGTTGCTAGTGCTCGCCGCTCGCTCGCCTGGGGCGAGCTTGTCGGGGTTCATGGCCAGACACATCGAGCAGCCCGGCTCGCGCCAATCGGCTCCAGCCGCTCGGAAGATCTTGTCGAGTCCTTCGGCTTCGGCTTGTGCTTTCACGGCGTGGCTGCCCGGCACCACCATCACACGCGGCACTGTCACCGTTCGTCCGTCCATGACCTTGGCCGCTGCGCGCAGGTCTTCGATGCGGCTGTTGGTGCACGATCCGATGAAGACGGTGTCGAGAGCGATGTCGCGGATTCGCTGACCGGGTGTCAGGCCCATGTACTCGAGTGCACGGGCAACGGTTTCGCGTGTGGTGGCATCGCTGAAGTCGTCGGGGGAGGGTACGGCGCCATCGATCCCGGTCACCTGGGCGGGGTTGGTGCCCCAACTCACGTGCGGGACAAGTGACGCCGCGTCGATGCGCACTTCTTTGTCCCACGAGGCACCCGGATCCGACACGAGACCGCGCCAGGTATCGAGGGCCTGCTCCCACTGCGCACCTTTGGGTGCGAATTCACGGCCTTCGAGGTAGGCGAAGGTGGTGTCGTCAGGTGCGATGAGTCCGGCTTTGGCGCCGGCTTCGATGCTCATGTTGCAGATGGTCATGCGACCTTCCATCGAGAGTGAACGAATGGCCGAGCCGCGGTATTCGATCACGTGGCCGATACCACCGCCGGTTCCGATGTGGCCGATGATGGCGAGGATCACGTCCTTGGCCGTGACACCGTCGGGAAGCACACCGTCGACGTCGATCGACATCCACTTCGGTCGGCTCTGCGGAAGCGTCTGCGTGGCGAGAACGTGCTCGACCTCACTCGTGCCGATACCGAAGGCGAGTGCACCGAATGCACCATGGGTGGCGGTGTGGCTGTCTCCGCACACGATCGTCATTCCTGGGAGAGTGCGACCCTGCTCGGGACCGATCACGTGAACGATGCCCTGTCGCGCGTCGCCCATCGAAAACAAGTCGACGCCGAATTCGCGTGCGTTGGCCCGCATGACTTCCACTTGGCGTGCCGACACCGGGTCGGCGATCGGAAGGTGGATGTTCTCGGTGGGAACGTTGTGGTCCTCGGTGGCCACGGTCAGATCGGGCCGCCGCACCGGGCGCCCTGACATCCTCAGTCCGTCGAAGGCCTGCGGGCTCGTCACCTCGTGGACGAGGTGCAGATCGATGTAGAGAAGATCGGGCTCGCCGGGTGCTGAATGCACCACATGCTGGTCCCAGACCTTCTGCGGGAGGGTGGTTGGTTGGGTCATGAGAACTCTCCTCGTGCGACTCGGAAAAGACTGTGTCTCACATATTGGGACGGTAGTCTCGCCGTATGGACAGCGTATCGGGGGTTGGAGTTCTCGACAAGGCGGTCGTGGTCTGGAGAGTCCTTCTCGAACACGGTCCACTCGGCCTGGCCGATCTGACCGCCCGTGCGGGCCTGCCCCGCGCCACCACCCATCGACTGGCGGCGGCCATGGAAGTGCACGGCCTCGTTCGGCGAACTGACGATGGTCGATTCGCCCTCGGCCGTTGGCTCGCCACGCTCGGACGGGCGGCGACCGAATCCGATTCGTTCGTCGAGCGAGCGCGTCCGGTTCTCGACGCATTGCGAACGCAGACTGGAGAGAGCGTGCAGTTGTACGTACGAGAAGGAGACGTCCGTCGATGTGTGCTGTCGTTGCAGTCACCACATGGTCTGCGGTGGATCGTTCCCGAGGGATCGCTCCTTCCGCTCGGTGCTGGATCAGCCGGACACGTTCTGCTCGAAGAGAACATCGGTCGACGCGGATGGGTCGAGTCGGTGGGTGAACGCGAAGCCGGAGTCGCATCGGTGAGCGCACCGGTTCGCGACGACATGGGTGTCGTGCGTGCGGCGGTGAGTGTCAGCGGGCCGATCGAGCGATTGTCGACTCAGCCCGGTCGACGGTTCGGTTCGTATGTCGTCGAAGCGGCCGCCGAACTCGAACGCACTCTGACCTGAGTCGTCGCCCCCAGTCGGAGTCCGTGTCCACATTCGGACATGACCCGGAAATCCCGCCCCTCGCCCCTACCTCCTTTGTCGCTGCGAATCGCCCAATGGGTGGACGCCGATCTCGATGAAACGCTCGACGAAACTTTGCGTTATCGAGCGTCTCGGGTGTTCGCAGTGCACGACGGTGACCACGGCTTCGCCCGTGAACTGATCGATTGCGATGCCGATCCCTACGACCTGATCACTCGGGTTCCGTCGATGGTCGACTTCGACGCCGCGTGTTTGGTGATGACCGGCTGGATGACACCACTCGACGAGGACGACGAATCAGACGACGGCGACGACTGCTGGAACGAGTCGCTGCGATGTCGTGTACGACTCACGGCGGCGGTGTCGGACGAAGGCGTTGCCGTCGTCGTGCGTCGTTGGGAGGGTGGGGAGTGGTCCGATTCCTTCGCCGATGGTGGTCAAGGCGCCTTCCCTGACGCTTTGCGCGCCTGGTGGTCGAAGATCGACGAGGTCAGAAGGTCGCGAGAAGATCGATCACCACGATGAGATCGATCTCGGCCGGCAATCCGATGTCGGATTGTCCTTCGGCGCCCCAGGCATCTGCGAACGGCACCTGCAGTTGGCGGCGACCGCCTACCTTCATGCCCTGAATTCCTGCGACGAGACCGGGCAGGGTTCCCCCTTCACTCAGTTCGAAACTGAGTGGTTGCGGCGACGCCCAGGTACTCGTGATCTGGGCGGCAGTGTCGGCTCGGAACGCCACAAGGTGCAGAACCGCCTTGGCTCCTGCTTCAGCTACCGCTCCGTCGCCGACGATCAGGTCGGTGATCACGAGTTCGCTCACATTGTCGGCCGCCGAGATGTCGACCGATGGTTCGTCGGCAGCATCGGTGGCTGGCACCACGGCGATCATGTCGACCACGAATGACAATGCCGAGTTGGGTGGGATCGCCGCCCCCATCTCACGATCGCCGTAGGCGAGGTCGGCCGGAATGTCGAGCTGTCGACGGCCTCCGGCTTGCATCCCGATCAGTCCTTGATCCCAGCCTTTGATCACCATGCCCATTCCGAGGGTCACGTCGAAGGGATCGCTGCCGTAGTTGCCGTCGAAACGACTGCCGTCAGCACTGAGAACACCCACGTAGTTGACGAACACCGTGTCGCCGTCAGAGGCAGCCGGACCGTCGCCCACAATGACGTCGGTGATCACGAGTTCGGTCGGGGTCGAAGCCGGCAGAACCACGTCGGGTTCGTCGGTGTCCATGATCGGATCTTCGACGAGAGTTAGTTCGTCGCCTTCACTCGCATCGGCATCGGACGACGAGTCGTCACCACCGCACGCAGCGAGAACGAGTGTGAGTGCGGCGAGGGTGGCGAATGAGCGACGAAACGACATTCTGGCGACACTAGCGGTGGGTCGCTGCCCATTGTGCTTCGGCCTCGCCGAGCTCGGTCGACGGTGGCGCACCGACGAAAGGCCAGAGTTCCTCGGCGATTCGTCGGTAGTTGCCACGAGCGCCCAGTTCGCCGAGGATTGCGTACAGACCGAGATTGATCCGTTGAATGAACACGAAGGCCTTGGGAACGGTTGCGTACTGGGCGATCGGACTCGATCGGTCGAAGGTGTGTCGGACGATTCCACTCGCGTACGTTGGAGTCCAGACGATGTCGCGATCAGCCGAGACCGGTTCGTAGAAGCGTCCGAAGTATTCGCCGACGTCGTCGGTCGACACGGGTGCATCGAGTTTCAACATGCCCGAGTCCTCGAGAACGGTTCTGAACTTCGGAACGTCTCGCTCGTAGGCGGCCGAGCTCACCATGGCGATGAACGTTCTCATCTCGTCGTCGGAGAAGTGCTTCACCAGACCGAAATCGAGAAACGTGACCGATCCATCTTCGTGGAACAAGTAGTTGCCTGGATGGGGGTCGCCGTTGAACTTGTGCATGCCGTAGAGACTTCGGAACACGAACCGAAAGAGCGTCTCGCCGACTCGGTCGCGGTACTCCTGGCTCTGCTCGGCGACCCACGACCACGAATGTCCGGCCACCAGCTCGGTGGTGAGAACTCGTGCCGTCGACAGATCTGAGTAGACGCGTGGCACCTTGATGAAAGGGTGGCCGGCGAACCACTCGGCGAAGATCGACTGGTTGCGCGCTTCTTGCGTGTAGTCGAGTTCCTCACGGATGCGCGATTTCACCTCGTCGACCATCTCGGACGGATCGAGACCGCTGAATCCCTGTTGAAGAAGAAAGCCCAGCAGGTCGGCATTCTTCAGATCGGACTCGATCGCCTGATCGACGCCCGGGTACTGCACCTTGACCGCGACGGCCCGTTCGACACCGTCGACGAGCACGACCGCGCGGTGCACCTGTCCGATCGAGGCGGCAGCGATGGGGTCGGGATCCCACTCGACGAACAACTGGTCGGGCGAACTGCCAAGTTCGCGCTCGATCACCTCGGCCGCCAGTTGCGACGCCATCGGCGGAGCGCTCGATTGAAGTTGTGAGAGGGCGGCTCGAAGTGGAGCCGGTAGGCCGTCGTCGAGGTAACTCGCCATCTGGCCGAGCTTCATGAGGGCGCCCTTCATGTCGCCGAGTCGCTCGCTCACGTGCTGGGCCGACTTCAATTCGGTCTGGCGATCGATTTCGACCCGACGTTCGGCCGACGCGAACACCTTGCGCGCCGACGCCGACGCATAGGTCGCTCCGACTTTCATTCCGAGGCGGGCGAGATCTCCGTTGCGAGCAGCAAAGGTTCCTCGCCGAATAGCCAATGTGGGTACCGCGGGTCGGGGGCGACGACGCATGGCTCGTCGGGCCAGTGTCACGAGGACACCGCCGATCGCAACGATCGAGAGTCGACGCACGAATCTCATGCAGTGGTCGACATCTGGTCGGACGAGCCGGCCCGCCGACGTACAGAATGCACACCCTCGACGATGAACTGCGCCATGCGGTCGGCGTGGGCGACGATCGCGTCGTGTTCGGCGTCGATACGAACCGCTTCGGCGTCGGGAATTCGAGTGAAGAGATCGAGTTGGCGGTACGTAGGAATCACGGGATCGCGCAGCGTGACCACGTGTGAAGTGGGAACGTCGATCTCGTGCAGCCAGTCACCCGCCGAGAACGAACCGATGGCGTGGCCGGCCTCCAACACCATTCGCCAGTCGTGCAACTCGACCTGGCTCATGGCCCACGGTCCCCACTTCTCGGCCTTGCGACGTAGGAACACTCGCTCGGTGAGCCACTCCTTCGTGCTCTCGGGCGTGAGTCGAGCCAAGGCCCCGAGTCCGGTGAGGCCGAGGAAGCTCATACGTTCGGCGCGACTGTGCGAGAAACTGCCAGCAGTTGCGCACAGCACCAGTCCGTCGACGATCGGGCGATGCCGTCGCCACAGCAGCAATGCGACTGGGCCACCCATCGAGTAGCCGACCGGGATCACCGATTCGAGCCCGAGTTCGTCGACGAGGCAGGCGGCGTCATCGGCGCAGTCGGCCAGACGGAACGGTTTGCGGGTGCGAATCCCGAGTCCGTGACCACGGTGGTCCATGGCCACTACGCGAAAATGTCGTCCGAGTGCTTCGTAGACACCGAACCAGTTGAGATCGGCCGTTGCGGTCCAGCCGTGCAGCAAAAGAACCGTGGGTGCATCGGGGGTCGGGGCGGGCAACTCGCGGACGAATGTCGTTCCCCGTCCGGGAAGATCGATCGTCCGGCCCGGCGGTAGCGGGGGAATGCCGTACAGGTCGCTCACGTCGCTATCACCGACGGTCAGGGAAGTTCGACGCTGATGACGACCACCGAAAGTTCGTGTCCGTTCGGTGTCGTGTAGGAGCACGTTTCGTTCACGGACTTACCGGTGATGGCCTGACCCAGGGCCGACTCGGGCGTCATGGTGGCCGCACCCTCGAATTGTTCTTCGTGGGATCCGAGGTAGTAGGTCTCGGGCTCGTCGCCATCGATCGACAGAGTGACGAGCTTGCCCGGGCCGACCACGTCGCCGTCATCGGCTTCCACGATCTCGAAGTGCTCGAGAATCGATTCGAGGTGGCGGATTCGACCCTCCATGTGGCCCTGCTCGTCCTTGGCGGCGTGATAATCGCCGTTCTCGGACAAATCTCCGAGTTCGCGAGCGCGCTCGATCTTCTCGGCGACTTCGATCCGTCCACGCGTGGTGAGGTCGGCATGCTCGGCTTGTAGACGCTCGAGCGCGGTACGAGTGAGGTGATGGACCTTGGCCATGATGCACAGGGTAACGGTGGTTCCAGTGGGCCGAGATGGCGGAACCCGACGAATGTCACGGGCTTCGCCCTACGCTGGGGACCCGTGACAGGCACAGACACACAGACACACAAGGTCGCCGTGATCGGCGGTGACGGCATCGGACCCGAAGTGACAGCGGTCGCTCTCGACGTGGTTCGCGCCGCCGGAGTCGACGTGGCCACCACCGACTACGACCTTGGTGGTGCCCGCTATCTACGCGACGGCGAGATTCTCTCGGACGAGACTCTGAACAGTCTTCGAGCGTTCGATGCGATCCTTCTCGGTGCCGTCGGCACCCCTGATGTGCCGCCGGGTGTCATCGAGCGCGGTCTGTTGCTGAAAATGCGCTTCGAACTCGACCTCTACGTGAATCAGCGTCCGTTCGTCGGAACGGCCCCCGGTCATTCGCACCCACACGATTTCGTAGTCATCCGTGAGAACACCGAAGGTCCATATGTGGGCGAAGGTGGTGTTCTGCGTCGGGGCACACCACATGAGGTTGCGACTCAAGGAAGTGTGAACACCCGTATGGGTGTCGAGCGTTGCATTCGCTACGCCTTCGAACTGGCGTCGACGCGCGATCGAAAGCACGTCACTCTGGTGCACAAGACCAATGTGCTGACTTTCGCTGGCAATCTTTGGGAACGCACGTTCAACGAGGTGGCTGCCGAGTATCCCCAGGTGGGGACGGCGTACAACCATGTCGATGCCGCCTGCATCTATTTCGTTCAGGATCCGCATCGCTACGACGTGATCGTCACCGACAACTTGTTCGGCGACATCCTCACCGACCTCGGTGGTGCAGTGTCCGGCGGTATCGGCCTGGCGTCATCGGCCAATCTCAATCCGGCTCGAACCGGCCCGAGCATGTTCGAGCCGGTGCACGGTTCGGCACCCGACATCGTGGGCACCGGCAAGGCCAATCCCACAGCAGCCATTTTGTCGGCGGCGCTCATGCTCGATTTTCTCGGTGAGTCGGCGGCTGCCGATCGCATTCGCACCGCCTGCGCCGAACCGGTGTCGGGCTCGACCACCGAGATCGGCCGGGCCATCGCCGCTCGAATCTCAGTCTGACCTCGAAGCTCGCTCAACTAATCTCGCCTTCACGCCCGCGAAACGGAGACCAAGATGCCCACGCTGATCCCGACACCGAAGATCTGGATGAACGGTGAACTCGTCGATTGGGACAAGGCGCAGGTACATGTGCTCACGCACACGCTCCACTACGGCTCCGGCGTGTTCGAGGGAATTCGCGCCTACGAGACCGAACGGGGTCCGGCGATCTTTCGTCTCACCGAGCACATCGAGCGCCTGTTCCGCAGTGCGCACATTCTCGGCATGAAGATCCCCTACACGGTCGACGAAATCATTCAGGCGACGAAGGACACGGTGGCGTCCACCGGGCTCGCCTCGTGCTACGTGCGTCCACTTGCGTACTACGGATACGGAGAGATGGGCCTCAACACCTTGCCGTGCAAAGTCGACGTGGCCATCGCGTGTTGGCCGTGGGGTGCGTATCTCGGCGATGATGCCCTCACCAAGGGCGTCCGCATGAAGATCTCGTCGTGGACCCGCCACGATCACAACACCATGCCCCCGGCGGCCAAGACCGTCG
This sequence comes from Acidimicrobiia bacterium, assembly GCA_009923785.1. Lineage (GTDB taxonomy): Bacteria > Actinomycetota > Acidimicrobiia > Acidimicrobiales > Ilumatobacteraceae > Casp-actino8. Next base: position 7,414 of record RFSV01000022.1, on the reverse strand, counting down.
GCAACTACGTGAACTCGTCACTGGCCAAGGTCGAAGCCCTCAATGCCGGCTACGACGAGGCGATCATGCTCGCCCCCAACGGACTCGTGGCCGAATGCACCGGAGAGAACATCTTTTGCAGTCGAAACGGCGTTGTGCTCACTCCGCCCTTGTCGGCTGGGGCACTCGAGGGCATCACGCAGAACACCGTCATGACATTGGCCGCCGATCTCGGTATCGACATGCGTGTCGACAACATCGCTCGTAGCGATCTGTACATCGCCGACGAACTCTTCGTCTGCGGAACTGCGGCCGAAGTGAGTGCTGTTCGTTCGGTCGATGACCGCGATATCCCGAGCCCGGGACCGGTCACCACGACGATCGGCCAGTTGTATGGGCGCGTCGTACGCGGCCAGGAGAGCAAGTACCTCTCCTGGTGCGAACTCGCGAAGTAAGCGCTCCCCGCAACAACTGGCATCAAAACACCGGGGGAGGCGGCGGTCAGGAGCGAAGGTCGCGGCGTCGGGCCGCCAGGCCAGCCAGGCACTCGAAGGCCAGGCGATGGGCCACGTTGACGGTGAGTTCGCTCACGTCGTAGGCCGGGGCCACTTCCACGACGTCGATACCCACAACCGAATGACGACGGCAGATGTCACGAACCATGCGCAGCAGATCGGCGGCCACGATGCCGCCGGGTTCGGGAGTTCCAGTCCCTGGTGCAAACGACGGATCGAGAGCGTCGACGTCGATCGACACGTACAAGTGATCGGCCATCGACAACGCGTGCGAGATCGCATCGGCCATCACGGCCTGAAAGCCTCGTTCCCAAATCTGCTGCATCGTGAACCATCGCATCCCCTGCGAGGCCATCCAGTCGAAGACATCCTTGGGTGGCCAGTAGCCGCGTAAACCCACCTGTACGAAATGTGTGCCAGGTACTGCACCGCTCTCGACGAGACGCCGCATCGGAGTTCCGTGACTCGCGAGATTGCCGTCGACGCGATCGGCCGTGTCGGCATGTGCGTCGAAATGGACGATTCCGACATTGCCATGTCCGTATTGGTCGGCAACTGCCGTGGCGGCGGGCCAGGTGATCGAGTGGTCACCGCCCAAGACGATCGGCACGATGCGCCGAGAGGCGACCTCGCTCACTCGCTTCTTGATGTTCGCGTGGCTGGTTTCGGTGTCGCCGTGCGGACAATGGGCGTCGCCGTAGTCGACGACTTCGAGTTGGTCGAAAATCTCGACGTCGAGGTCCATGTGGTAGGTGCCGGGCTCATACGCAAGTGAACGGATGGCCCGCGGACCGAAACGAGCACCTGGTCGATTCGAGGTTGCCAGGTCGAACGGTGCACCGACGACGGCTACATCGGGCTGCCAAGCATCGAGCTGTTCGGGATCGGTAAGAAATGGACGTTGCCCGAACGTCGACAGACCACCGAACACGTAGCCGAGATCGAGTTGTTCGCGCATACCGGGGGAGAGGTCACGACGAGGTTCGGTCATGTCGTCAACCTAAACGAACTTGTGTGCGAACGTGCGAGAGCCCCGGGCCGTGCTGCCGTCGTCGGCGCTCACCCGGGGCTCCCAGGTCGGAGGCATCCACCGGTTCGCGGCATCAGGTTGTTACCTTGCGTCCGCTCACTTGCTCGCCCGTCGGAGTTGCCCCCGGCGGGCGAGTTCCATGTCAGGCCGTCGCAGTCACCTGCGTGAGCCGTAGTGGAGCCCCCTCCCCGAACCGCTCGAACCCGGTGTCCCTAGTCGGGCAGATGGAACCTCCCCCTACCTGGCGGTGGACAACCTGGCCGAACGAATCGGTGGGGAGACTGTGATGCAAGAAAAAGACCAGGTCAAGGGGAATTTCGGGGTTCCACAGGGTTATCCACCGAATTCGTCGGCCATCCACAGTTCGCATCGGTCCACCCACAGGTCGTCCACATGTCGTCCACAAGTCCGAGGACTGGGCGTCGTTGGTTGACGGTCGAGGCCCCAGCCGGTTGACTACAGGCGTGATGAACGTCTGCACCACCTCGACCATCATCATTATCCGGTAGCGCACGGGTTCTCCCGTGCGCCGACGCCGCCCTCCGGGCGGCGTTTTTGTTTACCGACACGACCCCGACGCACTCCCCGACACCCACACGAACGACACACGAAACGGACAACACATGAGCGACATGATCGAAGTGTTCGACACCACGCTGCGCGACGGCCTCCAGGTCGAAGGCGTATCGGCGTCAGTCGAAGACAAGTTGCGAATCGCCGAGCAACTCGACCACCTCGGAGTCCACTACATCGAGGGAGGTTGGCCGGGTGCCAATCCGAAGGACATCGAGTTCTTCGAGCGCGCCGCACGCGATCTGCGATTCGAGTCGAGCACCCTCGTCGCCTTCGGTTCGACGAGGCGCCCTCGAGGCAAGGTCGACGACGACGCGACGCTGCGTCATCTCATCGACGCCGGTACGAGTGCCGTCTGCATCGTGGCCAAGAGCTGGGACTATCACGTCCTCAACGCTTTGCAGACGACGCTCGAGGAAGGGGAGGCGATGATCGCCGACTCCGTCGAATACTTGGTGGGCAACGGACGTCGTGTCCTGGTCGACATGGAGCACTTCTTCGACGGGTTCAAGCGCAATCAGGAGTTCGCCCTCCGCGCCATCGAAGCGGCAGTGGTCAAGGGAGCGAGCCATCTCGTTCTTTGCGACACGAACGGCGGCAGTCTTCCGCACGAAGTGCAAGAAATCGTCACCGCGGTGAAGAGCCACGTGGGTGACGACGCCACGATCGGCATCCATTGCCACGACGACACCGGCTGCGCGGTCGCCAACTCCATGGCGGCAGTGTTGGCCGGCGCCCGACACGTCCAGGGAACCTTGAACGGTCTCGGCGAGCGCACCGGCAACACCAATCTCACGACCGTGATTCCGAATCTTCAATTGAAGTTGGGTTACGACTGCCTGCCGGAGGGTCGTCTCGAACGTCTCACGGCGGTGAGCAATCACGTCGCCGAAGTTCTCAATCGCCCGATGAACCCTCAGGCGCCCTACGTCGGCAATTCGGCGTTCGCCCACAAGGCCGGACTGCACGTGAGCGCGATCGCCCGTGCCAAGGATGCCTATGAACACGTCGACCCCGAATTGGTGGGCAACGGCACTCGCTTCGTGGTGAGTGAGATGGCCGGCCGGGCCACGATCACCATGAAGGCCGACGAACTCGGTCTCGAGATGGACGGACCCGCCGTCAATCAGGTGATTGACGACTTGAAGCGTCTCGAGCACGAGGGCTACCACTTCGAGGCGGCTGACGCCTCGCTCGAACTGCTCATGCGTCGAGCCACCGGTTGGCACCAGGATTTCTTCCGAGTCGAGAGCATGCGGGTCATCACCGACGAGACCATGGCCGGTGACTTCACCACGGAGGCAACCGTCAAGGTGTGGGTCGGATCCGACGGGTCGGCGACGCGCCATGTGCACACCGCAGAGGGGAACGGCCCGGTCAACGCGATCGACAAAGCCTTGCGCGCTGCAGTGCTTGACGCCTATCCGCAACTCGAGCGCATCCACTTGACCGACTACAAGGTTCGAATCCTCGACGGCGCGACGGCCACCGGAGCCGTGACACGTGTGTTGCTCGACGCAACCGACGGCGAACGGTCATGGACCACGATCGGGGTCAGTGGCAACATCATCGAAGCGTCGTGGCGGGCTCTCGAAGAGTCGTTGGTCTACGGCCTTTTGCACACGCCGGCCTGACTCGTCGACCCGGTCAGCACTACGCTTCGCTCATGTCCGCCCCCCGCTTCGCCCCCACACCCGTGATCGACGATGTTCGTGCCTATGCGTCACCCGACGTCGTTCCGGCCGCGTGGTCGCCCGACCGTCCCGCCGATCTCGACGCCGGTCAACCGTCGGGGGAGCGTCTTGGACATCAAGGTCCCGATCAGGGGTACGGGCTCACTTTGGCCCGGCGTTTCCGCGAGCGTCTGCACGTCGGTGAACTGAACGTCGACGACGCTGTACGCGGTTGTCTGACCATTGCTCTTCGACGGGCGTCGATGTTCGGTCGCGCGCCGGTGATTCACGATCTGACGGTGGCCTTCACCATGTGGGGCTTCCTCGACCCGAATCCTCCGGCTGATCTGGTGGCGAGGCGAGTCGAATTGTTCGAGGGTGTTGGACACGTGCACCATTACAAAGAAGCTCGTGCGATCGTCGATCTGGTTCCCGACGCGACCCTGCGGAGTACACCAGCGCAGGTCGAGGCCGGTTATCCGGGTGCGTGGCGCGAACTCACAGGTGCGTGACGTCGATCGCTCGCATGGCGTATTACCGGCCGGTCACTTAGCCTGTCGAGCGTGACCGACTACCGAGCCCCACTCGCCGATATCGACTTCGTCCTCAATCGAGTCTGCGGACTCGACCGACTACTCGAGATGCCGGGCTATACCTCGGCCGATTCGTCGATGGTGCGAGATCTGCTCGCCGAGGCGGCTCGCTTCATGGAGGAAAAGTTGGCGCCGCTCAATCGAGTGGGCGACACCTTCGGCGTGAAGCGCCACGACGACGGAACCATCACGACCGCTCCCGGGTTCCGCGAGGCCTATCAGGCCTACGTGAACGCCGGGTGGGGAGCGGTTCCGTTCGACGAAGGTTTCGGTGGTGGTGGCTTCCCGTGGATGGTGGGCATCGCCATCCAGGAAATGATGACGGCGGCCAACATGGCATTTTCGATGTGCCCGCTCCTCACCCAGGGGGCGATCGACGCCATCGCTCACCACGGCAGCGAAGAGCAGAAGATGACTTACCTGCCCAAGATGATCACCGGCGAGTGGACGGGCACGATGAACCTCACCGAACCCGACGCCGGAAGCGACGTGGGTGCCGTCCGGACGAAAGCGGTTCGCCAGGACGACGGTTCGTACCTCATCTCCGGCACCAAGATCTACATCTCGTTCGGCGAGCACGACATGGCCGACAACATCGTGCATCTCGTTCTCGCCCGAACGCCTGATGCGCCCCCCGGAACGAAGGGGATCTCGTGCTTTATCGTGCCGAAGTTCCTCCTCGAGGCCGATGGATCCCTCGGTCGCCGCAACGACATCACCTGTGTATCGGTCGAGCACAAGATGGGCATCCACGCCAGCCCGACCTGTGTGCTGTCCTACGGCGACGATGGAGGTGCGATCGGTTACCTCATCGGTGAAGAGAATCGCGGCATGCAATACATGTTCACGATGATGAATCAGGCGCGTCTGTCGGTCGGACTGCAGGGTCTCTCACTCGGCGATCGCGCCTATCAGCAGGCTCTGCAATACGCGCGCGATCGACGTCAGGGTCGGGCTCCGGGAGCACCGGCGGGCGAGGCTTCGCCGATCATCGACCACCCCGACGTGAAGCGCATGCTCCTCACGATGAAGACCACACTCGAAGCGCTCCGTCGTCTCACTTACTGGAACGCGGCTTGTCTCGATGTGGCCAGTCACCACCCCGATGCCGCCGAGCGTGAATGGGCGGCTGATCTTGCGGCGTTGCTCACGCCGTTGTCGAAGGGCTGGGGGACCGACATGAGCATCGAACTCACCGGCCTAGCCGTGCAGATCCATGGCGGCATGGGATTCGTCGAGGAGACTGGTGTGGCACAGCACTACCGCGACGCGCGCATCACCACGATCTACGAAGGAACGAACGGAATTCAGGCCATCGACTTGGTGGGTCGCAAGATCGGTCTGCGCGGTGGTGCGGTGATCGTTCGTCACCTCGAAGCCATCGACGACGTGTGCCAACGACTCGACTCTCATTCCGATCTTGCAGCGACGGCATCGGCGCTTCGCGCTTCGGTGGCGGCGACGCGTTCAGCCACCACATGGTTGGCCGAGCACGGTTCGGATCCGGTGGCCATGCTGTCGGGCGCCACGCCGTATCTCCGTCTGCTCAGTACCGTGACCGGTGGTTTCCTGCTTGCTGAATCGGCATTGATTGCTCGAGATCAAGACCTGGGAGACGATGTGATCGCCGAGCGGGTGGCCTCGGCTCGTTTCTTCTGCGAGCAACTGATGCCGGCGGCAGACGGTCTGGTGGGAGCAGTCACCGGGGATCCCACGCTTCTCATGACCTCGATCTAGACCGATTCAGCGACTCGCATCGTGGGCTGTCAGCCGGGTGGATCGACAGCGTGTGCGGTCAACGCCGCCAGATCGCAGAACTCGAGAGCCGAGACGTGGGTGGACGACAGGACCACCCGTGGCGCACGACCGGCTTCGAAGGCTTCTTGCCAACGCGACGCGCACAGGCACCACTGATCGCCGTCTCGAAGACCCGGGAACCCGTATTGCGGCATCGGAGTACTGAGGTCGTTGCCGACACTGGCGCTGAATGCGAGAAACTCGTCAGTCAAGATGGCACACACGACGTGCATGCCGGGATCGTCGCCTCGTGACTCGCAGCATCCGGTCCGGTAATAACCGGTCATGGGATCGAACGAGCACGGTTGCAACTCACCGCCGAGGACGTTGAGTTGCGTCATGTGACGGCGACGTCGAAGAGCTGTCCAACGGCGTACGTGACACCGCAGGCCACGAGGAGGATCACGATCTGTCGCACTGCCGTTCGAGCCGCGCCTCGTTCGGCGGTCAGGCCGATGGCGCCACCGACGAAACCGGCGGCCACCACACCGATGGCAACCGACCAGATTTTGGGTCCGGTCCCACCGCCGACGAACCACGGGATCACGGGCAAAAGAGCCCCGAAGAGGAAGCAGACGAGGGACAGTGCGGCGGCTTTGAACGGTGACGGCAGCGAACCCGGGTCGACACCCAGCTCTTCGCGAGCATGCACGGCGAGAGCGGCGTCGGGTCGGCGCATGACGTCAGCGGCTGCGGCCCGAGCTCGATCGGGCTCGATGCCATGGCTTTCGTAGATCTTGGCCAGCTCGTTGGTCTCGGCTGCGGTGTTGACACGAAGTTCGCGCTTTTCGATCTCGAGTTCGCGTGTGATGAGTTCGTTCTGAGCCGACACCGATACCCATTCACCGGCCGCCATGCTGGCTCCTCCGGCGATCGCCCCAGCCAAACCGGCGAGACGAACGACCGTCGAGTCGACTCCACTGCCGGCGAAACCGATGACGAGTGACACGTTCGACACGAGACCATCACTGATTCCGAACACCGCCGCTCGGGCGAGACCACCTGAGACGCTCCGATGCCCGTCGTGCTGCTCTCCGCCCGAGGTGTACGCGTGTCTTCCCACAAGGCGACCCTACCGCCCACTCCGGCGACGGGTAGCGTTACCGACGCATGTCGTCCGGCACGAACACGTCAGGTGCACCGCGCTACCGATTCGCGCCGTCGCCCACCGGTTTCTTCCACGTGGGAGGAGCGAGGACCGCTCTGTACAACTGGGCTCTCGCGAAGCGCTCGGGTGGAACATTCGTCCTGCGC
>RFSV01000021.1 GCA_009923785.1 Acidimicrobiia bacterium | reverse complement strand
CGGCGCTGACAGCCATGGCCTCCTCGCCGCGGCTGCGGATGGATGCGACCACTTCGTCGGCCGCCGCGATGTCTTTGTCGACGAGGACCACGGCGGCACCTTCGGCGGCGAACAGTCGCGCTGCCGCTTCGCCGATACCGCGCGCTGCGCCGGTCACGACGGCGACTTTTCCTTCCACCAGGCCGAGTCGGAGCGGGAAGGCCGAACGAACGAGTTCGCTCGTCTGATCGCCGAGTTGAAGTCCGGCCGGCGTCGGATCGGGAACATTGGGGGAGTTCTCAGTCACGGAGAACACGGTAGTTCGTCTACGGTGACGGCATGTTGACTTCCGGTGACGAGCGCGAGATCGTGAACTTGCTCTTCGCCTATGCCGAAGCGGTCGATGGAGGTCGATTCGACGACGTGTCGGCACTCTTCGAGTCCGCCGAGGTGTTCATGGGCGGCCCCGAGCGTCCGTCTATGCCCGGCTCGCATGTGGGTTCGATGATGGAGAAGATGGTGATGTTGTACGACGGTGTCCCCAACACCAAGCACGTCGTGACCAACACGATCATCGAAGCCGACGACCACGAGCACGCGTCGACCCGCTCGTACTTCACCGTCAGCCAGTGCGTTCCCGGAGAGTTCCCACTGCAGGTGGTGGCATCGGGGCGGTATCACGATCGCTTCCTTCGAACCGATGCCGGTTGGCGCTTCGCCGAGCGCATCGTCCACTTCGATCACCGTGGTGACACCTCGTTCCATCTTCGATCGGGACGAAAGGACGGGTCGTGACCTCGATCGTGGTGGGTGAGGGACGTCTGGCCGAGGCGTTGCGAGCGCGGGTCACGGCTGAAATGCCGGCCCGGGTGATCGTGCCACCACTCGTGATCGAGCCCATGCGCGTGGTCGATCTCACCGACGATGACATCGATCGAATGTGGGAACAGCCCATGCGTACGTTGATCTCCGAGTTGCAGCGTGCTCACGGTGATGGCTGTCGCCGAATCGTGGTGGTGGTGCCAACGATCGGACAGTCAGGTGGTGCCGAGTACGCCGCAGTGTCAGCAACGGCCGAAGCGGCGCGAGTACTGGTGAAATCGGCGGCTCGCCAGTGGGGTGAGGTGGATGTGACGGTCAACGCCGTCGCAGTGGCTCCCGAAGTTTTCGGCATCGACACAGCGATCACTGGTCCGATCTCGATCGCACCACGTGCCCTCGCCGGCGAAGTCGATCCGAGCGACACCATTTCGTTTCTGTGCAGCGCAGCGGCCGGCCACGTGACCGGACAGACGATCGTGTGTGACGGTGGGCTGTGGATGTGAACCGGCGGGGGACCTCGCTCGCAGGGAGAGTTGCCATCGTCACCGGCGCCGGACAAGGCGTGGGCGAAGGTATCGCCCGTCGACTGGCCGAGCACGGTGCCACGGTGATCGTCGCGGCGCGCCGTGCCGAGACAGGTGAGCCGGTCGCCGCGTCGATCCGGGGCGACGGTGGATCAGCGACGTGTGTCGAGACCGACGTGACCAAGGGTGAGTCGATCGCCGCGTGTGTGACCCACACGGTTGCCGAATTCGGCCGCCTCGACATCGTCGTACACAACGCCTTCACCGGAGCGATTCCCCATCGGCTGGAAAATGCCGTGCTCGACAAGCATTGGAAGGGCATGTCGCTCACCGCCGGATGGGCGAGTTTGCAGTGCGCACGCGAAGCCCATCTGCATCTTGCGGCGTCGTCTCGCCGACCGCGTGGCGAAGGTGGCGGTCGGTACGTACTGATCACGTCGCCGTCCGGCGTGGAGGGCAGTGCCAACATCCCGCTGTACTCACCGGCCAAAGCGGCCCAGCGGGCGATCGCGAAGAGCCTGGCGCGCGAGTGGGGTCCGGACGGCATCACGGTCAACTGCATCGCGCCAGTGGCGGCCAGTCCGTCGTTGATCACCGCGTTCGATCGCAACCCGGCACTTCAGCAGGCGATCGAGGCCCGCACACCGCTTGGCCGGGTTGGCGACATCACCGACGACATCGGCTCGGTTGCACTCTTCCTCGCCGGCGACGACTCGTCGTACGTGACCGGTCAGACCATCGTGTGCGACGGCGGTTCCTTTCTCGGCCTCTGAGCCGATGTGCCAAGATCACGACAGTTCGTTCAAGGGGGAATCATGATCCGACTCGTGTCGATGTTGAAGCGCAAGCCCGGAACCACGCACCAGGAATTCCTCGACTACTGGTTCGGAACTCACGGACCGCTCATCCGCAACTGCTCGGCCGCGAAGTACGTGCGCCGCTACGAACAGCATCCAGCAGTCTGGCCGCCTGAGGGAAGTCGCCAGCCCGAACCCGATTTCGACGGGGTGACCATCCAGCACTTCGATTCGGCCGACGACTTCTTCGCTCACATGGGCGAGCCCGACTTCCCCGAGGTCATGGCCGACACCGAACGGTTCCTCGACACCACCAACATTTGCTGGGTGATCACCGAGGAACCAACCATCGTCATCGGCTGACCCCGTGTACACGGCGCCGACTTTCGTCGGTTCACGCGTGTCGCTCGAGGCGTTGTCGTTGCAGCACGTCGGCGAACTCGTGGCCGCGGCCAACGAAGATCGATCGACGTACGGATTCACGTACGTGCCGGCCGAAACCGATTCCATGGTGGAGTACGTCCGCACGCTGATCGCCGATCGAGAAGCAGGGCGGGCCGTCCCGTTCGTCCAGCGGCGCCTCGCCGACGACAACGTGGTGGGATGCACGCGCTTCATGAACCCGTACCGGTGGTTCGGTCGCGGTGATGTCGACGACCCGTTCCCCGACGAGGTGGAGATCGGTGGCACCTGGCTCGCCGCTTCGGCTCAGCGAACGGGAGTCAATCTCGAGGCAAAATTGCTCCTCTTGACCTTCGCGTTCGAACACTGGGGGGTCGGACGGGTGGCCATCTGCACCGATGCGCGCAACGAGCGGAGCCGCCGGGCCATCACCGGGATCGGGGCCGAACTCGACGGCGTCCTCCATCGTCATCGGCCGAGCACGACTCCAGGAGAAGAGGGAACGTTGCGCGACTCGGCCCTCTACTCGGTCACGGCGGAACGTTGGCCACTCGTACGCGACCGACTGGAGTCTTCGCTGGCGATGCACGAGATCTAGGGTTCGTGACGACGACGTTCTTCGGGGGGTAGAGGGTGAAGAAGTATCCGATCGAGTTGGGCACGTTGCTCTACACGATGGTCGAGCCTCACAAGGGCCACGAAGTCGAGTACAACCGCTGGTACGAACGAGATCATTTCTACGGTGGTGTTCTCGTCGGCGAGTACTCGTTCGCCGGTGACCGCTTCGTGTGTACGTCCGATCTGAAAAAACTGCGGTATCCGATCGAGAGTCCGATGACTCCTGATCCGATGTCGGCGTCGTACGTGGCGATCTATTGGGTGTTGAAGGGTCATCACGACGACTGGAATCGCTGGAGTGTCGACACGGTGAAGAATCTTCATGCGACCGGGCGGATGTTCCCCGAGCGCACTCACATCCACACCCAGCTGTACGACAACAAGTTCTCGTGCACGCGTACCGAGACCGGAACGCCCATCGAGCTGGCTCTCGACCGCGGCTACCCGGGCATCGTCGTGAACGTCGGCGAACTCGCCGACGGAGTGAGTCATGAGCAGATGTGGAACTGGATGAACGATGTGTGGGCACCGTCGGCACGCCAGGAGAGTTGGGGGCCCGACGTCTTCAACTACTCGACGTTGCTTCCCTTGCTGGACGACGCGCCTCCCGATGTGCCCCGAGTACCTCGTGCCGACCGTCGCTTCCTCCAGATCCACTTCGTCGACCACGATCCGTCGGAGTCGTGGGAGTCGGGTTACGGCCGCTTCGGCGCCGATCTCGAAGCGAGTGGCTTGGCCACTCATCTGTGGACGAGCCCATTCAAGAACACGGTGTTCGGCACCGACACGTACACCGATCAACTCTGGTAGGAGCCATGGAACCGATCACTGGACAACGCATCCTCGTCACTGGCGTCACCGGATGGGTGGCCGGCCCGCTCGCGACCTCCCTGGCCGCCCAGGGCAACACCGTGTTCGGAGCGGCCCGTTTCCGCGACCCGGCTCAACGTGAGCCGTGGGAGGCACAGAACGTGACGACGGTGAGCATCGACCTCGAGAAGGGTCGACTCGACGAGGTGCCGAACGACCTCGACCTCGTTCTCCATTTCGCAGTCGCCAAGAGCAACAACTTCGAAGAAGCGTTCGCGAGCAATGCTCACGGCAGCGCCGACCTCATGGAGACGGCCGCGTCACGCAGCGATCGCATGACGTTCTTCCACTGTTCGTCGACTGCGGTCTACGCGCCGCACGACCACGAACCGCGGGTCGAGACCGATCTGCTCGGCGACAGCCATCGCCCGATGCCCGGTATGCCGACCTACAGCATCTCGAAGATCGCCGGTGAGGTTCTGGTGCAGCACACTGCGAAGCGACTCGGTGTGCCGACGGTCATCGGCCGACTCAACGTTCCCTACGGCGACCAGTACGGCTGGATGCTCTTCCACCTCATGATGATGGAGCGGAACATTCCGGTACCGGTTCACGTCGACCAGCCCACGAGTTACACGCCCATCCACGCCGACGACATCGCGCGGAGTATTCCGTATCTCTTGTCGTACGCGTCGACGCCGGCCGAGATCGTCAACTGGGGTGGTGACCAGATCGTGTCGATCGAGGATTGGTGCGAGGAGATGGGGCGCCTCACCGGGCTCACGCCCTCGTTCAACCCCACGACGGCGACGATTGCCGCCATCATTCCCGATCTGTCGAAACTTCACGACCGTGGCTTCCGCACTACGGTCGACTGGCGCGAGGGAATTCGCCGTCAGATCGAGGCCAATCGGCCGGAGTTGTTGAAGAACTAGGTCAGCCGTCGATCTGTTCGTACAGCATCGACTTGTGCATGATCAGATCCTCGGGATCGTCGGGCATCTCGCGATTGCCGTACGACACCTCACGTAGCGACGTGCGGATGGCGATCGCCGCAAAACGCAGACTGGCGTAGATGACGTACCAATCGAAGTCGTCGATCTCGCGGCCCCCGGCGGCAACGTAGGCCTGTTGCACGTCGTCGGCGCGGCAGAACTCGGGGAAGCCGGGCATCTGGAAGACGTCGGCCAGCGACTGGAAGAACATGTGCATGAACACCAGCCACCCCACGTCGACTCCGGCTGGCCCGGCATCGACCATTTCCCAGTCGAGGACTGCGGTCGGGGTCGGACCGTCGAACAACACGTTGCCCGGTCGGGCGTCACCCCAGTTGAGGACCGTGGGTCCCGGGTTGGACGGACGATGCCGGGCGAGCCAGTCGAGTGCCCGCTCGATGACGGGCAGCCTCAGGTCGCCGCGCGCCCAGTCGTAGTAAGCGCGCTGCTGGGTGAGTAGGCGCGAGACGTCGTCACCATCGAGTGCGGGTAGGAACGAGAGATCGAAACCGTCGGAACGCGCGCGGTCGAGGTCGATCGAGTGGATCTGTGCCTGCAAGGAAGCCACCGTGCGCGCGAGCTGTCGCTGATCGTCGACCGTGAACTCGTCGAGGAAGCTTCCGCCGAACACGTAGGGCGGCATGTCGGGAAGGGCCCGTCCGCCGACACGGTCCATGACGAGGAATGGCGAACCGAGAAGCGACTCGTCGCTCTCGACGAAGCGCACGTTCGGTACCGGTACCGAGGTGTAACGCCCGACCAGATTCATGGCACCGGCCTGGGCGGCCAGGTCGTAGACCGGGAAGACCGGCCAGTCGGTCATGTCGGGACGCAGACGGGTCACGACAGGTTCGCTGCGGTCGTTGTGGTGAATGGTGAAGAGCAACGTCTCGCTGCTCATTCCGGTTCCCTCGGGGATGCCGACGTCACTGATGCGGCACGCCGCACCCACTCGTTCGGCGAACCACGGTTCGAGGGTTCGGGCCAGTTCGGCCGGATCGCGCTTCGAGGGCAACGGCATCTCAGGCCGGCTTCACGTAGACGAGCTGCTCGAAACGATTGGCGATGCGCCAGCCGTCGGATGTGCGCACCACCGTGTCGTCGTACCAACCACTGGCTTGCATGTAGGTGGGCTGGGAGCCGTCACCACCCGGAATGCGCATGACCATCGTGTACATCGAGCGCACCTTGGCGGTGTCGTCGTCGGAGAACGCAATCGTGAGATTCGAGCCCGACGAGAGATTCACATCGAACATGCCCATCATCCCGCCGAAGGTGTCGGCGGCCGTTTTCGGATCGCCCACCGGACCACCGGCTGTCGAGTAGTCGACATGGGCATCGGGGGTGAAGACCCCGACCCAGGCCGACCAGTCGCGATCGGAGAGGGCCCAGGTGTAGCGATTGAGCAGATCGGCGATGTGAGCCCGGTCGAGAGCTTCGTTCGACATGTTTCCCCCTCGTCTCGACGTGAACGTCGAGACGATCCTAAACCGTGCTGGCTCCACCAATCTCTTTGGCAGACTGAGCCGATGTCCTCCACTCGGATCGTGCTCGGCACCTGTCACCACGACTGCCCCGATTCGTGCGGTTGGGAGGTCACGGTCGAGGACGGCAAGGCCGTCAAGATGCGGGGCAATCCCGACCATCCGTATTCACAGGGTGAGCTGTGTCCGAAAGTCAATCGGTTTCTCGACCGCGTCTATAGCCCCGATCGCATCCTCACTCCGTTGGTGCTCGACGGCCCGAAGGGTTCGGGTCGCTATCGGAGTGTGTCGTGGGACGAGGCCCTCGCCATCGTCGCCGAACGGGTGCACGACGTGGTCGACACCTGGGGAGGACAGGCCATCGTGCCGTGGGGTGATGCCGGGACCCAAGGTGCCATCCAGATGGACTCGTTGAGTCAGCGTTTCTTCGCTCGTCTCGGGTCGTCGCGCCAGGTCGACTCACTCTGTGGTGCAACAGCAGGTGTAGGAACTGCTTCGTCGCTCGGCACTTCACTCGCGTCCGATCCGCTCACCATCGAACATTCGAAGTTCATCGTGCTGTGGGGGACCAACACCCGCCTCACCAATCGCCACTTGTGGCCGTACATCGAGAAGGCTCGTGGCAACGGAGCGACCGTTGTCGTGATCGATCCGATTCGGACGGTCACGGCCGACGTGGCCGACTGGTTCTTGCAGCTTCGACCCGGCACCGACGTCGCCTTCGCTCTCGGTGTGATGCACGTGATCGTTCGCGACGATCTGGTCGATCACGAACATCTCGAGCGCTTCTCGACCGGTTTCGACGAGCTCGTCGACCACGTCTCCGACTGGACGCCTGATCGTGTGGCAGCCGAGTGCGGCGTCGATGCGCCCGACATCGAACGTTTCGCACGCGAATACGCGACGTCGGGCGCGTCGTTCATCCGGACTCTCGTGGGTGCCGAACATCGTGAGAATGGCGCGCAGTTCTTTCGCACCGTCTCGTTGCTCCCTGTTCTCACCGGAGCGTGGAAGCATCTCGGTGGTGGTTATTCGCGAAGTGTCGGCTCGTACAGTCGCTCGTCGGTCGACCTCTCGAAGTTCTCCGCTCCGCATCTCTCGCCGGTCGTCGATCGCCGTCCGATCAGCATGAATCGTCTCGGACGCGCTCTTCTCGACAAGACACTTGATCCACCGATCAAGTGCGTGTTCGTCTTCAACGGCAATCCGGTGGTCACCGCACCCGAGGCCGGACTTCTTCGCAAAGGCCTCGAACAGCCCGACGTGTTCACCGTGGTGTCGGAGCAATTCCTCACCGACACGGCGCGCTACGCCGACGTGATCTTTCCGGCCTGCACTCAGATCGAACAGGACGACGTGGTGCCGGCCTGGGGTCATCTCTACGTGGGTTGGAATCACAAGGCGATCGAGCCGAGGGGGGAGAGTGTTCCCAACACCGAACTCTGGCGACGTCTTGCCCGGGCCATGGGGTTCACCGAACCTGAACTCTTTGCCACCGACGAAGAATTGCTGGCCACCTGTCTCGAGGGATTCGATGTCGACGAGTTGAAGAAACGGGGCTGGATGCGAGTCCCCGGCACCGACGACCTTCGTCCGTTCGTCGAGGGTTATCCGTTTCCCGGCGGTCGAGTGCCTCTGGCCAACGAAATCCTCGAACGTGAGGGTCACGGTCGACTTCCCGTGTATGTACCGGCGTCCGAAGGTGCAATTGGTTGCGAGGGTCGCTACCCGTTGTCGCTCATGTCGCCCAAGTTCCACCAGCGCTTCTTGAACGCCTCGTACTCGCATCTCGACGGACACGCCGGACCAGAAGGTGAGCTCTTCTGCGAACTTCACCCCGACGACGCCTCGGCCCGTGGTATCCACGACGGCGATGTCGTCGACGTGGTGAACGACCGTGGCCGACTTCGTGCCGTGGCTCGCGTGAGCGACTCGCCGCGTGTCCGGCCGGGTCTTGTGATGGTGCCGTTCGGTTGGGTCGGAGATCGGACTCGTGACGGATTGGCGGTCAACGATCTGACCAACGACACCGCCACCGACTGGGGCGGCGGAGTCGCCTTCTACGACACGTCGGTCGAGGTCGAACTCGCCTGATGACCGACCCGACTACGGGCGACGACCGAGTGTCGTGTCGCCGTAGTCGCCGTCGAGTCGAAGCAGTGTCGAGTCGTCACACGCCCAACCGTCGTCGGTGATCTCGACTGTGGGCACCAGAGCACGATCCTCGTCGGAAGGCGGCACAGGTGGGTACGAGCGAGTGAAGGCGCCGTCTTTCACGACGATCATCTGATAGCACGGACTCGGGGTGTTGGTGCCCGGATCGGCCGGTGCGTGGAGACCGCCTCCAGTCCACGCGCGGACGGTCGACGCCTGTTCGATCACACAGGCTCGCGACAATTCGCCGTTCTCGACGCATGGTTTGGCCGAGGTGGCGAAGAGGAACATCGCCGACAAACCTTGCATTCCGAGGCCCGAGACCTTGCCACCTGGGCGGTACCGGTCGATCATGTCGAGGTAGTCACGAACCGCCGGAACGCGGTCTGCTTCTTCGACGAGTGAATACGCGGTTCGGACGTACACGCCTTCGACACTTGAACCGCCACGCTCGATGAGGACGTCGGCGTAGAAGCCGGCGTCGGCCATGATGATGTCCGGGCGATAGTTGAGTTCGTCCATGGCTTTCGTGAGCTGTGGCAGAACTTCGGGTACGCCGACGAAGGCCAGGGCCCTGATGTCGCGAGACTTGAGTTGTTGGGCGATGGGCACCCAGTTGGCTTCGCCGAGAGAACTGTACGGAATGCGGATGTCGACGTCGATGCCACCGATCTTCTCGATGAGCTCGACGTACTGCTCCTCGACGATCTGCGCGGTGAGCAGATCGGAGTAGACGGTGCCGAACGACTGCATCGCCTCGGCGTTCACCGACAGCGCCCACTTGAACCAGCCGCCATCTTTCAAGTCGGACGGGTTCGGCATGGGGGTGAACATGTTGTCGGACTTCGACTTGCCGGCGGTCACGACGAAACCGGCGAAGTCGATCATGTCGCACTCGTGGAACCTCGGAAACTCCTGATCGTCGAAGGCGAAGCCACCACCGGCCATGGCGAAGGCGTTGTCGCAAACGAGCTCCATCTGGGCCGGCACCTCGAACAACTTCGAATCGGCGTCGATGATCTCGATCGGCAGGCCAGCGATGCCGCCCTGCTCGTTGCACCAGCCGGCGAAGGCGACGGCGGCGTCGTACAGTTCGGCGTTGAGTCCGGGGACGGCGATGTTGCCTTTGTCGGACGCGGCGGCCAGTCGGATGCGATCGGGGGATCCACCGGCCTCGGCGGCGAGCACAGCCGGTGTGACACCCTCCGGAGCCGGACCACACGGAGACTCGAGGTCGCCAAAGGTGATGAGCGTGGCTTCGGGATCCGGCGTTTCGTCGGGAGCAGTCGCCGAGCCCGGAGTCGTCGCAGTGGGCGCGACCGAGGTGGCGGGCACATCAGCGGGTTCCGGAGACGCCTCGTCGCGGTTCGCGCACGAGGCGATCACGAGTGAGGCGAGCCCGACCACGGCCAGGTGACGAGAGGTACGGGGTCGGCGGGCAGAAAGGGGCATGGCGTCAGTCTGACCCACCAGAGGTGTCGTGCGCTCGATCAGGGGCGATTACCCACCGGGAATCCGGCTCACTACTGTCAGGGGTCAGGAGGGGACCATGCGCATCGACATCTTGGATCGAGATTGGTATCAGCGAGGTCCGTTCGCTGAGCTGTCGTGGATCAGGGCCAATGAACCGGTCTACTGCGACGTGAACGGCATGTGGGCCCTCACCAAGTTGGACGATGTTCGCTGGGCCGAGCGTCAGCCCCAACTCTTCAGCAATGCCACTCACGGATCGCGTCCAAATGGTGTGCCGCAAGATTCCATGATCGATGCCGACGACCCGAGTCACGCCGATCAGCGTCGAGTCGTGGCCCGTGGATTCGGTCCCCGACAGATGAAGGCGTACGAAGATCACGTGACCGAGGTGAGTCGCAGGCTGGTCGATTCAGTGATCGATCGCGGTGAATGCGACGTGGTGGCCGACATCGCCCGCCCGCTCCCCATGACTCTCATCGGTGAGATGCTCGGTGCTCCCGAGAGCGACTACGAGAAACTGCAGACTTGGAGCGATCGAATGATCGCCGGATCCGACAAGGTCGAGTACGTGACCGAAGACGTGATGAACGCCGCGCTCGAGTACTACGCCTACATCTCCGAAGTCATGGAACAGCGTCGCTCGAATCCTGGTGACGACTTGGTGAGCAAGTTGATGAACGGTGGGGCCGAGGGTGAATCCCTCGACGACTCGCATGTGATCGGGAATTCCCTCTTGCTCTTGGTGGGTGGTAACGAGACCACGCGCAACGTGATCGCCGGAGGTCTCGAGGCTCTCGTTCGCCGACCCGAACAACTCGACTGGGCCGCTCGGTCACCCGAGAATCTCGAGTCGGCCATGGAGGAAATGCTCCGCTGGGTGTCGCCCATCAATCACATGAACCGCACCACCACCCAGGACATCGAGGTTCGCGGCACCACCATCCCGGCCGGGTCGCAGGTACTCATGCACTATCTGTCGGCGAACCGTGACGAGGACTCCTTCGAGAACCCCGATGTGTTCGATGCGCAACGTTCACCGAACACCCACATCGCCTTCGGCTGGGGGCCGCATTTGTGTCTCGGAGCCAACTTGGCTCGTCTCGAGTTGCGTTCGATCTTTCGCGAGATGTTCACCCGGCTGAAGAACATCCGATTCGCCCGGCCCGACTTCGTTCCGGAATACAGTCACGCGTCGTTCGTGCGCGGGATCCAATCGCTTCCGATCGTCTTCGACCGGGCGTAGGACCCTCCCTCAGGATCGTTCGTCGCGCAGCGCCGAGCGTCGTACTTTGCCGGCGTCGTCGCGAACGGCGTGGTCGACGAACTCGAAGGTGCGAGGAATCTTGTAGCGCACGAGACGATCGGCGAGGAAAGTACGCATTTCGTCGTCGGAGATAGGCGCCGACACCTGGACCATCGCATGTACACGATTGCCAAGGTCTTCGTCGGGCAGTCCGATAACGGCCGATGACACCACGAGAGGATGCTCCGACATGGCGTTCTCGATCTCGGCCGGATAGATGTTGGCGCCGCCCGACAGGATCATGTCACCACGACGGTCGGTCAGATACACGTATCCCTCGTCGTCGATCCAGCCCATGTCGCCGAGGCTCTCCCAACCGTCAGGGGTCTTGCGGGCCTCGGCACCGAGGTAGCGGTAGGTGACCCGATCGTTACGCATGAAGATCTCACCCACTGTTCCGCGGGGTAGTTCCTCGTACGATTCGGGGTCGAGAACTTTCATTTCTCCGGTGACGACTCGGCCGACCGAACCGCGGTGAGCGAGCCATTCGTCGCCACGAATGATCGTGACGGCTTGGGCTTCGGTACCGGCGTACAACTCGAAGATCTTCTCGCCGCCCAACCAGTTGCACCATTCTTCCTTCAACCACGGCGGGCAGGGCGCGGCCATGTGCCAGACGACGGTGAGCGACGTGAGGTCGTATCGATTCTTCACGTCGTCGGAAAGACGCGAGATTCGCGACATCATCGTTGGGACGAACAGGATCCAGTCGGCCTGATGGCGTTCGATCGCCGCGAGAGTGGCTTCGGCGTCGAAGCTCGGCAGGATCACCAGATGGTTGCCGTGGAAGAGGGATCCGGCACCGAACGAAAACGGGGCGTTGTGGTACAGCGGCCCGGGGATGCACACCACACCATCGACACGCTGACCCATCCCGGGCATTCCGACGTTGACCACTCCGGGATCGCCGGCCACGATCAGCTTCGGACGTCCGGTCGATCCACCCGATGTCGGGGCCTTCATGGCGGGCGCCGTGGTGTCGGGCAGCGGAGAATCGTCGATCGATGCATCAGGTTCGTAACCGATCGGAACCGTTCGACGGCCCGGATGCGCAGCGGCGTCCACGCCGACCACAAGTGACGACTCGGCCAGGTCGACGATGGCCTGACGTTCGCGATCGGGGAGGCGATAGCTGACCGGCTGTGGGATGGCACCGAGCTTCCATGCCGCGATGCAGGCCTCGTAGAAGGCGACCGAGTTGGGGAGGGCGACCGTCACGAAACTCCCGTGGGTCACGCCCAGATCGGCGAAGGCGCGAGCCAGTCGATTGGTACGCGACTCGAGCTCGCCACGGGTGACGGTGTGATCGCCGCACGTGATGGCCGGGCGAGTCGGATTCTCGGCCGCTTTGTCGGCGAGGGCTTGCATGATCGAGACGGTTGACATGTCGAATCTCCAGATGGTGGTGAAAGGTCGTCGTGCGTCAGGCGGCGTCGAGAACCGATTGCCAGGTGCGATGCCAGTGCTGCAGCATGGGTTCGTTGGTTCCGAATCGGAAACTCTTCACACCCATCTCTGCGCCCCGCTGACACTGTTCAGCGGCCGGGAAGTCTTCCTTGCCCACCACCAAAGCTGCGAAGTCGGCCCCTGCCTTGCGGGCGGCGCGTTCCTCGTCGCTCTCAGTCGGCTTCAGTGACGCCTCGGTGAGTTCGACCGTGCACTCGCCGACAGTACGACCCGGGTAGATGCGGAACATCTGGCTGCTGACCGGAGTCTCGAGTATCACGACCGAAGGGAAAAGGGTGTGCACGATGCTCACCGGAGCGACCCCGGGCCACTGGTCCTCGGGCACGTCGGCGATCTTTTCGATACCCGTGGTGGGAAAGCCCCAGCGGCCGTGCCGTCCGAACGAATCGAAGATCGGGTGGTGCAGTACGAGATCGGAGAGAGTTTCGCGATGCAGATAGTCGACGTGGTACGTCTCGAGGTTCACGTCGAAGGCGATTTTCCAGTTGGCGCGCAGATTCCAGGTGTGATGACACACCACTTCATGGTTCTCGTACCCGCACCAACGCAGCTCGGGTTCGATGTCGGCGAAGGCCGCCGCCGGATCGGCGCTGTCGTTCAGGCCCACTGCGATCAGCCCGGCTACGTCAGCGATCGGAAGTGGTTCGAGACCGAGGGTCATGCGGTCGATCTCGTCGAAAGCGTAGGAGTCGGGTTGGCCGGCGAGTGAACCGTCGAGGGCGAACGACCACGCGTGATACGGGCACGTGAGGCGGCGGGCCTCGCCACATCCGTCGGCGACTTGGGCGCCACGATGTGTGCAGGCGTTCTTGAAGGCGCGCAACACGCCGTCGTCGGCTCGGGTCACGAGGACGGGATGGCCGGCCACGCTCTTCGTGACGAAGGTTCCGGGTCGTGGAAGTTCTCCCGTCCAACCCACGACGTGTGAGCCACGTCGGAACAGAACCTCGAGTTCTTTCTCGAAGCGAGTGGGGTCGGTGAACACAGTGGCCGGTTCGGTCATGGTGTGTTCGGCGTGCTCGAGAGTCTTGTCTCGGTAGTTGCGAGCGAGACGACGCACGAGTTCTCGTGGAAAGCGCTCGGTCGTCGAACGAATGTCGTCGTTCAGTGCCGTCATGGTGCCCCCTCTCGACGGGCGACCCCTCGCCCTCAGGGAATTGTGGCAGACAGGCCGGGAAGATTCGTCATCTCGACGAAGATGGCCGAACTGGTGGCGATCAGCTCGGCATCGGGGCGATCTTCACGGAGTTCGGATTCGATGAAGAGTTTGCGGCCCTCGCGACGGTCGAGCCACGCGGTGATCACGAGTGGGGTCTCGAGCGGTGATCCAGCTTTGTAACTGATCGAGAGTCGACCCGTGTAGGCGATGATCTGGTGCATGTTGAGAACGAAGCCGAGGGCATCGTCGAAAGCCAGCGCCACCATGCCACCGTGAGCCCGTTGCGGAGGTCCTTCGTCGGCCGATCGGAACACGAATCGAGCCCGTATCCGGTCACCGTCGCGGTGCACTGTCATGTCGAGGCCGTGCGGGCTGCCTGCTCCTGAACCGGGACGACCGAGGTGGCTGGCCAACTTCTCGCCGTCCTCGGCGACTCTCTGCAGAGACTTGCCGAAATGCGAGAGATCTCGCACCCGTCGGGGATCGGATTCGAGCCGTTCGGCGATGCGTTCGAGTTCAGTGGCCGCCGCATCCATCTCGTCGATCGACGACTCGTGTCCGATGGCGGCATGGCCGAGGCGACGGATGGCAGTACCGAGTCGGATCCGAGCCGCGTCGTACTGCTGGTCGAGGCCTTCGGGGGAGGTCACGTATCGATTCTGGTCGTGTTCAACTCGCGCATCCAACCCCGGGCCACCATGTAGACGATCAAGGCGCCGAGTGCCACCGCGTCGACGGTGACGGCGAATCGCATCGACACCACGTCACCCAGGCGGCCGATGACGAAGGCTCCGATCGGGATACCACCGAGGATGCCGAGAAGGTAGAAACTCATGGACCGACCACGCATATGGTCCGGGACGGCTCCCTGGACGAGCGTGTTGAGAGCGACTGCCAGTTGAAGATGGGCGAGTCCGCCGATGAAGTAAGCGACGATGCCGAGCCAGTACCACGACGACACAGCGACGAGAACGGCATTCGCAGTGAACAACATCAACGATCCGATCACGATGGTGGAACGCTTCACCCGTTCGCCGAGCGCGACCGAGAAGATCGAGGAGGTGACCGCTCCGACGCCGAGGGCCACGAGCAGGCCAGCGTTGTCGGTGGACGGCCGATCGAAGATGCGATTGGCGATGGCCGGCGTGACGTATTGGAGCGACTGCCCGCAGAGCGATCCGACGAAGGCGAGGATCACGGCGATCCGAAGGGGCTTCTTGCTCCAGACGTAGCGACTTCCTTCGCGCAGGATCTCACCGACGCGTCGATCGCCACGCGGTGCGATCGACTGAATGGGTTTGGCCACGACGAGGGCGGCGATCACCAACAAGTAGGTGGAGGCGTTGATGAAGATGGCGGCTCCGGTGCCGAGAGTGGCGATCACGACTCCGGCCACACCCGGTCCGATCGCTCGCGCCAAAGTGAATTGCACCGAGTTGAGTCGGACGGCGTCGAGCATTTCGTCGGCCGGCACGAGGAGCGGAACGAAGCTCTGCCAGGCTGCGGTCTGGAAGCCAGTGGCCACTCCGGCCACCAGGCCGAGCAGGATGATGAGCGTTGGGGTGATGTGGCCGCTCGCGTAGGTGGCCCACAATGTGAAGGCGGTGATCATGTGCACCAACTGTGTGATGAACAGGATCGTGCGTCGACTGAACCGATCGGCCAGAACCCCGGCGTGCGGGGTGAGGAACACTGCTGGTATGAGGGTGGCCACTGACGACACGCCGAGCCATGTCGACGAATCGGTCAGGTCGAACAGCAGTGCCGGGACGGCGACGAGCTGCATCCAGCCGCCGGCATTGCTGACTGCGGCCGCGGTGAAGAAGTAGCGGAATTCGCGATGCCGAAGAGCGGCGAGAGATCCGCGTCGTTTCGGAGGAATCCCGTCGACTGGTACCGAATCGGTGGTGGTCACAGGTCGGGGATCGGGAAGTTGAAGTTGGTGGTGAGCACACCGCCGTCGACTGGCAGCACCTGTCCGGTCACGTAGCTCGAGGCGTCGGATGCGAGGTACAAGACCGCCGCTGCGATGTCGTCGGGTCGACCGAGTCGCCGCAGGGGAGTGGCGTCTTCGATGGTCTTTTTGAGAACTGGATCGGCAGCCACCACCTCGAGGGCTTCGGTGAGAATTGCACCAGGTGCCACGGCATTGACCCGGATCTTCGGATTGAGATCGGCCGCCATCAGGTGAACGGCATGGTCGAGAGCGGCCTTCGCGCTGCCGTAGGCCACGTACCCACGTCCGACGACGTGGCCGATGGCCGACGACACCATCACGACCGACGAACCTCCGGTTCGCCCCTCACTTGCCGACACGAGATGCGGAACACAGGTTCGAACGAGGCGAAGTCCGTTCACGACGTTGTTCTCGAAAGCGTTCCGCAGATCCCTGTCGGACGTGTTCATGAATGGCTGTGGCATGGATCCACCGACCACTCCGACCACCACGTCGAGGCGACCGAGTTCGTTCAGCGTTCGAGAAACGGCCGCCTCCACTGCATCCGCGTCGTTGGCATCGGTGGGGATTGCGATGGCGCGGCGCCCCATCGCGCGCGCCTGGTCGGCGACAGTCTCGATTTGATCGCTGCTGCGGGCCAGGACCGCGATGTCGGCGCCGGCTTCGGCAAGGGCGAGGGCGCTGGCGGCACCGATGCCGCGGCCTGCGCCCGAGAGCAAAGCCACTCGGCCGGTCATGTCGAACAACGAACGAACGCTCATGTTCCCCCTCCTACACGAGCCAGCGGCTCAGTGAGTCGATGACGCAGGCCGGCTTGGGCGAACCTTCGACCTCGACGGTGATGACGATGGTCGTCTGGAGGCCACCGGTCACCTCCGTCACGGCGGCGAGTTCGGCCCCGGCGCGAACTCGTGAACCGACCTTGACCGGAGACGGAAAACGAACCTTGTCGACGCCGTAGTTCACGCCGGCCGAGAAGCCCTGAACCTCGACGATCTGTGGCAAGAAGTAGTTCGAAAGCGACAAGGTGAGGTAGCCGTGAGCGATGGGGGCACCAAAGGGACCTGACGTAGCGCGTTCGACATCGACGTGGATCCACTGATGATCTCCGGTCGCATCAGCGAAGAGGTTCACTCGATCCTGGTCGACCGTGATCCACTCGCTGTAGCCGAGGTGCTTACCAACGTTCGCACGCACATCGTCGGGACCGTTCAAGGTGGTGGCGGCCATGAGTTGCTCCTAGCGAACCGGCGATCCGGCGAGAGAATCGAGAACTTCTCCGGCTTCGGCGACGATGCGTTGGACGAGTTCAGCACAGGTGGGGAGATCCTCGATGACTCCTACCACTTGTCCACTCGCCATCACACCGCTCTCAGTACGTCCGTCGACGAGGGAGGCCTTCAACAGCATGGGTGTGTTGGCAGCCATGATCATCTGCGTCCAGGTGAGGTCCATCGACTTGCGCATGGCGAGACCTTCGCGAAGCATGGCGGCGAGAGGTGTGCCGGTCATCTTCTTGAAGCGCAAAGCGTTGACGGCAGCACGAGGTAGCGCGAGCAGCTTCGCCCCGCTTCCTTCGAGTTGGTCGACCAACTCGGTGCGCAACACACGATGCGGCACACCGTCGACCTGTGTGCTGACGACGGTGTCGAGAACTCCCTTGCCGAGGTAGTAGTCCTTCACCGACTGCGGCACCGACGAATCACTCGTCAGAAGAAATCGTGTACCCATGGCGACTCCCGAAGCCCCGTAGGCGAGTGCTGCCACCAGCCCGCGTCCGTCGAAGAAACCACCGGCGGCGATCACTGGGATACGCCCTTGGACGGCATCGACGACTTGCGGCAACAGAATCGTGGTGGGCACTGCACCCGTGTGGCCGCCGCCTTCACCACCCTGCACGAGAACTGCGTCGACGCCCCACTCCAGCACTTTCTCGGCATGACGCTTGGCGCCGATCGACGGGATGACGACGAGTCCGGCTTCTTTCAGTCGGGCGATGAGTTCGGGCTTCGGGGCCTGGGCGAACGACGCAACTTTTACACCTTCGTCGATCATCAGCGAGATGCGGTCGTTGACGTCAGCCGAATCGGCGCGAAGATTCACGCCGAATGGACGAGTGGTTCGCGATTTCACCTCGGCGATCGACGACCTCACCTGCTCGAAGTCCATGGTGGCGCTGGCGAGAATGCCGAGTGCGCCGGCGTTGGCGGTGGCACTCACCAGTTTCGGACCGGCGACCCACCCCATGCCGGTCTGGACGATCGGGTAGTCGATACCGACGAGATCGCACAGCGGAGTTCGAAGGCGCGGGTGCATGATCACGACGGTAGTTCTCGATGGCGGAAGCCACGCGGGTCGATGCGATCGATTGCGGCCATTTCGTCGTCGGTTGGCCCGCGACTTTCGGGAACGTTCGATGGCACGTGGAGTTGAAAGCCGGTGTTGGCCACCACGTCGTCGACCGAGACACCCGGATGAACCGACACCAGTCGCATGCAGTGATCGGGGCCACCGAAGTCGAGCACGGCGAGATTGGTGACGACGCGTCGCAGGTCGTGTCGAGCAGCGATGAAGCCACCCAGCTGCCCGGCCCGGTCGTAACCCACACCGCTCACCATGTCGACAGAGGTGACGAACACCGTGGACACGTGCTTGGGGATGAAAAAGCTGGTGGCGTTGTTGACGGTGTTGCCGGGTCCACCGCGCACGCCGAGCAACTGAGCCTTGGGCTTGTCCCACGGGCCGATGTTGGCGATGTTGGTGTTGCCGAATCGGTCGATCTGACTGGCCCCCATCATCACGTGACGTCGACCGCCCCACAGCGTGTCGAACACCTGGCGGAACGGAATCCATCCTTCGACGGTCTTGTCGGTGGAACCGATCGGTAGATCGCCGGACACGAAGAAGGCTTCACCGTCAGAGACCATGAGATCGGGTTCGAAGGTGGCTCGTGCCAGTCGGGCGCCGAGCATCGGGATCGTGCCCATTCCGGAGGCGAAGATCTCCCCGTCACCGCGCCATGCTTCGGCGCATGCGACGGCGACCACGTCGGCAAGAGCTGGGGTCGTGACGTTTCCGCTCATGAACGAGCCTCCTTCGCGGCCGAGGCCTCCGCTCTCCAGGTAGTGACCGCCGACTGATAGTCGTGTTCGGAGCCGGAGAGGAAACGTCGAGCGAAGGCTTGCCACGAGTCAGCATCGCGAGCCGCTTCGACGTAGGCCTTCTGGAAGGCTTCGTCACGTCCGTAGTCGGGCTCGCAGGTGGTGAAGTGAGCACCGTTCGGAGCCTCGATCACGCCGTCGACCATCGATCGGTTGATCTTCAAGGTGTGGAACGTGCCTTCTTTCAGCAGATCTTCGGTGGGAACGATCTTTTCGGCACTCACGAAACGACGGCCCGGCTCGCAGGCGGCGAGGAACAGGTCGTCGAAGTAGAGGTCGGGTCCGAGGAACTGTGCGTTGCCCCGCGCATCGGAGCGATTGAGGTGCACAAGGGCGGCGTCGAGTCGGATGGCGGGAACGGCGAGCAGATCCTCGCTGTCGGCGTACGGGGAACGCACGGTCTTCAACGACGGATTGACGTCCATGACTCCGCTACCGAGTCCGGCCCGTGTGGGAAGGAAAGGAAGGCGGAGCGAGCCGGCGTAGAGCGCCCACTGGAGCATGCCCTCGTCGTACTCGACCGGTTCGGGAATCGACCCGTTCTGGCGAGCCGCGCGGAAGTGCGGTTCGAGGGCGATGGAGTCGAGCGACACGAATCCGTACACGAGGCGCTTCACTTTGCCAGCCGCGCACAAAAGACCCACATCTGGACCTCCGTACGAGACGACGGTCAAGTCGCGAACGTCGGTGCGGAGTAGCGCGCGCACGAGGCTCATGGGCTTGCGTCGGCTTCCCCAACCACCGATGCCGACGGTCATACCGCTCTCGATGGTTGCGACGGCCTGGTCTTCGGTGAGGATCTTGCTGCGGGGGGTGCTCGTCATCAGCTGTCCTTCTTGGCCTTCTCGGTGCCGGCGAAGTCGTCGCGAAGTTCGTCGGATACACCAGTCAGATTGAGTTCGAACGTGAAGCCCTGCTCGAACCGATAACTGCGTTTCACATCCCAGAGATCGATGCCGTTCAGACTCTCCTTGGCGGCGCGGATCACCGTGGGGTGCTTGGCGGCGATGTTCTCGGCCACCTTCATCGCCGCGTCGCGCAACTCGGCGCGGGGAACGACGTCGAGCACACTTCCGAAAGCGTGCAATTCGGCAGCTGTCGCCGTGGCCGAGGTGTACACCATCGCCCGCATCTTGTGCTGAGGGACGAGACGGGCGAGATGTGTCGCCGCACCGAGGGCGCCGCGATCGACTTCGGGCAGTCCGAAGAATGCGTCGTCACTGGCGACGATCACGTCACTGTTACCGACGAGCCCGATTCCGCCACCCACACAGAATCCGGCCACGGCCGCGATCACCGGTACCGGGCAGTCGTACACGGCGGCGAAGGCGGCGAAGCAACCCTTGTTAGCGCCGATGAGGGCATCGAACCCGTCGGTGTTCTGCATCTCTTTGATGTCGACACCAGCGTTGAATCCTTTGCCCTCGGCCCGCAGCACGACCACTCGGCACTTCGGGTCGCGTCCGAACGCGGTGATGGTGTCGGCCAGTTCGAACCACTGGGCCACGGTGAGAGCGTTGACCGGCGGGCAGTCCATGACCACCTCGGCGATCCCGCGGGAATCGAGAGAAGATGAAATCGGCACATGTCGAGCGTACTTCCCATCTGACGACTCGTCAGATGCGAACTGTTCGGGGCCGGAACCGGCCGGTAATGTCGCACCGTGGCCGTGACAATCGACTACTCGGGACGAGTCGCCCTCGTCACCGGGGGCACCAAAGGTGTGGGGCGGGGTATCGCCCAGCGATTCGCCGATGCCGGCGCCACGGTCGTGGTGTGCTCGCGACGGATCCCCGACGACGTGCCGGCCGACTGGACGGCCCTACCGGTCGATCTACGCGAACCTGATCAGGCCTCGACGATGGTCGATGAGATCGTGTCGCGTTTCGGGCGACTCGACTTCTTGGTGAACAACGCCGGAGGTGCACCGCCCACCGATTCGGCGACGGCGTCGGCTTCCTTCCAGCAAAAGATCGTGGCCGTCAATCTCATGGCGGCCATCTGGTGCAGTCAGGCTGCGAACCGGCACATGCAGAATCAGTCCGACGGCGGAGCGATCGTCAACATCGGCAGCGTGTCAGCCGAACGTCCGGCACCCACGGTTGCGGCGTATGGCGCCGCCAAGGCGGGTCTTGCCAATTACACGCGCACCATCGGCCAAGAATGGCTACCCAAGGTGCGCGCCAACCTCGTGACCGTGGGCATGGTCCGCACCGAACAGGCCCATCTGCATTACGGCGACGAAGAAGGTGTGCAGCGCGTCGGTTCGCAAGTGCCCATCGGACGCCTGGCTTGGCCGGCCGAGATCGGTGACGTCTGCGTGTACCTGTGCTCGCCGCTCGCGTCGTACGTGAGCGGCGCGAGCATCGAAGTTCATGGCGGCGGAGATCGTCCGCCGTTCCTCGACACGCCCTACCACGACCCGGCGCGCTGAGAGTTCGTCGATGGACGTCGTCTGGACCGATCTGCATCGGGGACACGCTCCGCAGCACGAGATCAACATGGGTCAGGCCATTCCCACGTACGAACGGCCGAGTCGCGCCGAGACCATTCGCGACGAACTGATCGCAGACTCGCGTTTTCGGTTCGTCGATCGACGCGAATTCGGGCGGGAGCCGATTCGAGCAGTTCACCATCCGGGTTTGGAGAGCTTTCTCGAGACCGCCTGGACCGAACTCAACGCGTCATCCGGGCGCGACGAATACTTTCCCGAAGTCGTGATGCACACCGGATTGCGCGATGGCATGGGACCGGCACGGCTGCCCGAGTCGGCCGTCACCGGTTTCGGGTACTGGTGCTACGAGACAGCCACTCCGTTGGTGGAGGGGACGTACGTCGCCGCCCGCGCGTCGGTCGATGTGGCCCTCACGGCGGCCGACATCGTGCTGGGAGGAGCTCCTCATGCCTACGGTTTGTGTCGGCCTCCTGGACACCATGCGGCGTCCGACGTGTACGGCGGGTTCTGCTTCTTCAACAACGCGGCGATCGTCGCCCATCGAGTGGCAGCGACGACCGGGACGAAGGTGACGGTGCTCGACGTCGACTATCACCACGGCAACGGCACTCAACAGATCTTCTACGACCGCGACGACGTGCAGTTCGTGTCGCTGCATGGCGATCCGGTGCGCGCCTACCCGTGGTACACCGGACATGCCGACGAGATCGGTTCGGGCCGTGGCCGTGGAACGACCCTCAACGTCCCGTTGCCGGCCGAGACGCCAGACGAGGTGTACGAACGACGGCTTGCCGATGCCTGTGCATCGATTTCTTCGTTCGGGTCGTCGACATTGGTGGTGTCACTCGGTGTCGACACCTATTGGAACGATCCGATCAGCGACTTGGCGTTGACGACCGAC
This sequence comes from Acidimicrobiia bacterium, assembly GCA_009923785.1. Lineage (GTDB taxonomy): Bacteria > Actinomycetota > Acidimicrobiia > Acidimicrobiales > Ilumatobacteraceae > Casp-actino8. The sequence continues at coordinate 6,439 of RFSV01000021.1, read as the reverse complement.
GGCTATCGGCGTTGCGGGGCGATCGTGCGCGAGCTCGGTCTTCCGACGATCGTTCTTCAAGAGGGTGGATACGACATCGAGGCCATCGGCCGCAACGTCCACGCCTGGCTCGATGGCCTGGCCAGGCCCTGACCGATCGTCAGGTCTGCATCGGCATGAGATGACCGGCTGCCTCGGCGAGATGGTCGATCCACTCGGGCGAGGTCTTCGGTTCGACGATCGGCAGTACGACGAACTTCGAGAAGCCGACGGCGATGAACTGCTCGACCATCTGCACCAAGGCATCCCAACCCTGCGGAACGAGTTGGCCAACGTCGTCGAGGTCGGGTCGCCGGGCCTTCAAGCCGGCGACGAGCGCGTCGGGCAAAGGTCCGTGGGCGTACGGAATGAGGGCTCCGAAGTGTTCGGGATCGATCTCTCGTTCACACTCGGCGGCGACCCGCTCGACCTCCTTCTTGCCTGCGGCCACGTCGTCAGGAGTGACGAAACTCGGGAGCCAACCATCGGCCAGACGCCCGACCCGACGAAGTTCGCTCGGTGCGATTCCACCGAGCCATACGTCGATCGGTTGCTGAATGGGCTTCGGTAGAACCTGAACGTCGTCGTAGTGGAAGTAGGTGCCGTGATGGGTGACCGACCCTTCGGTCCAGCAAGCGCGCATCACTCGTAGAGCCTCGTCGAATCGTTTGGCCCGTTCGTCACGGGCGACCCCGAAGGCTTGTTGCTCGTGTGGGTCGACGGCACCGAGACCGAATGCGGGGAGCACCCGGCCGTTCGACATTCGGTCGAGAGTGGCCAGTTCCTTCGCGAGCACGATCGGATTGCGACCAGGGAGCACCATCACGCTCGTGCCGAACTTCAGTTTTTTGGTGCGGGCGGCGGCGAACGACATGGCGACGATGGGATCGGGTGCGGCGCCTCCGATACGTTCACTCAGCCAGAGGCTGTCGTATTTCAATTCTTCGAGGGCATCGACGACGTCGAGGAATCCACCATCGTTCAGGTTGGTGCGAACTCCGAATCCGATACCGATACGTATCTTCACGAGCGGGCGATCCTTTCCAGAACCTCGGCGGTCTCGACGGTCATCGATGCGAATGGCGAGTGATCGGTATGCATCGTGACGGTGTGGGTGCAACGTTCGGCCATGATCGCTTGATGGTCGGGATGTACGGCGTCGTCCTCGGTGCACACGACGTACGTGGATGCAATGGTGTCGAGTGGTGAACCGGTGACTGCTTGCACCATGGTGGCCATCGGCTGAGGGGATAGTCGTTTCACGGCGGCCTCGACCACAGCTGCGTCGCACGATCCGTACAGGGCGGGCACCGCAGCCACGGGGTCGAGAACCGTGGTTCCGTCGGGGCCGGGACGCATTGCTGCGCTGAGTCCGACCTCGCGAGGTGGCATCGAGGTGAGGGCACTCATCACGCTCTCGTCTTTTTGCAAGGCGAAGGCGGCCAGGAACACGAGGTGCGAGACATCAGGATGCCGACTCGCCACCTCGGTGATCACGGCTCCGCCGTAACTGTGCCCGACGAGCACGGGTGCGGTGCGTCCGAGGGCCGCCTGGGACTCGAGAACCTCGATCACCGCCGCGGCGTCACCGTGCAGATCGGTGAACGGGGCTCCGGTCGACCCGTGGCCGGGTAAATCGACGGCCAAACTGGCGATGCCACGCCGATCGAGCTCGGTTTGAAGCGGGGCCCAGCACCAGGCGCCGTGCCAGGCACCATGAACGAGAACGACGAGGGGTGACGACATGGCACCAGCGTGTCATACGTCGGATCTGAGTCGTCAGCCGGACGACAGCAGTTCAGAGACAGGGCAATTCAGGTGATCAGCGTCGAGCCGGAAGGGCCGAGTTGATCCAGCTGAGAGCGAAAGCGATCGACACCGTGCCAAGGACGATGGATCCGTCGGCCACGGCTGTGGTGGTGTGCAAGACGCCGGCCACGACGGCGGAGACGACGCTCACCATGAGGGCGAGAACGTGCGTCGGGACACGATGGACGGCAGGGAAGCGGATCGGCTTGATTTCTCGGTTCCGGTCGATGGGATGAATCGTCAACATGGTCATGTCCTTCCAGAACCCGATCATGGCTCCATCTCGCGAAAAAACGAACCTGTTTCATCGAACTGATGTAGATGTCATCGAATCGGAACATTGGGGGCAGTCGCTCGTAATGTTTCTGTCATGTCCGAACACTCCGTCACGAATTCGTCGCGCCAACCACTCGACATCTTCCGTCTCGACGGGCGGGTCGCCATCGTCACCGGAGCTTCGGCCGGTCTCGGTGCCCACTTCGCTCGGGTTCTGCACGGGGCTGGTGCCACCGTGGTGATGGCGGCACGTCGCATCGACCGCCTCGAGGCACTCGTGGCCGAACTGCCGGGTGCAGTGGCCATAGAGGCCGATCTCGCTCGGGCCGAGGATCGTGAACGCCTCGTAGCTCGCACCGTCGCCGAGGTCGGGGTGCCACGCGTCCTCGTGAACAACGCCGGAATCGGTTACAAGGTGCCGGTCGAGACCGAGGAACTCGATTGGTTCCGCGAGGCGATGGAGGTCAACGTGACCGCCATCTGGCATCTGTCGAAATTATGTGCCCCGCACATGATTGATGCCGGAAGCGGCAACATCGTCAACATCGCCTCGATGTTCGGAATGGTCGGCGCGTCACCGGTCAAGCAAGCTCATTACTGCGCATCGAAGGGCGCCGTCATCAACCTCTCTCGCGAACTCGGGCTGCAGTGGGCCCGCAAGGGCGTTCGGGTCAATTCCTTGTGCCCGGGCTGGTTCCCGTCCGAGATGACGGCCGCCATGGACGACGAGGCGAGCATGAACTTCGTCCGCACGATGTCGCCCATCCCTCGTCTCGGCGAGTTGGGTGAACTCGACGGGGCCTTGTTGCTGCTCGCGTCCGACGCGGCCTCGTTCATGGTCGGCTCGTCAGTTGTGGTCGACGGTGGTTGGACCGCTCGATGATCCTTCATCTCGCCGTCCGTTCCGAATGGGACGACGCCATTGCTTCGGGTTCCTACCCGTGGTCGACGCGTGGTCTCACGCTCGAACACGTCGGCTATGTGCACTGCAGTTTCGAGCATCAATGGCGCGGAGTTCGTGAACGTTTCTACGCCGATCTTCGCGACGAGGAACTCGTTCTTCTCGAAATCGACGAGTCGAGACTTTCATCGAAAGTTGTCGTCGAGCGACTCGACGGCGCTCCCGACGAGTTCCCGCACATCTACGGTCCCCTCGAAGTGGATGCCGTCGTAAGCACTCGACCGGTGACGGCCTGACGATCAGTCGAGATTCGGCGTGAGGTGCGCCCACGGCTGGGCGGCTTCTAGCTGTGATGCCAAGCGGATGAGGACGTCTTCGCGTCCGTAGGCGGCCACGAACTGGATGCCGACGGGTAGGCCGTGAGCGGTGCGGTGCAACGGCAGGCTGATGGCCGGTTGTCCACTCATGTTGAACTGGCTGGTGAAGGTGACCCATTCGCCGGCGCGGACGAGTGGGGCCATGGGTCGAGACGGATCGTTGTGAATGTCACCGATCGCCAGCGGGGGTTCGGCCAGAGTGGGGGACAGCAGCAAGTCCCATCCTTCGTTCCACCAACTCTGGATCGCCCGTCGGAACGAGACCGCCGCCGACTGGGCGAGAGCGAAGTCGACACTCGAGACGCTGGCTGCGAACGACTTCTGCGCCCAGTTCATGAGTTCGCAGTCGTCCTCGGTGAATTCACGGCCGATCAGGTCGCCGAAACGCTTCAGGGCCACTCCCATGTTCGTGCTCCAGAGAGCACCAAACGAGCGTCCGGTTTCGTTGTCGGACAAGATCGATGGCCAGGCCGGTTCGACATGGTGGCCGAGTGATTCGAGCAGCTTGCCGACGTTGTGAACACCGGTGACGCACTCTTGGTGCACGGCGAATCCACGGGGGCTGTGGTCGAGCAGGCCGATGCGCAGTCGCCCGGGGTCGGCCCCGACTTCGTCGACGTAGGGACGAACCGGAGCCGGAGCGATCACCGCGTCACCAACGCCCGGACCGCAGGTGGCGTCGAGAAGTCGCGCGGTGTCTCGAACGGTGCGGCTGACGCAGTGTTCGACACCGAGGTTGCTCTCGTCGCGTGCCGGACCCATGGTGATCCGGCCTTGGGACGGCTTGAGCCCCACCAGTCCGCAACACGAGGCCGGAATACGAATTGATCCACCACCGTCGCTTGCGTGCGCGAACGGAACCATGCCGGCTGCGACCGCAGCGGCTGCGCCACCGCTCGAACCTCCCGGAGTGCGCGAGGTGTCCCACGGATTACGAGTGGGTCCCCAGGCCTCGGGCTCTGTCACGGGCACGCTGCCGAGTTCGGGGCTGTTGGAGCGACCGAGTGTGACGAGTCCGGCCTTTTTGTAGCGCGCCACCAGATCGGTGTCGAAGGGTGAGATGTAGTTGGCGGCCTTCAGCGCCTTGTTGCCGTTGCTCAGAGGGCGGCCGGCTTCGTTGGCGTAGAGATCCTTGAGAAGGAACGGCACCCCGCGGAAGGGGCCGGCCGGCAAGCCGGGGTCGTCGGCCAGCTGGCGAGCCTCATCGAACCATCGGTAGGTGATGGCGTTCAGCTTCGAGTCGTAGCGATCGATTCTCTCGATGGCCGCATCGACGAGTTCACGTGGTGACACCTCGCCTTTCGCGACGAGCTCGGCTTGCGCCGTGGCGTCCATCCAGCGGGTGTCGTCGGAGAGTGAACTCATGATCTCCTAGTTAGCACGTCTGGATACTGTGGCGGGAAGTGTCGACCCCCCGCCCCCTGCCGGAAGCCCCTTCCGACGCCGCAACCAGTACTCGAGCTCTCGTCAAGTTCGCGCCCGTCCGTAACCTGCTCGGTTACAGCGCCGCCGTCAACGCCGGAGTTCTCCTGCAGGCGACCGCACTCGGGAAACAGATCTACGACATCACCGGCCGAGAACTCGACATCGGTCTGCTCGGATTGGCCGAATTTCTTCCGGCCGCCTTGCTGGTGCTCGTGACTGGATCGGTGGCCGATCGCTTCAATCGGCGAATCGTCGCATCCCTCGCTGTGGCAGGTGAGTTCGCTTGCTCGGTCGCTCTCGCCATATATGCGATGTCCGAGCCGACGGCGGTGTGGCCACTGTTCGTGATTGCCGTTTTGTTCGGCGCATCGCGAGCCTTCGCCGCGCCGTCGACGCGATCGATGCCTCCGATGGTGGCCCCGGATGGAGCTGTGCCGCGGACAATCGCCCTTTATTCGGCCACCTGGACCGGGGCCGCCATCGCTGGACCGGCCATGAGCGGTGTGCTGTACGCGATCGATCCCTCGGTCGCCTATTGGTCGGCTTCGTTGCTCATGTTGTTCGGGCTGTGGCGGCTCTCGAGGATCCGGTTCCTGCGCCAGCCCGAACCTCCGGCTCCGGGCGACAAGGTGTCGTTGCATTCGGCTCTCGAAGGCCTTCGGTTCATCCGCCGTACACCGATCCTGTTGGCCGCGATCTCTCTCGACTTGTTCGCCGTGCTCTTCGGAGGTGCAGTGGCACTGTTGCCGGCCATCGCCGAAGATCGACTTGGTGTTGGTGATGTTGCCTACGGCTGGCTTCGGGCCGCCCCCGGTATCGGCGCCGCCCTCATGGCGATTCTGCTCGCGTCCCGTCCGGTCACTCGGCGTGTCGGACGAACCCTTCTCGTGGTCGTGGGAATCTTCGGTGCGGCGACCGTGCTCCTCGGCGTCACCACGAGTTACCTCGTGGCGTTCTTGGCGCTCGTCGTGTTATCCGGAGCCGACATGATCAGCGTGTACATCCGCGGGACCCTCGTCCCCTTGGTGACTCCGGACGACAAGCGTGGTCGAGTGATGGCGGTCGAAAACGTCTTCATCGGAGCGAGCAATGAACTGGGAGCCTTCGAGTCGGGGGTGGCGGCTCAGGCATTCGGGACGCAGATGGCGGTCGTCGGTGGTGGGGTGGCGACGCTCGGCGTCGTTGCCGTGTATTCGTTCTTCTTCCCGTCGCTACGGAGAATCAACACGTTCGAAGAGCTCGATCCGGCCCGCGAGTGACCGTGTCCGACGGCTGTCCCTCTGTACGGTTGGGGAATGGCCGTGCACCCGATCAAGAGTTTCCTCGGTGAGTTCCGCCAGTTCGTCAATCGCGGCAATCTGCTCGTGATCGCCATCGGTTTCGTGATGGGTTCGGCGTTCAGTGGGCTCGTCTCAGCGCTGGTCGAGAACGTGGTGATGCCGTTGGTGGCCATTCCGTTCGGTCAACCGAATTTCGACGACGTCTTCATCCTGCGCGCCAATGGTGCTGAAGTACGTTTCGGCGCCTTTCTCACCGTGGCGGTCACCTTCGTACTCGTCGCTTTCGTCCTGTTCGTCATGCTGAAGCTCTACAACCGAGCGGTCGCACGTGAAGAAGTCGGTGCGACGCCGGT
>RFSV01000003.1 GCA_009923785.1 Acidimicrobiia bacterium | reverse complement strand
TCGATGCAACTTTCACGTGTGGGTGTCTCACTCGGGCCGAGCCAGCACCCCGAGTCCGGTGGTCAGTCCTAGCGACGACGGCGGCGATTGAGTCCGATCACGAGTCGATCGAGCGCCACCCCGAAGAGGATCGCCACGATCAAACTGAGGGAGAGCTGGCTATTGATATCGAAGGAGAGGAATTCTACGGTCGTTTTTTCCCAGTTCTGCACGACGAACACCGTGATGACGACGGCGACAACCGCCACACCGACGAGTCTCCACGGGATCTCCCGCGGTTTTTCCTGCCCAACTTCGTTCATCGGGACCTCCTCTGGCAGATGACCTGGTGATATGCCGGATGTTCCAGAGTGTAGGAGGTCTCAGTTCGAGCCTGGGCGCGGTTCTCTCGGCAGTCCGAGTAGTCGCTCGCCGATGATGTTGCGTTGCACTTGACTGGTGCCACCGGCGATACGGCCACCGGGTGCGGCCAGAAGACCGAATGCGTCGGGGCCGTCGAGTGTCGCTTCCATACTCGAGATGTCGGCGCGCAACATCGCCACGTCGAACATCATCTCGGTGATTCCGAGTTTCATGAGCGAGGCCGCAGTCGACGCAATCGGCCCCTGACGTTGGGCCATGGCCTTGTAGGCCATTCCTTTCGACAGGAGAGTCGTGAGTTCTTGTCGTTCGACCGACGAGAGGTCTCGACCCTGAGCGAGACGGGAAATCGACTCGAGGCGCCGCTCCAATGAGATGACACTCGTTCCGATGTGCCCGCGTTCGGATGTGAGCACCGCCATTCCGACCCCCCAGCCGCCGTGCAAGGGTCCGAGTAGTGCGTCGGCGGGTACCTCGACGTCCGTGAAGAAGACCTCGTCGAATTCGGATTCGCCGGTCATTTGCTTCAGTGGTCGAACGTCGATTCCCGGAAGGCTCATGTCGAGGAGGAAGAACGAGATGCCTTCGTGTTTCGGTGCCTCGGGGTCAGTGCGCGCCATGAGAATGCCCCAGTTGCTGTAGCGACCTCCCGAACACCACACCTTCTGGCCATTGACGATCCAGCGGTCACCGTCCTTGACGGCTCGTGTAGTCAGTGATCCCAGATCGCTGCCCGCTCCCGGCTCGCTGAACAACTGACACCACACGTGATCGGCCCGAAGGGTCCGCTCGAGATGGATCGACTTGTGTTCGTCGGAACCGAACTTCTGGATGGCACCACCGGCGAGCACCAGACCCACCATGTTGAAAACACCGGGCACTCCGGCCAATGCGCACTCGTAGAGCCACTGCGCCTGATGGGCTGGAGTGAGTCCGCGGCCACCCACCTCGACCGGCCAGTGGATACCGGCGTAACCCGATGCGAAGAGATGGCGCTGCCAATCGAGTCCTCGATCGACAAGGTCGGGTGGGCAGATGGCGCCGTAGTCGCGCGGGGCGAGGTGTGAATTGTCGGCGAGCCAGGCCTTCGCCTCGTTTGCGAACTCGTCGACGCTGATCACGACCGTTCGATCACTTGAAGTGAGGGAGGAACATTGCCGTTTCCTCGCCGAGGTTGTTGGGAGTCGCGTAACCGTTCTGATCCATGATCTGAGACCAGTTCGATTGGACGTCTTCGGGGGAGAGGTCGGCCTTGAAGTAACCCTGAGTCTCGCCGATGAACACGTGGGCGACTCGACCGCCACCTACCGAGAACGTCTGCCCCGAGACCGGGCAGTCGTCGTGCGTCAGATAGGCGACGAGCGGCGAGACGAGACCGGGGTCGAGCTTGTCGGCCAACGCTCCCATGATGTCTTCGGTCATGCGGGTGAGGGCAAGAGGAGCGATGGCATTGGCCTTGATGTTGAATCGCGCTCCTTCGACGGCGAGGACGCGCGTGAATCCGACCAGACCCATCTTGGCGGCGCCGTAGTTCGTCTGGCCGAAGTTGCCAAATACACCGGCCGCCGACGATGTGGAGACGATGCGGCCGTAGCCCTGTTCGCGCATCTTCACGAATGCTGGCTTCGTCACGTGGAAGGCGCCCTTCAAGTGAACGTCGAGAACCGGATTCAAGAGATCGGGTTCCATGTTGTGGAACGCCTTGTCGCGCAGAATGCCGGCATTGTTGACGACGATGTCGACGCGACCGAAGGCGTCGATCGCCGACTTGACGATTGCTTCGCCGCCCTCGGGAGTGGCCACGGAGTTGGTGTCGGCGACTGCTTCGCCTCCCAATCCTTTGATCTCGTCGACGACCTTCTGGGCCGCCGAGGTGCTCGAACCGGTTCCATCGACCGACCCTCCGAGATCGTTCACCACCACGAGTGCGCCACGACTCGCCATGAGCAGAGCGTGCTGGCGACCGAGACCACCACCGGCTCCAGTGATGATCGCTACTTTGCCGTCGTATCCAAGTGACGTCATGTCGTTCTCCGTCGTAGATCTCTTGTGAGGGGCCGTACCGCCTGTCGGCGGGCCGTCGCACGATTCGACGGCATAGCGAACCTACTCCAGGGCGGCAACGGCGCGAGCAGTCAGAGCCTTGTAGTCGAGCTTGCCGTTACCGGCGCGTTCGAGGCTCGCGACGAACACCACGGTCTTGGGGGACTTGTACGCGGCAAGGTGGAGCCGTACGTGAGCGACGAGTTCGGACGCATCGACCGTTCGGCCGGGAAGCGTTTCGACGAGGGCGGTGACAGCCTGGCCGAAGCGCTCGTCCGGGACTCCGACGACGGCTGCATCGGCGACGCTCGCGTGCGTCTTCAGTGCCTCTTCCACTTCTTCCGGGTACACCTTTTCGCCCCCGGTGTTGATGCACTGACTGCCGCGACCGAGTAGGTGCACCGTTCCGTCGGCATCGACGCGGGCCCAGTCACCAGGAATCGACCATCGAACACCGTCGAACATTTGGAACGTCGCAGCACTCTTCGCCTCGTCCTTGTAGTAGCCGATCGGCGTGTGTCCCTTGATGGCGACACGACCGAGTTCGTCGGCGCCCGGCACGATCTCTCGGCCATCCTCGGTGAGGACTTTGGTGTTCGGACCGAGCATGAAACGCGCCGTGTCGGAACTGCCATCGGCAGATGTGGTGTTCTGCGCCATGGCCACTGCTTCCGACGAGCCAAGCGAGTCGACGATCACGAGATTCGGCGCATGGCGCAACAAACCTTGTTTGGTGTCGGCCGAGAACATCACTCCGCTCGACACGATCACGCGCAGACTCGACAGATTCCAGCGATCCGGCTCGGCATCGAGGGCACGAAGAATCGGTTTGCCGAACGCGTCGCCGACGAACGACATGGTGTTGACCTGGCGATCGCTGATCGTGTCGAGCAATTCGATCGGGTCGAAGTTGCGGCCGGCGAGAGTCACGATGCAACCCCCTACCATCAAGTTGCTCATGGCGTTGAAGAGGCCGGTGCCGTGCATCAATGGAGCCGCTGGCAGATTGCGAGGGCCGGGTTTGGCCGAACGAGAGTCGAGGACACCGGCGTCGGGCCGTGGTGTGAGCGGACGACGATTGCCGGCATCGAGGGCGAGCATCAGGTCTTCCTGGCGCCACATCACGCCTTTGGGCATGCCGGTCGTGCCACCGGTGTAGATGAGGAGGAGGTCGTCGCCAGTGCGAGCCCACGGGGCGTCAGCCGATCTATCGTCAATGGCCGCCTGTTCGTAGTCGAGAGCCCAGTCGGGACACGGCGAGGTGCCATCGTCGACCCAGAGCCAACTGCGAACCTTGGGCACCCTCGGGCGAACTTCGGCCACCTTGTCGGTGAAGACACCGTGGAACACCACCGCCACTGCATCGGAGTTGTCCCAGATGTACGCCAGTTCGTCGACGGTGTACCGATAGTTGGTGTTGACCGGTACGAGTCCGATCTTGAATGCGGAGAAGACGCACTCGAGGTACGTCGAGTCGTTGTAGAGGTATTGCGCGAACTTGTCCTGAGGGCCCACTCCGGCAGCGAGGAGGGTGGCGGCCACTCCGTTCGCTCGGCGGTCGAATTCACTCCAGGTGTGGACTCGGCCGAGATGTTCCTGAGCCGGAGCGTCGGGGAGCCGTCGGGCGATGTGTTCCCACGCGTCGGCGTAGTTCCAGGTGGCAGAAGCGCTCGTCACGACGCCGATGGTAGGCGTAGGGTCGCGAATGTATGGACTTTCAGGTTCCCGGACTCGATGATCCACGCCGACTGGCGGTTCGAGACTGGCTAATCGCTCATCCCGATCCGACGGGACGACAGCTCGCCGAAGCCGGTTACGTGGCCCCGCACTGGCCCGAACCGTTTGGTCTCGGCGCCGATCCAGTGCATCAGATCGTCATCGACGACGAACTCTCCAAAGCCGGTGTGCGCCGTCCGTCCAACCCCATCGGCATCGGGTGGGGTGGTCCGACGATCCTGTACGCCGGCACTGAGGAGCAGAAGAAGCGCTACTTGATCCCGTTACTCGCCGGTGAAGAGTTCTGGTGTCAGTTGTTCAGCGAGCCGGGCAGTGGCAGCGATCTCGCCAACCTCGGCACACGCGCGGTGCGCGACGGAGACGAATACGTCGTGAACGGTCAGAAGATCTGGACGAGCGGCGCGCAGTACGCGAAATTCGGGATCCTCATCGCGCGAACCGACCCCGATGCACCGAAGCACCGAGGCGTTTCGTACTTCATCTGTCCGATGGATCTGCCCGGTATCGAGATTCGGCCGATCACCGAGATGACCGGCGCCCAGACCTTCAACGAAGTTTTCTTCACCGACGTTCGTATTCCGGCTGCGAATCTGGTGGGCGACGAAGGAGACGGATGGCGACTCGCCAAGGTCACTCTCGGTAACGAACGGGTGTCGCTCTCGAGCGGTGGCGTGTTGTGGGGAAGTGGCCCCACGGCTCTCGAGATGCTCGACGCGGTTCGCCAGCACGGTCGAGTCGATGACCCGGTGATGCGCCAGCGGCTCGCCGGCATCTACATCGAACACGTTCTGCTCGACCTCATACGGATGCGAACTCTCACCTCTCGGATCAAAGGTGAGCAGCCCGGCCCCGAAGCGAGCGTTCGCAAGATTCTCGCCGACGAACACGGACAGCACGTGATGGAGCTGGCGCGTGACGTTCTCGGTGCAGCCGGAATGTTGCATCAGACGCCTGAACAGCCGAGTGGCGGGGCGATGTCGCTCCGCGGTGGAAGTGGCGGAGGCGTCGGCCTCCGATCGCTTGATCATCACGGCTGGTACGACGGTTACATGTTCGCCCGTGCCCTGACGATTGGCGGGGGCACCGGAGAGGTGCAACGAAATATTGTGGCCGAACGAGTTCTCGGGCTTCCCCACGACGCGGACGTGTTGTCGGGGTTGACGTGGGCCGAGACACAAAAGACGACGATGGGGCGATTCGTCGCCTGACATCGATTTCCTGAGTTGCGAGGTCGGGAATCACCGATCACGCAGGACTTTTCTCTCACCTATAGGGTTCGAGGCATGGTGTCTCGGATCCGTTCGGCTCTCGCAGTGACTGCGGTGTTGGCGATTACGGCGTCCTGCGGATCCGATGGTGAGGTCTCGACGAACGACATTGCGTCCGACCCGTGTCCGATGCCCTCGGCGATCGAGGGCCGACCGGTTGTGGTCGCCACCACCGTGGCCCCCATCACAAGCATCGTGGCCAATGTGGCCACCGGGACACCGACTGTCATCACTGGTGTCGTCCCCGAAGGCACCAATAGTCACACGTTCGAACCCCCGCCCAGTGCAGCAGCCACTCTCGAAGACGCCGATGTGGTGTTCATCAACGGACTCGTACTCGAAGAGCCCACGAAGGAACTGGCTCTCGCCAATCAGCGTGCCGGTTCGATCATCTGCGAACTCGGAACCGCGATCCTTCCCGAGTCCGACTACATCTTCGACTTTTCGTTCCCCGAGGAGGGCGGAAAGCCCAACCCGCATCTGTGGACCAATCCACCGATGGCGATCTCCTACGCCGAGTTGGCCCGTGACGTGCTCATCGCCGCCGACCCCGCCAATGCAGACACCTATGCCTCGAATTTCGACTCGTTCCGTGCGAAAGTCGACGCATTGAGCGACGCAGTGCGGACCGCATCGGAGACTCTCGAGCCGGGGCAACGTCAGTTGCTCACCTACCACGATGCCTACGCGTACTTCGCCGAGGAGTACGGGTGGAGCGTGATCGGAGCCATCCAGCCGTCATCGTTCGACGAGCCGACACCGCGTGATGTGGCCGATCTCATCGACCAAGTTCGCGAGGCTGAAGTTCCGGCGGTATTCGGCAGCGAAGTCTTCCCATCCGATGTTCTCGAGCAGATCGGCAACGAGACTGGGGTCCGCTACGTCGACGTATTGCGGGACGACGACCTGCTCGGCGAGCCCGGTGACGCCGAGCATTCGTGGTTGGGGCTCATGCGCTTCAATTACGTGACCATGGTCGAAGCTCTGGGTGGCGACGCCTCCGCTCTCACGATGATCGACGTGTCAGACGTCGGACCCGACACGGCGGTATACCCACAGTGACGTCTCCGTCGCCGTCCGTCGCCGTCGAGCCGCTCGTGGTGTTCGAACACGTCTCGTGTTCATACGGTGATTCGCCTGTGGTGGAGGCGGTCGATTTCAGTGTCGCCCCAGGTGAGTTCGTTGGAGTCGTCGGACCCTCAGGTTCGGGCAAGACGACGGTGCTCCGGGCGCTTCTCGGGTCCGTGAAGCCAGTTCACGGTTCGGTGCGGCGTCGTCAAGGTCTGCGACTCTCGTACGTTCCACAACTCGAGACCGTCGATTGGAACTTTCCGGTCACCGTGCGTGAGGTGGTGGCCATGAGTCGTCCAACCCGATCGTGGTGGCCGCGAATGACTCGGGCCGAGATCGTTCAGATCGACGAGGTCCTCGACCGACTGGGTCTCGAGGGATTGGCGAGCCGACACATCCGCGAGTTGTCGGGCGGCCAGCAGCAACGCGTCTTCCTCGCTCGTGCTCTCCTGCAGGATCCCGACCTGTTGGTTCTCGACGAGCCGACGGCAGGTGTCGACGTGCGAACCCGCCACGAGGTGCTCCACGTGCTTGCCGATCTCAACGAAGGCTCGGCCGGTACCCGCCCCATGGCGATCGTGCTCACCACCCACGACCTGAACGGCCTGGCCGCACACCTTCCGCGACTCATCTGCTTCAACCGCACGGTGGTGGCCGATGGCTCACCCGACGAAGTTTTGCGTCCGTACTTCCTCGAGCGCACGTACGGAGCGCCCATGGAAGTCCTGCGTCATGGTGGGATGCCAGTCGTCGTCGAACACGGGGGAGACGAATTGCGCGAGCGGATGTCTCGTCGAGGAGCGTGAGGCTCGCCGTGTTCTCCTTCGATGCAACCGAGCCTTTCCAGTACGAGTTCTTCCGAAATGGTCTGGTGATCGCCGGACTCGCAGGGGCACTGTGTGGATTGATCGGCGTGTTCGTCGTCTTGCGCAACATGAGCTACATCGGTCATGGATTGAGTCATGCCGTGTTCGGCGGAGCGGCCTTGGCGGCCGTGCTCGATTTCAACTACTTCGTGGGCGCTGGTTTGTGGGGTCTCCTGTCGGGATTCATGATCGGTCGGGTGTCGCGACGTCGCATCATCGGGGCCGATGCCGCAATCGGCGTGGTGACGACGGCGTCGTTCGCACTCGGACTTGCGTTGCAAGCGCGCTACGGGCAGGCGTCCCGAAGTATCGACGCCGTTCTCTTCGGCAATGTGCTCGGTGTGTTTCCATCGGACATCGCCGCCGTGGCCGGTGTTGCGGTGGTGAGCGTGGTGGTCGTCGTCGTTCTCTATCGACGCTTGTTGTTCTCGACGTTCGACCCCGAAGTGGCCGGCGTGAGCGGTGTGAACGTTCCGGCGATGGAAGCGATGCTCATGCTCTTGTTGTCGGCCACGATCCTGGTGACGGTTCGCGTGATCGGAGTTCTGCTCATTTCGGCCCTCCTCGTGTTACCGGCGGCGACGGCGCGAATGATGACCAATTCGTTCGGGCGAATGCTCTGGCTCTCACCGGTTCTCGGCACGGCGTTCGGCCTGCTGGGGATGTACGCGAGCTGGTATGCCGACGTTCCGAGCGGGGCCGTGATCATCCTGGCTGGAACCGCAGCCTTCGCCGTGGTGTACGCCGTGGTCGGGGTGCGGGGCCGAATGCGCATGGCCGGCCTCGAACACGCCCACCCCGCCTGACGAAAAGTGCACACTCTGTTGCGGTGATGACCCCAGGAGGGGGCGAACGCTACAGAGTGGGCGAAAAGTGCCATTCGGGGCCGGTGGGGGTGTCGCGAATCTCGATACCCACCTCGGCGAGACGATCTCTCAGCACATCCGACAGGTCGTACCTTTTCTCGTCCCGCACGGTCCGACGTATCTCGAGCACCACGTTCATCACTGGATCGATCGCCGTTCGAGGGTCGGCCAGTCCCTTCACTGCCGCTTCGCCGAGCCGTACGATCATCGAGCGAAGGGCGGCGTGCGCACGATCCATGGCGTCGCTCTGAAGAGTGTCGACCGACCAGTTGCGTATCGACGTTTCGAGTTCGAGCACTGATCGAACCGCGGACTCGGAGTCTCCAGATGCGAGAGCCGACTCGAAGGAGGCTTCGGCCTTCGCTACTTCGTCGAGAAGTGACGAAGCGACGTGCGGCGACTCAGTAACGGGTTGAGACTCGCGGGAAGTCGTGGTCGTGGCCGCTGACGAACTGCCAGTGCGGCTCGGGTCGCGCAACACGTCGACCGGGATGGTGATTCCGCTCTCGAAAACAGTGGATTCTCCGCGCACTCGCACGGTGATCGTCCCGTTTCCGATCACGGTCGCCGTGTCGGCATCGATGTCGATCACCACGCCGGTGTGCTCGTCGACACCGAGAACGTGTGCTCCGTCGGGGAGTTCCTGTTCGAGCATCGCCAGGCGACGCTCGCCGAGGTAGCAGAAGCGGGTGTCGTGATGTCCACCCTCGGTGTTGTCGTAGTGGGGGATGACCGCGACGTCGAGACCGATTGTTCGCAGCACATCGAGTCCCTCGAGCCAATGCGGTTCGATGCCAACCTTGTAGATCTCGTACACCGGAACCGTGAATCGGCCGAGGGTGAGCGCGGCCGCCGAAGCAAACGTGACCGCGCCTCCGCTCTGCAACTTTTCGCGTAAGACGTCGGGGACGGCGGTGTTCTCCCACTGGTTCAGCGCATAAGTGGGACTTCCCGGACCGGCGAACACGTAGTCAGCTCGGCGAAGGAGGCTGAGACCGGTCTCGACGGTCAGGACGTCGACGTTCTTCAGGCGACCGAGCCCGGCGACCTGGATCGGATACCCGACGCTCTGGCGAAAGTATTCGACGGCCCGCGAGGCCAGTTCGGGAGCGTTCTCTTGGAATCCGTAGGGGGTGTCGATCACGACGGCCAGGGGGTCGCCGGGAAGGCGCGCGATCAGATCGCGATGGTGTTTCATCATGGTGGGAGCGGTTTCACCCGAACCCATGATCGTGAGGATGCGTGGTCGAGTCGTCATGGCTGCTCGCTGTTCATGAGAGGAATCCGTCTCGAAGGTTCGACATCAGCACTTCGGCAACCGCGACCGGGTGCTGGGCGTGAACGTCGTGATGAGCCGGACGAAACCAGTGCACGCGCCCGTGTTTCAGGAGACGTAGGGCATCATCGACGGCACGGTCCTTGTTCTCGGTCCAGGCCACGTCGCCGGAATCGGCGGGCAGGAAAAGAATCGGACGTTCGATGTCGGGATAGAGCTGACTCGGTCGGTGTTCCCAGAGTTCGCGCAGGATGATCATGTGCATCTCGAAGGGGAGCCAGGGTCGGGCTGTTCCGTCGTCGAGAACCTCGAAGTTGGACAAGGCACCCACGATGCCGGACTCGGGCCAGTCGGTGTGCATCGAACGGATCGCGGCCTCCAACCGACTGGCGCGGGTTCCGGCGAGTCGAGGTGGTTGGAGTGTGCGCTCGCAGTCGTCCCATTCCGGGAAGGTTCGGCGAAGGTCGATCATTCCGCCGTCGACCGCAACCGAGCCGATCACCCTGTCGGCCGACCGATAGGCAAGGTCGACGACCACGTTTCCGCCCCACGACTGACCGACGAACACCGCCCGTTCGATGTCGAGGTCGTCGAGCAATCGACAGAGATCGGTGCCGATGGTGGCGAAGTCGTATCCGGCGGTTGGACGATCGCTTCGGCCGTGACCGCGGAGGTCGACGGCGATCGTCCGCACATTCTGTGTCGACAGCTCTCGGGCGACCCCGTCCCACATACGGGCGTTGGACGCCAGGCCGTGCACGAGAATGATTGTCGGAAGAGACGGATCGGTCTCGGCTGGCCGTCGCTCGATCATTCGTAGTGACACGTCGTCGGCGACTCTCACGTGTCCAACGGAGCCGTCGAGCACGGGAAAGCGCTCGACGAAGGCAGAGGAAGCCGGAGTCATACCCTGAGAGTCTGCCTTTGTCTGCCCCGCATGGCACGATGGGAGCTGTGGAGACATCGGCCACGGCACCACTCGACACGAAGATCACCGAACTCGAGGCCATCATCGGCGAACTCGATTCGGTGGCGGTGGCATTCAGTGGTGGTGCCGACTCCGCCTTTCTCGCTTTTGTCGCTCATCGAGTGCTCGGCCCGGACCGGTGTGTTGCTGTCACAGCCGTGTCGCCGAGCCTGGCCGGTGCCGAAGAAGTGGAGTGTCGCCTCTTGGCGGACGAATGGGGACTGACGTGGGTTCCGGTCGACACGGCCGAGATGGAGCGAGCGGCGTACCGCGCCAATGATGTCGATCGTTGTTATCACTGCAAAGCCGAGTTGATGGATGTCGTCGCACCGATTGCGAGTGCGCGTCGAGCGACGGTTGTTCTCGGAGTGAATCTCGACGATCTGTCCGACCATCGTCCGGGTCAACGAGCGGCGATCGAGCGGGGGGCGGTGTTTCCCATGGTGCAGGCCGGCTTCACCAAAGCCGACGTTCGCGAGGCGTCACGTCGCCTTGGCTTGCGTACGTGGGACAAGCCGGCTGCCGCGTGTCTGGCGAGCCGAGTTCCCTATGGAACTCCGGTTTCGGTCGAAATCCTGTCTCGTGTCGATCGGGCCGAGAGCGTGCTGCACGACCTCGGATTCCGTCAGGTGCGGGTGCGTCATTACGGTGAGACGGCGCGGATCGAGGTCGACGAGGCCGAACTCGCCCGTGCCGTTTCGGCTCGCCGGGAGATCGTCGAGGGCTTGCGCTCGGCCGGGTACCGCTACGTCACCCTCGATCTCGAGGGATTCCGCAGTGGCAATCTGAACGAGGCACCCGGTTCGATGCCGACAGTTCGTCGGGCCCCGGGTGCCGACCATAGGGTTCAGTCAGACGCAGACTGAATCTGCTCAGTCGAAAGGACGAGTCATGAAGTTGTCGATGATGCTCAATTACGCGGGTGGCTTCCATCAGGCCGTCGACCGGGTCGTCGAACTCGAGAAGGCCGGTCTCGACGTGGTGTGGATCGCCGAGGCCTATAGCGCTGACGCGATCAGCCAGGTCGGTTATCTCGCCGCCAAGACGAACACGGTCGAGATCGGTACCGGCATCTTGAACGTCTACAGCCGTACGGCGGCGCTCATGGCGCAGACGGCAGTGGGTTGCGACTACGTGAGCAACGGACGGTTCATCCTCGGACTCGGTGCGAGTGGTCCGCAGGTGATCGAGGGTTTCCATGGCGTCCCGTACGAGAAGCCAATGCTCCGCCTGAAGGAGTACATCGAGGCCTGTCGCATGATCTGGAAGCGTGAAGAACCGTTCCAGATGGACGGAAAGACGGTGAAGGTTCCCGTGCCGGCCGGTGAAGGAACCGGACTGGCGAAACCGCTGAAGATCATCAAGCCAGGGCAGGACATTCGACCCGACATCCCGATCTGGTGGGCCAGTCTCATGGGACTCAGCGTCCAAGCGACCGCCGAGGTCGCCGATGGCTGGTTGCCGATCTTTTTCGATCCCGAGAAGTTCCACACCGTGTGGGGTGACGACCTGAAAAAGGGACTGGCCAAGCGCGATCCCAAGCTCGGTCCGTTGCAGATCTCGGCCGGTGGCATGGCGGCCATCGACGAGAAGTTGACCGGTGACGCTCGTACCCAGATCCTCGATTTCGCACGTCCCAACGTCGCGTTGTACGTGGGAGGAATGGGCGCGCGCGACAAGAACTTCTACAACACCATCTGCAAGAAGTACGGCTACGAGAAAGAAGCGATCGAGATCCAGGATCTCTACCTGTCGGGTAAGAAGGACGAGGCGGCGGCGGCCGTGCCCGGCGCCATGCTCGAGAGCACCAATCTCGTCGGTCCGAAGAACTATGTGAAGGAACGGTTGGCGGCCTACAAAGAAGCGGGTGTGACGATCCTGTCGGTCACTCCGGTCGGACCCGATGCCGTCAAGACCATCGAGACCCTGAAGGAAATGGTCAGCTGAAATTGGATTTCGATGGTTCAGTCGCTCCCGGCTGGGGAGCAGTACGCGACGCATTCGTCGCCAATCTTGAAAGTGGCCAGGAGACCGGTTGTGCGGTGTCGGTGTACCACCGGGGCAGCAAGGTGGTCGATCTCTGGGGCGGACATTTCGATGTCGCCGGGACCACTCGGTACTCCGAAGACACTCTCCAGCTCGTCTTCTCAACGACCAAGGGCATCACGGCGATCGCTGTGGCCATGTGCGTCGAACGCGGCCTTCTCTCGTTCTCCGAGAAAGTGTCGACGTATTGGCCCGAGTTCTCGGCCCATGGCAAAGCTGACGCGACCGTCGCACAACTCTTGTCTCACCAGTGCGGCCTCTACACCGTCGACGGCGACATTTCTCTCGCCGAAGCCCTCGACTGGGGCACAATCACATCGCGCCTCGCGGACACCGCACCACGTTGGCCGATTGGGGCACAGCACGGCTATCACGCGCTCACCTACGGGTGGTTGGCGGGTGAACTAGTACGTCGAGTCGATCCGCAGGGTCGCAGTCTTGGTGCATTCGTACGCGATGAGATCGTCGATCGTGTCGGTGCCGAACTCTGGATCGGACTACCGGCCGAGCACGAACATCGGGTGTCGCCCATGATCGGTGGCCTCAACCCCGGCGGAGGCGATGGCGTCGATCCGGCCGTGAAGGCCATGCTCGAACATTTCATGGGGCCGAATTCTCCGGCGGGGCAAGCCCTGTCGCTCAACGGCGCGTTCTCGGTGGATGGTGCATTCAACCGTCGTGACGTCCACGAGGCCGAGATTCCGGCTGCTAACGCCATCACCAACGCTCGGAGCTTGGCCCGTATCTATGCGGCGACCATCGGTGAGATCGACGGTGTCAGGTTGCTCGATCCAAATACTGTCGAGGTGGCACGCTCCACCGTCACGCCGGCTGGTGAACCTGACGCCTGCCTCATCATGCCCACCACCTTTGGCATGGGCTTCATGACACATGGCCAGTTCACCCCTTATTCCGGTCCGGGTTCGTTCGGTCATCCAGGAGCGGGAGGTTCGGTCGCCTTCGCTCAGCCCGAACGCGAGCTGTCGTTTGCGTACGTCATGAATCGGATGGCCGAGAATCTGGCGAATGATCGGCGGGCACAGGCTCTGACCGATGCTGCAGCCGCGTGCGCAGACGCTGCGTCGCGCTGATGTAGATCACACTGGCCAGAGCCGCAGCGGCAGCGAACACCGATATCGCTTCGCGGACGCCGATGGCATCGGACAGAACGCCGGCGAGAGCGCTGGTGGCCGACATCGTAAGGGTGACCAACGCGAAGTCTCCGGCCAGAATTCGTCCGCGCATCTCGTCAGGAGAATGCAGTTGGAGTCCGAACGAACTGAGCGTCCACTGCGCACCTCCACCCAGGTGGGCGAGTGTGATGAAGACTGCGGCGAGCACAAAGACTGGCATCCACACTCCCGTGAGGTAGCAGGCGCTGAAGAGCAAGCTCGACAATCCGCACACCCGAAGGATCTTGGACAGGTCGTGACCGGTGTATCGCAAGGCGATGGCGGGTCCGAGACCGGCACCGAGGCCGCGGGCTCCGATGAGAACACCGCGCGACGCATCGCCGCCGCCGTAGACATCGCTGGCGAGAACGGCAAGCTGTGAGACGACTCCACTCCCCACGGCGAACGATGTCTTCGAGAGGATCAGGGCAAGCAGGACCGGATCCTGCCGGGCGTGTCCGAGAGCTTCACCCATGTCGGCCAAAGGTCTCATTCGCCGAGAAGCGGGCTGTCTGGGTGCCTGCAAGGGAGTTCTGATTCGTGAAAAGACCCAAGCTGACGCGGCGAACGACACGGCATTGGCGACGAATGATGCATCACGCCCGAAGATCGCCGCGAAGAATCCTCCGATGGCCGCGCCGATGGCGAGCATGATTCCCCACGTCGAACCGAGAAGGGCGTTGGCTCGGTTCAGCTCGTCGGGGTCACGAGCCAGGTTGGGAATCGACGCCTGACTCGCTGGCCCGACGACTGCGGCGAGACCCGAGATCGAACTCTGAAGGATGAAAGCCAACCACACAGTGTCGGCTCCAACGCCCAACAATCCGAGAGCGGCCACTGCTTGTATGCAACTCACGACGACAAGGATGCGACGACGATCGAAACGGTCGGCGATCGGGCCGGCGAAGGGGGATGCGAGGAATGACGGAAGTGAGAACGTCACCATCACCATCGACACCAGAAAGTTCGAATCGGTGAGATCCTTCACGAGGCCGAGAAGTGCCACGAAACTGAACCAGTCACCCATGTACGAGATGACCTGGGCCACGAACATGCGACGTAGGTCGGCGTTTCGTCGCAACATCGTCCACATAGCGGAGCGAACGCTACGCGCTGGTGTCAGCGATGAGCGTGATCGCGCAAGATATGGGCCATGGCGATCGTGACTTTTCTTCCGGTGGGAATGTGGAGGAATTCGTTCGGGCCGTGAGCATTCGACCCGGGTCCGAGAACGCCGGTGATCACGAATTGGGCCTGCGGGAACTTCTCGCCGAGCATCCCCATGAACGGAATCGTTCCCCCTTCACCGAAGGCTCGCCACGACGCGCCGAAGGCGGCATTCGAGGCGTTCTCGAGGGCTTCGACGAGCCAGGGTTCGAAGGTGGGGGCGTTCCATCCCGGAGCGCCATGGGCGTTCGAGATGGTTACCCGCGCTTGATAGGGCACGTCGGCGGTGAGGGCATTTCGCAACGCGGTCAAGGCGCGATCGGGGTCGCAGGTCGGAGGCAGTCGGAACGACAACGAAAGCGATGTGTACGGACGGAGAACGTTCCCACCGCGCGCGACCGAAGGAAGGCCGTCGGCTCCGACGTACGACAAAGTGGGCCGCCACGTGTGGGCGAGGATTTGCTCGACAGGGTCGTCGACCGTCGGACGGGCATCGTCGACGAAGGGATAGTGGCTCGACAATGGATCAGGGAATTCGGCGCTCGTCAGTTCGGCTTCGCGGCGGCGGTCGGCAGGTATCTCGACGTGCATGTCGTCGATGAGCACTCGACCAGTGGTTGCGTCCTCGAGGCGATCGAGTAGCGAGCGCAGGATACGGAACGAACTCGGGACGATGCCGCTTGCCTCGCCGCTGTGCACGCCCTCCGTGAGAATGTCGACGCGTAAGGTGGCTGACACCAGGCCGCGCAGTGACGTGGTGACCCACAGGCGGTTGTCATCGAGGCACCCGGAGTCGAGGCAGATCACGAGACTCGGTGACCCGATGCGTTCGCCGAGATGATCGAGATAGGCCGGTAGATCAGGACTGCCGCTCTCTTCGCTCGCTTCGATCAGGATCACGAGCCGGCCATGCGACCATCCGGCGCGTTGGGCGGCTTCCACGGCAAGAAGTGAGGCATACGCCGAGTAGCCGTCGTCGGCACCTCCGCGCCCGTACAGCCGGTCTCCCTCGATGACCGGCGTCCAGGGGCCGAGCCCCTCGCGCCAACCTTCCATCTCGGGCTGCTTGTCGAGATGGCCGTACAAGAGGACGGTGTCGTCCTCACCATGGCGAGAACCGGCTCCGAACGGAGGAATTTCCATGACGAGCAGAGGTGTGAGGCCGGCGAGCTCGACGACGTCGATCGTCAGGCCGGCGATCTCGCGTGCGGCACACCAACGGCGGATGTGTTCGACAGCTCGATCCATGTGTCCGAGCGACTTCCAGTCGGGTTCGTAGGCCTTTGAGACGTTGGGGATCGCGATGTAGTCGCAGATCTCGGGCAGAACGTCATCGTGCCATGCGCCCGCCACGTGATCGGCGACGAGTTGGTCGGGTTCGAGTGTCGTCATGACGTTCGTTTCCTCAGTGACGCACTCGGCTCATTGCGTCGATCACCATCTCGGCCTCCCTCACGATCTGACGAACGAGGTCGCCGGCGGGAGTGAGTTCGTGGATGGCTCCCACTCCTTGTCCGCACGGCATGAACTCCTTCTTCACGTCGACGTCGGTCTCGGGCGGGTACCCCATGTGATTGGCCCCGGCTTGCGCCGAAGCGAATGCCTGCTCGGGAAACTTCTTCAGCTCGTCGGGGTTCTTCTCGAAGTGGTCGGTCCATTCGGTTCGAACCACTCGACAGGTCTTGCCGGTGTAGGCGCGTGAGATCACAGTCTCGTCCTCGGCGATGCGAGTGAGCGTGTCCTTGTAGGCGTTCGGTGCATGCGCCTCGGGGGTGGCGATGAATCGAGTTCCCATCCAGACACCGTCGGCGCCGAGGGCGATGGACGCCGCCAGACCGCGACCGTCGAACAGCCCTCCGGCAGCGACGACCGGAACTTGATCGCCGACGGCGTCGACCACCTGAGGAACGAGAGCCATCGTGGCGACGGTGCCGGTATGTCCACCGCCTTCTGTTCCCTGTGCCACCACGAAGTCACAGCCACTCGCGACGGCGGCCTCCGCATGACGCACCTTTCCGCACATAGATCCCACGAGGACGTTGTTGCGATGGAGTACGTCGACGATCTCTCGAGGGACGCCGAGACCGGCGACGAAAATTCTCGCCCCGCCACGGATCACGCTCTCGACGTCGCGTTCGAGTTGACCGGGAATGGCGGTGAGGAGATCGACGCCGAATGGTTTCGAGGTGAGAGTGTGCACCCCGGGACGCATGGGTGCGGCACCGAAGGTCCCGATTCCACCGGCCTCGCTCACTGCAGCCACGAGATCGGAGTACGAAACCCCTCCCATGCCGGCGAGCATCACGGGATATTCGATGTCGAGGAGTTCGGTGAGGCGAGTCTTCATGTACCGAACGGTACTTGGTAGGCCCCGGGACGCCGGAAAAGGCGACGATGCCAACGCTTCGGAGTGAGGGCGATGGCACGCGGTTCGTCCTCGAACATCCACCGGGCGAAATGACGCCGCCCCCAGTTGCCGGCGTGATCGAGGATTGCGATGGCTCCTCGGGCTCCGGACTCATGGGCCAAGACTTTCGAGAGCCGTAACGACATGCGATGGTCGGCCGCGAGGTGGTGGTCGACTGCCGACCGATAACGGCGGCGCACTTCGATCGGTTCATCACCGGTTGCGATCGCTCGGGCCGCTTCCACACCGGTGAGCAAGGCCTGTCCGATGCCTTCTCCGGTGAGGGCGTCGGTAGCCATTGCTGCGTCACCGACCACGAGCACGCGGCCCACTCCGGTGGTCGCCTGATCGATTCGGGCCGGAATCGGCCACGCCGTGTGACGTCCTTCGAAGACCGCGTCAGGGCCGAGAGCTTCGGTCAGGTGATGTCTCTGTAGCAGATCGTCCCAGGTTCGCTTCATGTCCTTGCCACTACGAGTGCCGTCACGAAGAATTCCGAAGCCCACATTGGCTCGATTTCCGGGCAATGGGAAGCTCCAGGCGTAACCGGGGAGGAGATCTCGATCGAACCACACGTGAAGACGTGAGGCCGCGCTTCCGGACACGTTGCTGACGTATTGGCGGAACGCGTGCCACTCGCCCAAGTAGCCCCCTGGAGACATGCCGAGCGATCGACGAATCGGGCTCCACATCCCGTCGGCGGCGACGAGCCATCGCGCGTCTCGCGTGGATCCGTCATCGAAGGTGACGGCTACACCGCTCGCGTGTTGCTCGAGGTCGACGAAGGACAAACCTTCGACCACGTCGACTCCGACCGAACGTGCGCGTTGCACGAGTGCGTCGTCGAGGTCGAGTCTTGGCACCACGGCCGCGAAGCGACCGTCGGAAGGAAGTGGAACGAAGACTTCCCGACCCGATGGAGATCGGAGCCAGGCGCCGTCCACGTCGAACCAGTTCGTGATCGTGGAGGGGTCGAGTCCGAGGTCGTCGAGGTGTCGAAGCGCGAGGGTCGTCAAACCGTCACCGCAACACTTGTCGCGTGGAAAACGGGCTTTGTCGACGAGGGTGACAGAGAGGCCGGCTTCCGCTGCCGTGATGGCGGCGGCCGTTCCGGCTGGTCCGGCCCCGACGATCAGGACATCACTCGGGGAAGATCCAGTCGCGGGCACGTCGTGAGGCTACGAGAGCTCTTCGACTGGTGCTCGACTCGGGCCCACTTCCTATGATCGACACCACGCAAGTCACACGGGGTGAGGTTCCCGTCGAGTCGAGAGGATGCGAAATGGCGCGACTGTGCGAAGGGCGAGTGGCGATTGTGACCGGAGCCGGGCGAGGAATCGGCCGAGAACATGCTCTGAGCCTTGCTTCACAAGGCGCCAAAGTCGTCGTCAACGATCTCGGTGGTGGAGTCGACGGATCCGGCGGCGACATGTCCCCGGCCCAGCAAGTGGTGGAGGAGATCAAGGCCATGGGCGGCGAGGCGGTCGCGAACGGCGACAGCGTGAGCGACTGGGCCGGTGCCGAACGACTCATCCAGACAGCTGTCGACACTTTTGGCGATCTGCACGTCGTCGTCAACAACGCCGGGATCCTGCGTGATCGCATGCTCTTTTCGATGGCCGAAGAAGAATGGGACGCCGTCATCAACGTTCACCTGAAGGGAACGTTCGCACCGAGTCGTTTCGCCTGTTCGTACTGGCGTGAACGGTCGAAAGCCGGTGAACCAGTCGACGGTCGCATCATCAACACCACATCGGTGTCGGGCATCTACGGCAATCCTGGCCAGACGAACTACGGCGCCGCCAAGGCAGGGATCGCCGCTTTCACCAACATCGCCGCACTCGAGATGGCGCGCTATGGCGTCACCGTGAACGCCGTCGCTCCGGTGGCGCTCACCCGGATGACCGAAGGACTCGGACCGGCACCCGAAACCGATGAAGATCGCGAACGACGCTCGCCGCGCTGGATCGCTCCCATCGTCACGTGGTTGGCCTCCGCCGAGGCCAAAGGTGTCACCGGCCGAGTTTTCGAGGCGAGTGGCGATGTTCTCGCCGTCGCCGAGGGCTGGGTGCGGGGACCGCGCACTGCGCCCGTCGACGATCCGACCGTGCTCGGGCCGATCGTCGCCGATCTCGTCGGTCAAGCCCGCAAGAACTCGGGAATGAACGGCGAACCTGGCGGTTGGCCGCAGCCCAAGTGATGTTCACCCACCTAAGTCAGTCATCAACGAAGGAGACAGTGACATGCCGTTGAACCCAGATGCCGTCGGAGCCACCGGAGACGTTCGCACGATTTCGTGGAATTCCAAGGATGCGCTCCTGTACGCAGTCGGAATCGGAGCCGGATCGGCCGACCTCGCGTTCACCACCGAGAACACCTCAGGTGTCGATCAAGTCGTGTTCCCCACGTTCGCCGTAGTGGCCGGTTCGGGCACCGCGTCACCAGGCAAGAGTGCGATGGGTGAGATCGGAACGTTCAACTGGGCGATGCTCGTCCACGGATCGCAGGCCGTCACGTTGCATCGCCCGATTCCGGTCGATGCCAATGCCACCACCCAGGACAAGGTCGTCGCGATGTACGACAAGGGCAAAGCCGCGGTGGTCGTGACCGAGTCCGAGGTCAAGACGGCCGACGGCGAGCCGCTCTTCACGACTCGTTCGTCGGTGTTCATCCGCGGTGAAGGTGGCTGGGGTGGCGATCGCGGACCCTCGGGTCCGCAGAACGAACCCCCGGCATCGGCTCCCGATCACGAGATCACCATGCAGACCTCACCCGATCAGGCCTTCGTCTATCGCCTGTCGGGCGATCGCAACCCGCTGCACACCGATCCGTCGTTCGCTGCTCTCGGTGGTTTCGACCGGCCGATCCTCCATGGTCTGTGCACCTACGGGTTCACCGGCCGTGCATTGTTGAAGGCGTTGTGCGACGATGACGTGAGTCGCTTCCACCACATCGAAGGGCGATTCTCGTCGCCGGTGATGCCCGGAGACGCCCTCACGGTTCGGATCTGGCGCACCTCGGCCGGCGAAGCCGTGTTCACCACCTCGGTCGGTGACAAGGCTGTCATCGACCAGGGCTTGGTGCGCTTCTCCTGAACATCAGAACAGCCTGAGTTCTTCGGGGCGCCGGCCGCGCAGATCGTCGTAGTCGACCTCGACACACGCGATCCCTCGGGCTTCGGCGATGGTGCGCGCCTGCGGTTTGATCACCTGGGCCACGAAGATGCCGCGCAAATTTGTGAGAGTCGTGTCGGGTCGGAGCACCTCGAGGTAGCGAGCGAGTTGCTCGACCCCGTCGATCTCGCCCCGCCGTTTGATCTCGATCGCGACGTAATGGCCGTTCTCGTCGCGGCACATGAGGTCGACCGGACCGATCGATGTGGGCCATTCGCGCCGCACGAGTGACAGTCCGGGCACGATTGCGTCCGGGAGGGCGGCGAGGAGCTCCTGTAGATGTGACTCGACACCGTCCTTCACGAGCCCGGGATCCTCGCCGAGCTCGTGGTCGGAGTCGTGGAAGATCTCGTGGAAAGAGATCACGAGGATCTCGCCCTTCGGATTGCTGACCGTCCACGTGTCACCGTCGTCGACGATGGTGTTGGGGGCATTCATCCAATTGAGAGGCTTGTAGGCGCCTCCATCACTGTGGATCGCGACGCAGCCGTCGGCTTTGATCATGATGAGTCGGTTGGCCTCGGGCAACTGGGCGTCGAGTCGACCCTGGTACTGCACGGTGCAACGAGCGATGACGAGTCGCATGACGAAGCGACCCTAGTGGTCGCCCCACCCACAGTTCACGTCGTCCGTCGTCGCTCAGCGACCGACGTGTTCGCGCATGCGCTTTTGGATCAAGTCGCGGCGGGCTTGGAGTTCCCGATACGTGATGCGGTTGACGTCGTCCTCGAGTCCGAGACTGGCCTTGACTCCGGTCATGTCGAACTCGACTGCGTTGGGATCGACCCCCAACTCGCGACCAAGGCGTTCACCGTGCCGCTGTGCGAAGAGCATGGAGATGTTGGCGACCTCACCGAGAATGTCGAGTTCGGGTGCGAGTCGTGAGATGGCACCGTCGAGGAACACCATGTTCTTGACGTAGAGCATGAGTTCTTTCGGAAGTCGGGCGCCGTAGCCAAGAAGGGCCTTCACCACGCGTTGTACCTCGGCGACCATCTCCTCACCCGTGAGTGAGGTGGGATCGATGGTGGCCTGATCGAGTCGTAGATCGGAGATGACTGCCGCCAGATCGGTGTCGGGAGGTAGTGCGCCAAGGTCGCGAAGTGCAGCCATCTGCCCGGTCATGTCATTGGTGGTCGCGCTCAGCATGAGACGTAGGAACGCCAGTCGACGTTCGTGCGAGAGCCGGGCCACGATTCCGAAGTCGAGTAGTGCCGTTCGTCCGTCAGGCAGAACGAAAAGGTTGCCACCGTGTAGATCGCCATGGAAGATGCCGTGGATCATGGCACCTTCCATGAACGCGATCATTCCGGTTCGGATCACGTTCTCGGTGTCGATCCCGGCATCCTTCATTCCGACGACGTCGTCGAAGTTGAAACCCGACAATCGTTCCATGACGAGAACGCGTCGAGTGACAAGACGTGGGTGGGGACGAGGGATGACGTAACCCTCTTGGCCCAGATCGCGCAACGTGGCGGCGACGTCGATCATGTTGGACGCTTCGAGTCGGAAGTCGAGTTCTTCGACGATCGTCTCGGCGAAGAGTTCGACGAGTGCCGGAGGATTGGCGAGGGCGGCCACGGGAATCCGTCCGACGAGATGCGGAGCGATGTATGACATGACTCGGAGGTCACGACGAACGAGCGATGCCACATCGGGCCGTTGGACCTTGACGACCACGTCTTCGCCGGTGCGCAGGCGGGCCGCGTGGACCTGGGCGATCGAGGCGGCAGCAAGTGGCGTCTCGTCGAACCATTCGAATATGTCCCCGAGTCGCGCTCCTAAGTCGGACTCGACAGTCAGTCGCACGGTGGAGAACGGTTCGGCGGGTACTCGGTCGCGGCACAGCTTGAATTGATCGACCAGCTCGGACGGGAACAACCCTTCACCTGACGAGATGATCTGTCCCAATTTGATGTACGTGGGTCCGAGGGTCTCGACCGCTCGTCTCAGACGCAAGGAGAGCTCAGCGCGACTCGCCGACTGATCGGCGAAGCGCCCCCGCTTCTTGGCCACGTACCAGCCGCCGAGAGCACCCACGATGTGGCGACCCACGGTGACGACGCGCGAACCAGGCGGGATGCGTCCGGCTTTCGTGAGGATCGGGACGTCAGCACGGGCTCGGCGTCGGAGTTCGTCGATTCCACTCGACCACGCGAGGTCGGCGCGATCGACGTTCCACGGTCCGTTCTCGGTGAAAGCACCCCACGTGAGATCGGAGGAGCGCGTGTCGGGGGAGATGCTCACGACTCGAGTCTGCCGGGGGTGTTGCGCCCTGTCGCATCGAAAGCGGGGTCGGCCAGGTGACTAATGTCCAGGCATCGCCGAGGCGCGGGGGTGCCTCGATGACGAAGGGGGAGCCATGTCCGTCGATCGTTGGATCACCGATTGGGATCCGAGTCCGCGTTTTCCGGTGTACACCCGGGCCAATGCCGGAGAGGTTCTGCCCGACCCGTGTAGCCCCTTGTGCTGGACCGTGGCCTGGGAGCCGGGAATTCTCATGGGTTGGCGCGACAGCCAGATCGCGGCCGGAACGTGCGACGAAGACGAGATCGACACTCGTCGACCCGAAGTCATCGGCAATTTTGGCGGATACCTCTACATCAATGCGTCGATGGCGCGGCTGTTCGGAGTCCGCGGTCCGGGTCTCGGACCTGAGTTGATCGACGCGACCTACTTCGGCACCCATCCCGACGTTCCGCCGTACGTTCCCGAACCGTGGCACGAGAGCGAGGGAAACACCGCAAAGTTGGGCGCCTGGATGATGGGAGTGATGACGGCCGACGACTTGCCGATCCTTCGAGAGGACCGTGACTTGGCGGCGTCGGCTCGTGCCTCGCGACCACACCTCGCCGATCTCGATGAAGCGGCCCTCGTGGCGCGAATGACGTCGTTCACGCCACTACTACGCCGCATGTTCGAACACCACCTATTGATGACGGCGGCCACGTCGATCGGACCGGGTGCCCTCGGAGCGATCGCCGAAGCACTGGGTGATCCCGGTCTGGTGTTGACGCTCATCACGAGTATTGGTGACGTCGACTCGGCGGCTCCGAGCAATGCGATGTGGAAACTCTCCCGGCTCGACAAGTCGTCGACCGAGTACGCATCCGGGTTCGCGACGTTCGTGGAGAATTTCGGAAGTCGCGGACCCAACGAATGGGACATCAGGTCGCATACCTGGGAGACCAAGCCGGCGCTCGCCGAAGCCTTGATCGATGCCATGCGCGCCGCGCCGGACGGCGAAAGTCCCACCATCCGCAACGACCGCAATACGCGCGCTCGCGAGGCGGCCGAAGCCAAGGTGAGGGCTGCGCTGGCTGGCCAGCCCGAGGTGCTCGCTCAATTCGACATGGCCTTGCGATCGGCGCATCTGCATCTCGCTGGTCGCGAGCGCGCGAAAACGAACATCATCAAGGTTCTGCACGAGGTGCGCATGGCCGCGCATGCCCTCGCGGCGCGAACGGGCTACACGTCTTCGGAGATATGCATGCTGCTCGCCGACGAACTCGACGCGTTCGTTGCGTCACCCGATGATTTCCGAGCCCGTTTGGCGCAACGTGAACGTCAATACCTCGACCTGTTCCAACTCGAACCTCCCTTCATCGTGAACGGTTCCGCTCCACCGCTGACGCACTGGAAGCGCAAGGGTTCGGTCGAGACCGAAAGGGTTCGAGCCGGTGACGTCCTGACCGGGATGTCGGGAGCCCCGGGTACGTATACGGGTCGTGCCCGGGTGGTTCTCGACCCCGCCGATCCGTTCGCCCTCGAGCCTGGCGAGGTTCTCATTGCGCCCATCACCGATCCGGCGTGGACGCCACTCTTCGTGCCAGCCGGTGCCGTCGTGGTGAACGTGGGCGCGCTCGTGAGTCATGCCGTGATCGTGAGTCGTGAGCTCGGCATTCCGTGTGTGGTGAGCGTGACCGACGCAACCGAACGAATTCCCGACGGGGCGGTGGTCACCGTCGATGGAGCAACGGCGACCGTGACAGTGGTCAGCCTCCCGTGAGAGCGCTCAGGGTGGCGTCGGCGATCTCGCGGCGGCACACCAGGAAGTCGGGAAGCCAGAGGTCGGGTCGGTTGTAGACGAGTGGTGAACCGTCGATTCGACTGACGTGCAATCCAGCGGCCGCGGCCACGGCGGCTGGGGCGGCGGTGTCCCATTGGTACATGCCGCCGTCGTGTACGTAGACGTCGGCCTCACCCATGACGACGGCCATCGTCTTGGCACCGGCCGATCCGAGTCGTCCCACCAGGCAATCGAGTGACCGGGCAACGGCGACGGCCGCGTAGGTGTTGCGATTGCGCGAGGTCACGAGGATCGGTTGTTCGCGCTCGTACGGCGGGAGGACTTCGGGCGGATCGACGGCGAAGGTACGGCCGAGCGACGGCATAGCGACCGCGCCGGCGGTCAGTTCGCCCCGCTCCCAGAGAGCGATGTGCACGGCCCAGTCCCACCTTGGCGGCTCGGCGAACTCACTCGTTCCGTCGATCGGATCGACGATCCAGACCCTCTCGGCCGACAGTCGGCGGCGATCGTCGTTGCCTTCTTCGGAGAGGATCACGTCGTCAGGTCGGGCCTGACGGAGCGCGTCGATGATGAACCGATGTCCGGCGACGTCGCCTTCGTCCTTCATGTCCCAGTAATGGGTGCCCCGAGCGTCGAGGTCCTCGCGCAACGCGACGAGCATCACGCCGGCGTCGGTGGCGACCCGGGTGGCGATCTGCTGGTCGGATTCGCCAGAAGAAGAGGTGCTCACGAACCTCGACCCAACTTGACCGACAGCTTCACGAGTTCGCGAACGAGATGTTCGTCGGCTCCACTATCGACCAGTTCTCTCACGCGCATCTCGACGAGTTCGGCATCGGCATCCACGAACACGGGGATACGTCGTGTGGATGCGACGGCAGAGGTGACGATGAGGAGGATCGCCGTCACGGCACTCACCATGCCGATCGTGAGGACCCAACCTTCGTTGTTTCCGTTGATCGACGTCACGATCAGGCCGACGATCGACGCCACGAACACGACCGCTGAGGCGATGCGGATGCCGGTGACGAGTGGTGACTTCATGTTCAGCGAGCCAGGGGCTTGTACTTGATGCGATGGGGCTGGTCGGCGGCCGCGCCGAGCTCCTTCTTCTTCCACGCTTCGTATTCGCTGAAATTTCCCTCGAACCAGCGAACTTGGCTCTCACCTTCGAAGGCGAGAACGTGGGTAGCGATGCGGTCGAGGAACCAGCGATCGTGGCTGATGACGACCGCACAGCCCGGGAAGGCCTCGAGCGAGTCCTCGAGGGCGCGCAAGGTGTCGACGTCGAGGTCGTTGGTGGGTTCGTCGAGCAACAAGACGTTTCCGCCTGACTTCAGAAGTTTGGCGAGATGAACGCGGTTGCGCTCGCCACCAGACAGGTCTCCGACCTTCTTCTGCTGGTCACTACCTTTGAAGTTGAAACTCGCCACGTATGCGCGTCCGTTGATCTCGCGGTTTCCGACCTTCATGTGTTCGACGCCATCGGTGATCTCTTCGTACACCGTCTTGTCGGCATCGAGCGCGTCGCGACTCTGATCGACGTACGACAACTGAACGGTGTCGCCGACCTTGATCGTGCCGGCATCGGGTGGTTCTTGGCCGGTGAGCATGCGAAAGAGCGTGGTCTTGCCGGCGCCGTTCGGGCCGACGATGCCGACGATGCCAGCCGGCGGGAGCGAGAACGACAGGTTCTCGATGAGGAGCCGGTCGCCGAAGCCTTTGCTCAGACCTTCGACCTGGATCACTGTGTCGCCTAGACGTTGGCCGGCCGGGATGGCGATTTCGAGTTTCGACGGGCCCCGATCGGCGGCTTCGGCTTCGGCCCGCAACTTCTCGTAAGCGCTCAGTCGGGCCTTGCCCTTGGCTTGACGGGCCTTGGGCGACATTCGCACCCACTCGAGTTCGCGCTCGAGAGTCCGTCGACGGTTCTCGTTGCTCTTCTCTTCCTTCTCGAGACGATCCCGCTTCTGATCGAGCCAACTGGAGTAGTTGCCTTCGAAGGGGATACCGCGACCGCGATCGAGTTCGAGAATCCACTTGGCGACGTTGTCGAGGAAATAGCGGTCGTGGGTGATGGCCACCACCGTCCCGGCGTACTCCTGGAGGAATCGTTCGAGCCAGTGCACGCTTTCGGCGTCGAGGTGGTTGGTGGGCTCGTCGAGCAGAAGGAGATCGGGTCGACTGAGGAGCAACCGGCACAGTGCGACGCGACGTCGTTCTCCACCCGAGAGTGAGGTGACATCGGCATCGTTCGGCGGACACCTCAGCGCGTCCATGGCGATCTCGACGTTTCGCTCGAGACTCCAGGCGTCGGCGGCGGCGATCTTGTCCTCGAGTTCGGCCTGTAGCGCTCCGACCTTCTCGTAATCGGCGTCGGGGTCTCCCCACATCGCCATCACCTCGTTGTATCGGTCGAGGAGATCGCGAACTGGTCCGACACCGTCCATCACGTTGCCGAGGACGTCCTTGGCCGGATCGAGTTGAGGTTCCTGGGCCAAATATCCGACGCTGAATCCCGGGGTCAGGCGGGCTTCGCCTGTGAAACCGTCGTCGAGGCCGGCCATGATGCGCAACAAGCTCGACTTTCCGGCCCCGTTCGCTCCGAGGACCCCGATCTTTGCGCCTGGGTAGAACGACAACGAGATGTTCTCGAGCACCGTGCGGTCGGGCGGGTAGTGGCGGGCCAGCTTGTAGCAGGTGTAGATGAACTCGTGAGCCACTGTCGTGAGACTAGTGGTGGACGCTCGGCTTCTGGCAGGTCATGAGGGCCGGTCGAATCACCGTTTCACCACCGCGCTGTTCCCGATTGGTACGGTGAAGGGGTTCGCGACTCGTGCCGCAACTCTGTGAGGAGGATCACATGGAAATTTTCAATCAAGAAGGACTGGCCTTCGCTATGCGCTGGCTGCACGTCCTGGCCGGTATCACCTGGATCGGTCTCTTGTACTACTTCAACTTCGTGCAGGTTCCGGCCTTCGCCGGTTTCGGTGACGAGGGCAAGGCTCGCAACATCGCCATCGACAAGGTCGCTCGCCGCGCTCTGTGGTGGTTCCGCTGGGCGGCCCTGGCCACGCTCGTGCTCGGTTTGCTCATCATCGGCGTGACCGAGAACTACATGCAGGGGTTCATGAGTGAGGACTCGGCCTACAGCCTTCCGCACAACTCGGCGATCCTCGTCGGCATGCTGTTCGGCATCACCATGGCTGCCAACGTCTGGATGGTCATCTGGCCCGCTCAGCGAGTGGTTCTGGCCAACGCAGTGAACGTCCTCGGTGGCGGTGAGGCCGATCCGGCCGCAGCCGGCGCTGGCCGCAAGGCTCTGCTCGCCAGCCGCATGAACACCATCTACTCGCTCAGCATGTTGTTCTTCATGGTCGGGGCGTCGCACTTCTTCGGTCCGCTCTTCGACGGAGATTCGGCCGGAAAGTCCTGGACCTTCGTGATCATCGCCGTCGTGATCGGCGCAATCTTCGAATTGCTCGCTCTTGGCAAGATCGGTGGAACGGCGGCGACCAACAAGTTGCTCTGGCCGTTCGAGAGCCACAAGAACGCCATCTACACGGCGATCGGCCTGTGGGTCGTTCTCTACATCTTGACGGAGATCTTCCTGAAGGCCTGATCCTTCGACGACTTCAGTTCATCGTGCAGTGGCCGCCGCGAGGCGGCCACTGTCGCGCCCGGGCTCGAGAGACCTGTTACGAGACAGTGAGCGTCGACTTCATGCTGCCGTGGCCGGGCACGGTGCAGTAGATGTAGTACTGGCCCGCTTCGAGCGTGATCGTGCCGGAAGCGGTATCGCCCTTCTTGTTGACCTCGAGTTCGAGGTCGCCCACCACCTTGTCGTCCTGCAGCACCACGAGGTTGTGCTTCACGTTGTCGTCGTTGGCGAGGAACACGTCGATCTCGCCAGCTGGGGCGGTATACGACGAGGAGTCCCAGCGGATCGTCGGGACGGCCTTCACGACCAGATCGGTGCCGTCGGGAACAACGGTCTCGACGGTCTCGCCGCTACCGCCGCAGGCGGCGAGGGCGAAGAAGGGGAGAACCAACAAGGTGCGGGGGATCATGAGCCGAATGTACCCGTCACTCGTCGGCTCGGACCATCGCAATCGGCCCGAATTCGGGCGACATGTGACCGATCACCATCGTCGATTCGCACTCGAGGGGTACAGTTCAGAGTGTGACCGACATCGCCCCCAAAGCCCCTGACTCGGCGACGGATTTCGGCGCCAACAGCTGGCTCGTCGACGAAATGTTCGAACAATTCCGGCGCGATCCGGCGTCGGTCGGAGAGTCCTGGCAGGAATTCTTCTCCGACTACAAGACGCAGGCCGAAGTGGCGTCCACGGCTCCTGCCGTCACGCCCGCCCCGGCGGCCGTCGCCGAGTCGAGAAACGGCGCAGCCCCGGCGGTTCCGAGTGCACCGGCCCCGCAACCGGCACCGACGGCACCCGAAGGTGAGCCGATACGTGGCGCCGGAGTGGCGATCGTCGCCAACATGGAGCGCAGCCTGTCGGTGCCGACGGCTACGAGTTTCCGCAACGTTCCCGCGAAATTGCTCGAAGTCAATCGCCAGGTGATCAACGGATATCGGTCACGCCACGGTCTGAGCAAGGTCTCGTTCACACACCTCATCGGTTACGCAATCGTTCGGGCCATCGCCGACGCGGTACCAGTGATGAACAGCTCCTATGTCGAGGGCGCCGACGGAAAACCTCGCGTCGTACGGCACGAACACGTCAACATCGGGCTCGCCGTCGACGTGGCCAAGTCCGACGGATCGCGGACGCTCGTCGTGCCGGTGCTGCGCGATGCCGACACGCTGAATTTCGCCGAATTCCTCGTGGCTTACGACGAGCTGGTTCGCAAGGTGAAGCAGAACAAGTTGCAGGTGTCCGATTTCCAAGGGGCCACGATCAGTCTCACCAATCCGGGAACCATCGGAACCGTCCAGAGCGTGCCGCGACTCATGCCGGGACAAGGCGTAATCGTCGGTGTCGGGTCCATCGACTACCCGGCCGAATTCCAAGGTGCCGACGAGCACACTCTTGGGACCCTCGGTATCTCCAAGGTCGTCACCGTCACCAGCACCTACGACCATCGCATCATCCAGGGCGCCGAGAGCGGACTCTTCTTGAAGCACGTCCACGAATTGCTTCTCGGCGAACACGATTTCTACCGGTCGGTCTTCGCAAGCCTCGGAGTCCCGTACGAAGCCGTCAAGTGGCGCACCGACCACACCTCGCTCGACAGCGAGGAGTCGATGCTCGACAAGCAGATGCAGGTGGCCACCTTGATTCGCGTGCATCGTGTGCGTGGTCATCTCATCGCCGACATCGACCCGCTGCGTTGGAAAGAGCCGAAGATGCCGGTCGAACTCGACCCGGCCACCTACGGATTGACCATCTGGGATCTCGAACGCGAATTTCTCACCGGTGGAGTCGCTGGTGTTTCCAAGATGACGCTCGGCGATCTTCTCGGAGTGCTGCGCGATGCGTACTGCCGCACGATCGGCGTCGAGTACATGCACATCCAGGACACCGAAGAGCAGCGTTGGATTCAATCGCACTTCGAAGGTGTCGAGTTCCAGTTGTCGAAAGACGAGAAATATCGAGTTCTCGAGCGTCTGAACGCCGCCGAGGCCTTCGAGAAGTTCCTCGCCACGAAGTACGTCGGCACCAAGAGATTCGGTCTCGAAGGAGCGGAGAGCGCGATCCCGATTCTCGACGAGATCTTGTCGCTCGCCGCCGACGACGGGCTCGACTCTTCGGTGCTCGGCATGGCGCACCGTGGCCGCCTCAACGTTCTGGCCAACGTGATGGGCAAGAGTCTGGGCTCGCTCTTCAAGGCGTTCGAAGGTCACGTCGATCCGAACACCGTGCAGGGATCGGGCGACGTGAAGTACCACCTCGGTGCCTCGGGCAGTCATAGCAGCCCTCGTGGCAACCAGATCAAGATCGAACTGGCATCCAATCCGAGCCATCTCGAGACGGTCGACCCGATCGTGCTCGGTATGGCTCGCGCTCATCAAGATCAGATCGATCCGCCCGGGTCTTTCCCGTCGCTACCGATCCTCATCCATGGTGACGCAGCGTTCGCCGGTCAAGGTGTGGTCGTCGAGTGTCTGGCCATGAGCGACATCATGGGCTACCGCGTAGGTGGCACCATCCATCTCATCATCAACAACCAGATCGGCTTCACCACGGCGCCACAGTTCGCCCGGTCGTCGATCTACTGCAGCGACGTTGCAAAGACCGTTCAGGCGCCGATTTTCCATGTGAATGGCGACGATCCCGAAGCCTGTCTCCGCGTCGCTCGTCTGGCATTCGAGTACCGCCAGCGATTCCACAAAGACGTCGTCATCGACATGGTGTGCTATCGGCGCCACGGTCACAACGAGGGCGACGATCCGAGTTACACGCAGCCCCTCATGTACAAAGCGATCGCCGAGAAGCGCAGCGTGCGCAAGCTCTACGTCGAGACACTGGTCGGACGTGGAGACATCACCCTCGACGAGGCCGAACAGGCACTCGACGATTTCCAGAGCAAGTTGCAAGTCGCTCTCGACGAGACGCGCGCCCAAGCGCCGGCTCCCACCAAGGTGGCCAAACCCCCGCGTCCGGTGGGTGTTCTGCCCCACGTCGAGACCGGAGCCTCCCGTGCCGTCCTCGACCGTGTCTTCCGGCAATTGACCGATTACCCCGACGACTTCACGCCCCACCCCAAATTGGCCCGTCAATTCGAGGCTCGTTCGAAGCTCTACGAACAAGGTGAGGTCGAATGGGCCACGGGTGAAGCGTTGGCGATCGGGTCTCTGGTGGTCGAGGGCTACCCGGTCCGCCTTGCCGGAGAGGATTCGCGACGTGGCACCTTCAGCCATCGACACGCGGCGCTCGTCGACAACGAGAACGAACGTGTCTGGATCCCCCTGGCCGAACTCGAAGGGGCTCAGAAGTTCTGGGTCTACGACTCACTCTTGAGCGAATATGCCGCGGTTGGGTTCGAGTACGGCTACGCACATTCGAACCCCGAAGCACTGGTTCTCTGGGAGGCTCAGTTCGGCGACTTCGTGAACGGCGCTCAGATCATCATCGACCAGTACATCGTGGCCGCCGAAGACAAGTGGGCGCAGCGCAACGGTCTCGTGATGTTGTTGCCGCACGGCTACGAGGGCCAGGGGCCCGAACACAGCTCGGCCCGCATCGAGAGGTTCCTCACACTGTGCGCCGAGGACAACATCCAAGTCGTCAATGCGACCACGGCGGCCCAGTACTTCCATGTTCTGCGGCGTCAGATGCATCGTGAGGTTCGCAAGCCGCTGGTGATTTTCACGCCGAAACAGCCGTTGAGAATGAAAGAGAGCCGTTCGCCGTTGTCGGCTCTCGAACACGGTTCGTTCCAGGAAGTTCTCGACGATCCCTTCGTGGCCGACCCGGCGGCCGTGAAGCGCATCGTGTTCTGCTCGGGAAAGGTGGCGTGGGACGCCATGTCGGAGCGAGACAAGCGGAATGCTCCCGTTGCTGTCGTTCGCGTCGAGCAGTTGTACCCGTTCCCGATCGAGCAGATGTTCAACCTGCTCAGTCGCTACCCGAATGCTCGGGAAGTGGTTTGGTTGCAAGAAGAGCCGAGCAACATGGGCCCTTGGCACTTCGTCGAGCACCGAGTGTGGCGGGTGAAAGAACAGGGATACGACCTGCGACACGTGGCGCGCGTGGCGAGTGGAAGCCCGGCGACAGGGTCGATGACCGTGCACCAGCAGGAGTTGGCCGATCTCATGGACGAGACCTTCGCCGGGCTCTGATCAGTCGTTCGACGATCGCAGGCCGAAGCCGAGTGCCGACTCCAAGTCGCAGAGTGCTTGCTCGGCCGACAACACCTTGATGGTGGTCATCCCCATGGCCGCAGCCGGCTTCAGATTGACGCCGAGGTCGTCGAGGAACACGCACTGGGCGGGTTCGACGCCAAGTGTCTCGCAGGCGATTTCGTAGAAGCGGACCTCGGGTTTTCGAACGCCGACCTTCGAACTTTCGATCACGGCATCGAAACGCTGCATGACGGCTTCGATCGCGGTGTCGCGATCGGTGATCGGAGCCTCCCGTCGACCGTCTCCTCCCGACATGTTGTTCGTGAGGCAGGCCGTCAGGAAGCCACGCGTACGGACGATGTCGAGTGCGGCGACCATTTCGGAGCGGATCTCTCCACGGAGCAGTGACAGCACGTCAGCGCCCCTGATCTCGAAACCGAGAGAACGGGCCTCGTCGGCGAATGCCGTGTCGAACTCCTGGGCGGTGATCTCGCTTCTTTCGAAGCGGGCCCAGGCGTTGGTGTCGGGATCGGTCGCGTTGATCGATCGGATGAGGTTGGTCGGGAGTCCTCGAACCTCCTCGTAGTGGTTGAAAGCCTCGAAGGGGCTCGAGAGGATCACCCCGCCGAAGTCCCACAGCACGGCCCGGAATGCAGGATTCGAGGCTCGATCGGCGGCTGGCTCAAGGGTCACAGCCCGATCGTAGGGCGATGACGTGCCGATCGGGCGACCAGTGGTTGACTAGACGCCATGGCTCGCCACGTGATCGTCGACGGTTCGAATATCGCCACTGAAGGACGGTCGAAACCGAGCCTGAAGCAGTTGAACGACGCCGTCGTGGCCTTCATGGCCGAGAACCCGAAAGACATCATCACCGTGGTGGTGGATGCGACGTTCGGCCATCGGATCGACCGCAAGGAAGTCGCCGAGTTCGACGAAGGAATCGCCAACAACGAATTGGTGGCGCCACCGGCCGGCACCGTCGGGCGCGGGGATGCCTTCGTGCTCATGATCGCTCAGAAGGTCGGTGCCAGCATCCTGTCGAACGACAGCTATCAAGAGTTCCACGGGCAGTACCCATGGCTCTTTCACGAAGGTCGATTGATCGGTGGCAAACCGGTGCCTCATGTCGGGTGGGTGTTCGTCACGCGCACTCCAGTGCGCGGCGAGAAGAGTCGGCGCAGTGTGCAAAAGGCGACGCCGAAGGTGAGCGCGGAGGCCATGAAGCCGATGCCAGTCCCGAAGTCGCCGCCACCCGGCACGGCCAAGAAGAAGCCGAGTAAATCGAGTGCGTCGAAAGAGCCGACCAGGAATTCGGCGAAGGCCATCGACAAGGACGTGGTCAAGGCGGCCAAGGCGGCGGTGCCGTCGAATTCGTCGAAAGCCGTCAACGACGTGCTTCCCTTCCTGTCGTTCCTCGAGAAGCATCCGGTCGGATCGTCGGTCAAAGGTCGTGTCGAGAGCTATTCCTCGCACGGCGCCTACGTGCAGATCGGCGACGTCCGGGGGTATGTGCCCCTGCGTATGATCAGCGATCCGCCGCCTCGTTCAGCCCGAGACGTCATGGCGATCGGCGATCACGTCTCATTGGAAGTCGTCTCGGTGGTCGCTTCGCGACGAAGTATCGATTTGAAGCCGAGTGCTCCGAAGGCCGAGAACGCGAAGAAGACTTCCGACGACAAGACAGTGCCCGCCAAGGCCGGTGAGAAGAAGGCCTCGCCGAAGAAGTCGGCACCGAAGAAGGCCACTGTCTCCACGGCCGCACCGAAGAAAACTGCCGAGAAGAAGGCCGCCACCAAAAAATCGGCACCGAAGAAGGCCACGGTGAAGAAAGCCGCACCGAAGAAAGCTGCACCGAAGAAAGCTGCAGCGACGAAGGCCGCGCCGAAGAAGGTCGCACCGAAGAAAGCCGTGCCGAAGAAGGCCGGTGAGAAGAAGTCGGTGACGAAGACTCCGACCAAGAAAGCAACTACCGGTTCAGGGCGTCGATGAGGCTCGCCACGTGGAACGTCAACTCGTTGCGGGCCCGTCTGCCGCGAGTCGAGGAATGGATCAACGACGTTCGTCCCGACGTTCTGTGTCTTCAGGAGACGAAGTTGGCCGAGGATGCGTTTCCCCATCTGGCCTTCGAGCAGTTGGGGTACGAGTGCGTCCACCACGGCCAGGGTCAATGGAACGGGGTCGCCATCGTGTCGCGAGTCGGACTGGTCGATGTCGTGCGAGGTTTCGCCGACGGAGGCGATCCCGATCCGGAGGCTCGTCTCGTCACGGCCACATGCGGGGGGATACGCGTGAGTTCGGTGTACGTGCCGAACGGCCGGTCGCTCGACAATGATCACTACGTCTACAAGTTGGCCTGGATGAAGCGGCTCCTCGCTCACCTACGGGCCAACGAATCCGCCGATTCATCGGTGATCGTGACTGGTGACTTCAACATCGCCCCGGACGATCGCGACGTGTACGACCCGGCACGTTTCGTCGGAGCGACACATGTGAGCCAACCCGAGCGTGATTCCCTGGGCGAACTCGAGACGTGGGGTCTCGTCGACGTCTTTCGCCGTCACCACGACGAGGGAGGTCTCTATTCGTGGTGGGACTATCGATCGGGAGACTTCCATCAGGGACGTGGCCTTCGCATCGACCTGATCCTCGCGACCGAGGCAGTCGCTCGAAGATCGCGTTGGACTATCGTCGACCGCAACGCCCGTAAGGGGCAGCAACCGAGCGACCACGCTCCGGTACTGGTTGACATCGATGACTGACGATTCCACGAACGACTCCGCTTCGGTGAACGAACGGGGAGAGACCATCAGGCGAGCGCTTCTCGAGATTCCCGAGAACCGCGATTCGCTCTACGAGTCGTCGGCAGGAAAGGTGCGGCTGGCCGACGGACTTCGACAGATGTTGCAACATTCCGCCACCTCCACGGCGAACGACGACGTGATGGCTCGCGCGGCCGATCTCATCGATCAGGCGGTCCGCCTTCTCGAGCCGGGTCCACACGGCCGTGGCTATCACGGGTCGGCCGAAGGGTCGGTGGGCGGGGTTCCTCACGGTTTCACGAGCCACAGTCCGGTGACCGGACCGTTGAACGCAGTGGCGTCGATCGTGACCCTGTCGTCGACCGACACCGAGGTCGTGGCCGACGTGACGTTCGGTGACGCGTACGAAGGCCCACCCGGACACGTGCATGGTGGGCTGATCGCCGCCATTTTCGACGAGGTTCTCGGATTCGCTCAAGCACTGTCGGGAGCACCGGGAATGACCGGAAAACTCGAGGTCACCTACCGCTCGCCGACTCCGCTCCACACGCCGTTGCGAGTTGTCGGTCGTTTCGATCGCGTCGACGGGCGAAAGATCTTCACGACTGGAACGATCCACGCTGGAGATCGGCTCTGCGCCGAGGCCAAGGGTCTGTTCATCTCGGTTCGCCCCGAGCGTTTCGGGGCACTCGACCAGCTGCGCGACGAGCACCAGAGTCGATCGCAGGCCTGATCACTCCGTCGAGGCGATCACGGCGAGGAGGCGGTCACCCACTCGGCGCGCCATGACCGCTCCGACCCCGGGCACTGCGGCCAAGTCGTCCACGTTGTCGGGACGTCGGCGAGCGATGTCGGCGAGGGTTCGATCCGAGCAGATGAGAGTGGGGGACACCCCCGACACGCGCGCCGTTCGGCTTCTCCATTCGACGAGCGCGTCGAGAAGAGGGTCACCGGTCGAGTCGACGTGTTCGCGACGATGTCGTTGTCCCTCCAGAAAGTCGTCACTCGGGGGAGCGGGAGGCGGAGCGGTCGGAAGATCCGACAGGAAGGCGGATGGTCCTACGTCGTGACCGCGGCGTCGGCGGGCCGTCGTCAGTATCAATCGATCCGATGCCCGAGTGACGGCGACGTAAGCGAGACGGGTCTCTTCGGCGAGAGCGTCCCGGGTGCGGGCCGATGAATGCGGAACCAGTCCGACGTCACAACCAGCCACCACGACCCCGAACCATTCGCGTCCTTTGGCGGCGTGGAAAGTGAGGAGTTCGACACCGTCGCTGGTTTGGTCGGCTTGGAAAGGTCGATTCGTCCTGACCCACGCCATGAAACCAAGACCATCGCGACCGCCGTCGGCCAGGAATTCGTCGACGGCATCAGCCACCCGACGCCGAGCCTCGATGGCGGAGTCGTCGAGTTCGGAGTCGGGTTGGCGCGCATCATGGCTCCACATTGCGAGTCGCGATCGAGACGACTGCTCGCCGGCGGCTCGAACGGCCTGCTGCACCGGATCGGCGGCTACTCCACTCAACATCGACGGAATGCCGACATTGGTGAGTGCCTCGTGTACGAGGTTGAGTTGGGCATTGGTACGGGCCAGAACTGCGAGGTCACGCCATCGGGCGAAGACCGGTTTCGCGTCGGCGATGAGTTGGGCGATTCCAGCGGCTTCGGTCTCTTCGTCGTCGAACGTGTAGGCCGTCGGAGCAATGCCCGACGGACGTGATGATTTCAACGACGGCGTGGGAGACGGGTCGTCGGTGAGGATACGTAATCCCGTCGCCACGATTTCGGGAGTGCAGCGGTAGTTCGTGTCGAGTCGAATGATCTCGACACCAGGGAAGTACTTCTCGACCTCGGAGAGGAAACGGGGATCCGAACCGTTGAAGCCGTAGATGGCCTGGGCCGGATCGCCGACGAGAGTCAGGTCGGTGCGATCGCCGAGGAGTGACGTGAGCACCATGTATTGCAACGGATTGAGGTCCTGTGCCTCGTCGACGTAGAAATGCCGGAAACGCCATCGAGTCGCAGCCGCGAAGGTCGGGTCGTCCATGCTCGAGATCACGAGGTCGAGCAGATCGTCGAGGTCGATGACACCCCGCTTCCGCTTCAGGGCCGCCACGTCGGACATCACCTTGGCGACGTCCCGTCCAACGCTCGGCCGTCCGGCA
Source organism: Acidimicrobiia bacterium (assembly GCA_009923785.1). Taxonomy (GTDB): domain Bacteria; phylum Actinomycetota; class Acidimicrobiia; order Acidimicrobiales; family Ilumatobacteraceae; genus Casp-actino8. Next base: position 30,466 of record RFSV01000003.1, on the reverse strand, counting down.
TTCTTGACCGCCGACGAGATTTCGTCGGGTGAGAGCCGGCGAGCTCGGGCCCAGTCGATCTCGGCGACGAGATCGTGGAGTCGTCCTCGCCTCTTCTCGCCGAGAACCTCGGCGACCAATCGTGTTCGATCCGAGATCACGGTGGGATGTCGTCGACCTTCGTCGTCCCATTTCTGCCGAAGGAGTGCGAGAGAAATCGCATGGAAGGTGCCGGCAGTCGGAGGTTCGTCGAGGCCGAATCCACGTAGTCGACGTTTGAGTTCGAAGGACGCCTGGCGAGTGAACGTCAAGACGACGGAGTGCCGCGCATCGGATTCCCCTCGCAATGCACGATGAGCCACCCGACGAGTGAGGACCGATGTCTTGCCCGACCCGGCTCCGGCGACGATCGCGAGGAGCGGAGCCGGTGATGTGACGGCTCTCGTCTGCATCTCGTCGAGACCCGAGAGCACGTCGTCCAACAAGTCGGTTGTCGAGTCGTGCGGCTCGGGAGTGGTCATCGAGTGGAGACTAGGGCCTCGGGCCGAACGGCCCGACTAGCGTTCCGGTATGCCGTATCCTCGCCGCCTTCTCAACGATGGAGAAGAGATCGCACTCGACATCCACCCTCATTGGTGGTTCATGTCTCGGCCGACTGGCGCATTCCTGGTCTCGGGAGTTCTCTTCTTGTGGTTGCTGGCAACCCTCGATGGGGCCGTGTGGGAGACCGGTGTGAAATGGATCGTGGGCCTGGTGGCCCTAGGGAGCCTGGTCTGGCTGGTCATTCGTTGGCTGCTGTGGCGAACGACTCATTTCGTCATCACGAGCGACCGGGTCATCGCCCGCAAAGGCGTGTTGGCCAAGAGCGGGATCGAGATTCCGCTCGAACGGGTGAACAATGTGAGTTTCAAGCAGTCGATTTTCGAACGCCTGATCGACGCCGGGGACCTTCTCATCGAGTCGGGAGGAGAAGACGGTCAACAACGTTTCACCGACATCTTGAAGCCCGATCGAGTCCAGAACCTGATCCATGTCCAGATGGAGGAGAACCATCGGCGGTCGTTCCCGTTGGCGTCGCCATCGGTCGAGCCGGGAGACCTGGCCGAGCAGTTGATCAAACTCGAAGGTTTGCGCGACCGCGGTTCGATCTCCGACGAGGAATTCGAGAGCGCCAAACGGCGTCTGTTCGAATGATGTGATCAGCCGTCACGACGCAGTGCCACAACACACCCGCCGAATCCGCCTCCGGTGAGTCGTGCTCCGAGCACATCGCGCTCGGCAAGTGTTCGTTCGACCGCGGCATCCATCGTGGAAGTCGACGTCTCGTAGTCGAACTGCATGCTCCGGTGGCTCTCGACCATCAAGCGACCCATCGATTCGTGGTCCCTCGACCTCATGGCGGCTACGAAATCCAGAACGCGGTGGTTCTCGGAGACGATGTGACGGGCGCGTCGGCGAACGACCGGATCGGCGATCGATTCGACGTCGCTGATGTCGGCCTCCCGTAGCGGTCCGATCATTTCGGTTGCCAGTTGGGACTCTTTGACACGAGTCGCGTATTCGCTGCCGGCCAGTCGTCGTGGTGTCACGAATTCGTAGGTGACGCGTACTCCAGGAGGAAGGGGAACGTGCTCGACGGTGAGTGAGGTGCAATCGATGAGAACCGGTCGACCGGGCTCACCCGCCGCAATGCACAACTGGTCCATGATTCCGCACGGCACCCCCGATGCTCGATGCTCGGCTCGCCGGCACATTTCGGCCACCTCGAGTGCATCTGCGTGCTCGCCACTCAGGGCCACCCTGGCCACAGCCACTTCGAGAGCGGCGCTCGACGAGAGGCCGGACCCGATCGGAAGTTCGGTGGAGACTCGACCGCGAAATCCCCGAACTCTTCGACCGGAGCGCGCCACTTCAGCGAGTACTCCGGCGACGTAACGGCCCCATTCGGGTCGAACCGACGACGGATCGTCGATCGGCAGAGGGAGGTGCACCATGTCGGGATCGTTCTCCGACGAAAGGTGCCAGTCGTCGCCGTCGACGAAATCCCCGGTGATCGAAGTGAACGGGGCAATCGGCATCGGCAGCACCCAACCACCGGAATAGTCGGTGTGATCGCCGATGAGGTTGACCCGTCCGTGGGCCCGAACGTCGATCGCCATCTGGCCGGTCCGTCAGATCGCGGTCAGGCGAGACCGAGAGTGGCCGAGAACCTTTCGAGTGCATCCGCGTCGAACGGGGCTCGCAGCGCGAGGTTGATCTGGTCGGCACCGGCTTCGACGTACTGTCCGATGCGATCGATCACCTCGTCGTCGGAGCCGGTCAGAACTCCCGGGCGAACTCCTTCGGCCAGAAGTCCGAATTGGCCGACCAGGCTCTCTTCGGTCCAGGCGATCCCGACGTTGACGGTTCGACGTACATGAGAGGGGTCGCGACCGACTCGCTCACAGTGTTCCGTGAGAACACGGCTCTTGTGGGCGAAGGTTTCCGGCGACACGAATGGCACGTTCCAACCGTCGGCGTACTTGGCAGTGATGGCGAGCGTTCGCTTCTCTCCACCGCCGCCGATCCAGATCGGGATCTTCGGCTGCACGGGACGAGGTTCGTTTCGTGCCTCGTTCAGGTTGAACCACTCTCCGGAGAATGACGTGACCTCGTCGTGCAACAAGCCGCGAACGCATTGGGCCGCCTCTTCGAGTTGGTTCATGCGCACCTTGGTCTCGGGGAAGGGCATCCCGTAAGCGTTGTATTCGACGACGGCCCATCCGGCTCCGAGACCGAGGTCGGCGCGACCGCCCGACACATGGTCGATGGCGGTGATCATCTTGGCCAGCACCGCAGGGTGTCGATAACCGACCGAATAGACGAGGGACCCGACACGCACCCTCGTCGTCTCGGCGGCGAGGGCGGCATGCATGGCGACGGCTTCGAAGCATGCGGCGTCATCGGGTTGGCCAGTTGCCCCGTAGAAGTGGTCCCAGATGGAGATCCAGTCGAAGCCAAGTTCTTCGATGCGATGCCACAAAGGGCGCAAGACGTCGTAAGTGGTGTGCTGAAGACCGGTGTGTACGCCAAACGAGGTTCCCGAGAACTTGATGTCGCTTCCCATGTCTCCACGCTAGTTCAGTGATGGTGAAGGGATATCGTCTCGGCGTGCCTCGCGCCATCGTCCCCGCCAACATCGGATCTGTCGAGCTCGAATTCGAACAGTTGGGTGATCCGCAGAATCCCACGATTCTGCTCGTGATGGGTTTCGGCGCACAGATGATCGGATGGCCCGACACTTTCTGCTCGGCACTGGTCGAGCAGGGCTTCCACCTCGTGCGGTTCGACAATCGTGACTGCGGTCTGTCGACCAAACTCGACGGAGTGGGCGTCGACGTCGATGCGGTGATGGTGGCCGCCTTGGCCGATCTTCCCGTGCCACCGGTGCCGTACACGCTTTCGGACATGGCGCTCGACGCCGTCGGACTGCTCGATCACCTCGGAGTGGAAAAGGCCCATGTCGTGGGGGCGTCCATGGGTGGGATGATCGCCCAACACGTGGCGATCGAACACCGCCATCGCGTGATCTCGCTCACATCCATCATGTCGGTCACAGGTGAACCCGAATATGGTCAACCTCTTCCCGAGGCGGCCGCGGTGCTGTTGGCTCCACCGGCCGTAGAACGTGAGACCTACATCGAAGAATCGGTCAAGTACGGCGTGTGGCAGTCGCGTCGATATTTCGACGCCGACCGTGTGAAGCTCGAGGCGGCTCGCTCGTTCGACCGCTCCTTCTACCCCGAAGGGTCGTCACGGCAGTTGGCGGCCATCTACGCAAGTGGTCGTCGAACCGAGGGTCTGTCCACCCTCGACGTTCCCACTCTCGTCATCCATGGTCGAGACGACACGTTGCTTCCGCCGTCCGGAGGAGAGCGAACAGCGGAACTGGTTGCCGGGTCCACTTTTCTTCTGGTGGCCGATATGGGCCACGATCTGCCCGAACCACTTCAGCCGATGATCGTCGATGCCATCAGCGGCCACGTTCGCCTTGCCGAATGGTCCATGACGAGTAACTGCTGAATACGATCGGACCATGCCTGGTCCACTGTCTGGTTATCGCATCATCGAAATCGCCGGTATCGGCCCGGGTCCGTTCGCGGCCATGCTGCTGTCCGACATGGGTGCCGAAGTCATCCGTGTTGAACGTAGTCAGGCCGTTCGCGGGCCGGCTCCCGATTCCCCCGGTGCCGACATCTTGCAGCGAGGTCGTCGCAACGTCGCCATCGACTTGAAGAATCCTGAGGGTGTCGAGACCCTGTTGACTCTCGTCGAGTCGGCAGATGCTCTGATCGAGGGCTTCCGCCCCGGAGTGATGGAACGACTCGGCGTGGGCCCCGATGTATGTCTCGCTCGCAACCCCGGTCTCGTCTTCGGTCGCATGACCGGGTGGGGGCAGACCGGCATGTACGCGCAGGCGGCCGGACACGACATCAACTACATCTCACTCGCTGGCGCTCTGGCTCATTTCGGCCGAGCAGGTGAAGCCCCGGTTCCGCCCATGAACATGGTTGGTGACTTCGGTGGAGGCGGCATGTTCCTCGCCTACGGCGTCGTGTGTGCACTTCTCGAGCGATCCAAGAGCGGAAGAGGCCAAGTGGTCGATGCGGCGATGGTCGATGGGACGGCAATCCTCATGACGATGTTCTGGGCCTTTTCGCAGATGGGTGCTCACGACGAGAACGCGCGAGGCACCAACCTGCTCGACACCGGTGCTCACTTCTACGACGCCTACGAATGTGCCGATGGCAAGTACGTGTCGATCGGCTCGATCGAACCACAGTTCTACGCCGAACTGTTGAAGCTCACCGGACTCGACACCGATCCCGAATTCGCCCGTCAGATGGACAAGTCGCAGTGGCCCCACCTGAAGGAGCGGATCGCCGAGGTCTTCCGTACCAAGACCCGATCCGAGTGGTGCTCGATCATGGAGGCGACCGACGTGTGCTTCGCACCAGTCCTTACCATGAGCGAAGCTGCCACCCATCCACACAACGTCGAACGCAACATGATCATCGACATCGCCGGTGTGAAGCAGCCTGCTCCGGCGCCACGATTCTCCCGAACGATTCCCGAAGTGTCGGGGCCTCCGGCGCATCCCGGTCAGCACACCCGGGAAATTCTGTCCGAGTGGGGTTTCGACGCGGCGCGCATCGATGCTCTTCTCGCATCGGGAGCGGTCGTCGACGCGTGAGCACACTCGTTTGCCTCCACGCCCATCCTGACGACGAGTCGATCGCGACAGGTGGCAGCATCGCTCGTGCGGCCAACGAGGGTCACCGGGTCGTCTTGGTCGTAGCCACCGACGGACGCCATGGGGAGACCCCCGACGATCTGGCGCCCGGTGAAACGCTGGTCGATCGTCGACGACGGGAAACCGAGCTCTCGGCCGACGTGCTCGGCGTGTCCGAGATCAGATGGCTCGGATTCCACGACAGCGGCATGACCGGCTGGGAACAGAATCGGGCATCGGGAGCTTTCGTCGGCGCCGATCTCGACGAGGCGGCCGAGCTGTTCGCCGAGATACTCGACGACGTCGATGCCGATGTAGTCACGTGCTACGACTGGCATGGGGGATATGGGCATCCCGATCACATCATGGTGCATCGTGTCGGGCACCGCGCCGTGGAGTTGCTCGCCGAGAGAGGACGTTCAGTTCGACTGCTCGAGTCCACCATGAATCGCACGCGCATTGCGCGCATGAGAGCCGAGATCTCCGACGATGGTGACTTCGATCCCAATGCGCCGGCTGATGACGGCAATCCTTTCGGATCAACCGAAGACGAGATCACGATGGCGGTCGATGTGTCGTCGTACGTCGACCAGAAACGTCGTTCGATGGCTTGTCACGCCAGCCAGATCACCGACCAAAGTTTCTTTCTTCAGATGTCGCCCGAAATGTTCGCCATGGCATTCGGAACCGAGTGGTTCATCGAGGCAGGTCGCCCGGGAGGCGCGGAACCAGGTTGGTTCATGTGATCAGGGTGCACCTGATCCGTCATGGGCGAGCCGCGGCGGGTTGGGACACCGATCCCGACCCCGGTCTCGACGACGTGGGGCGCGAGCAAGCTGGCGCGACTGCTCGAGTGTTGGCAGGAATGTCCGAAGGCGGCGACGGAATCGACGTGGTGTCGAGTCCACTGCGCCGTTGTCGTGAGACGGCGAACTTTCTCCTCGGGGAGTGGGGTCGACCCGATGGATCTCTCACAGTGGTCGAGGCGGTTCGCGAGATTCCTTCGCCGGCGGGAATCCCGATGTCGGAGCGAGTCGAGTGGCTGAGGAAAGCCATGGCTGGATCGTGGCTGGATCTCGGTTCACCCTTCATCGAATTTCGCGACGGGGTGATCGACTACGTGCGAACTCGACGCCGTCCGACGATGGTATTCAGTCATTTCATCGCCATCAATGCCGTCATCGGCGCCTGCACCGGCGATGATCGACTTGTGATCGACAGTCTCGACAACGCCTCGGTCACCGTCGTCGAAGTCGACGAGCACGGCGGTGTGAAGCTCGTCGAGCGAGGACGAGAAGCCGACACTCTCATTCGCTGAACCGGCAGACTGTGGAGTATGCGAAGACGAGGCTCGATAGTGGCGATCGTCGCTTCATCGGTGTTCATGTGGTTGGCGGCGTGCGGCGGGGGAGGTGGTTCGTCGGACACGTTGGCGCCACTCGTGACGACCTCGACGACCGTGGCGCCTGTCGTTTCGTCCAGTACTGAGGCCCCGGCTCCCACGTCGACCACCACGACGACGACCTCGACCACCACGACGACGGTGGTGGAAGGAGAGGAGTTGATCCTGCGGAGCAATGGTCTCGGCAGTGCTCGTTTCGGTGTCGAGCCCGAAGGAGTCATCTCCTTCGTAACGTCGTTGCTCGGCCCGCCCGATTCCGACACTGGTTACATCGACTCTTTCTCCGAGTTCGGAATGTGTCCGGGTTCGGAGGTCCGGGGAGTGCGCTGGGGAGACCTTCTCTTGTTGTTCGGAGACGACAGCGACTTCGGTTCTGGGCGCCGACACTTCTACCAATGGCAGTACGGCCCGCAGACGTCGTCACCGCTTCGTCCGAACGGTCCACTCACCGACGGTCTGATCGGGCTCGGCTCGACAGTTGCCGAAATGCGCCGGGTGTATCCCGACGTCGAGATCTTCGCTGACGACGTGTTCGGTCCCGGTTTCGAACTCGAACCGCTTCTCTGGGGGACTCTGACCGACGATTCCGAAGCTGGGCGAGTCATCGCCCTAGTGGGCGGCACTCCGTGTGGTGAGTGACACCCGCAGGGCACCCAGGGGCTCCGAGTAGGGTCGACACGAATGGCTGCTCTCATGTTGCTCGACCTGCATCAGCAGTGGGCCTGGTTCGTGATCATCGCGAACGGTCTGGCCGGACTCTGGGCCCTCGGGGCGCATCGATTTGCGTCTCTGCGGTCACGTGCTCTCTGGTGGTACACCCTGCTCGCTCAGCTGACCATGTTCGTTCAGGTGGGTCTCGGAGTGGCCGTGGTCAATCGTGACAAGTTGGAGTTCCCGCAGTTCCATGCCTTCTACGGCTTCGTCGGAATCATGGCCGTTGCGATCATCTTCAGTTATCGCAACCAGATGAAGCACCGGCTGTACCTGCTGTACGGCTTCGGCGGCCTCTTCGTGATGGGGCTCGGTATCCGAGCCCTCCTTGTCGGCCAATAGAAAACGCGCACCCTGTTGCGCTAGCACCCAAAAAAGGTACCGAGCGCATCAGGGTGCGCGAATTTGGTCGTGATCAGAGGGCCGAGGCGAGTGAGTCGAGCTGGACGGACAGCTTCGCCGGCAGCTTCGGTCCGAACTGGGCGAAGTGCTCCCGGATCTGGGGAACGGCTTCTTTCCAGCCCTCTGTGTCGACGTCGAGCAGCACCTTCAGATCGTTGGCGTCGATTTCGAGGCCCTTGGTGTCAAGAGCGCCTTCGGTCGGCAGGAGGCCGATCGCGGTACTCACGGCGTCGACCGATCCGTCGACACGATCGAACACCCACTTCAACACACGGCTGTTCTCGCCGAAGCCCGGCCACAAGAAGCGGCCGTTCTCGTCACGTCGGAACCAGTTCACGAAGAAGATCTTCGGCAGCTTCGACGCATCAGACTTCGAGCCGATCGCCAGCCAGTGGGCGAAATAGTCGGCCATGTTGTATCCGCAGAACGGAAGCATGGCCATCGGATCGAAGCGCAACTTGCCGACCGCACCCTGCTGGGCGGCGGTGGTTTCCGACGCCATGATCGACCCGAGGAACACGCCGTGCTCCCAGTCGAAGGCTTCGGTCACGAGCGGCACGGTGCTCCGACGACGACCGCCGAACAAGATGGCCGAGATCGGCACACCAGCCGGATCCTGCCACTCGGGCGCCATCGACGGACACTGCGAGGCCGGGGCCGTGAAACGGGCGTTCGGATGGGCTGCTGGCGTCTCGGTCTCGGGGGTCCAGGCGTTGCCTTTCCAATCGGTGAGGCGAGCCGGCTTGTCGGACGTCATGTCTTCCCACCACACGTCGTTGTCGGGGGTGAGAGCCGTGTTGGTGAAGATGCAATTGCCCCACAAGGTGTGCATGGCGTTGGCGTTGGTGTCGTCACCCGTTCCGGGAGCAACGCCGAAGAATCCGGCCTCTGGGTTGATCGCGTAGAGCCGTCCGTCGTCACCGAACTTCATCCAGCAGATGTCGTCGCCGATGGTCTCGGCCTTCCAGCCCGGGATGGTGGGGACGAGCATGGCGAGGTTGGTCTTGCCGCACGCCGACGGGAATGCCGCAGCGATGTACTTGGACGCACCTTCGGGGTTGGTGAGCTTCAAGATGAGCATGTGCTCGGCGAGCCAACCGTCGTCGCGAGCCATGACCGACGCGATGCGCAGGGCGAAGCACTTCTTGCCGAGAAGGGCATTTCCGCCGTAACCCGACCCGAACGACCAGATCTCGCGGGTCTCGGGGAAGTGGACGATGTACTTGTTGTCGGGGTTGCACGGCCACGAGGAATCGGCCTGTCCATCGGCAAGTGGCGCACCCACCGAGTGGAGGCATGGCACCCAATCGCTGTCACCGAGTACGTCGAGCGCTCCCTGGCCCATGCGAGTCATGATGCGCATGCTCACTGCGACGTAGGCCGAGTCGGTGAGCTGGACGCCGATATGGGCGATGGGGGAGCCGAGCGGTCCCATGCTGAACGGGACGACGTACATGGTGCGGCCGCGCATGGCGCCGGTGTAGAGCGACGTGAGTTCGGCGCGCATTTCGGAGGCTTCGCGCCAGTTGTTGTTGGGTCCGGCGTCTTCTTCACGGGCGGAGCAGATGAACGTGCGGTCCTCGACACGGGCCACGTCACCGGGATCGGAGTGGGCCCAGTAGCTGTTGGGACGCTTGGCTTCGTCGAGTCGAGTGAACGTTCCACTGTCGACGAGAAGCTGACACAGCCGGTCGTACTCGTCGGCCGAACCATCACACCAATAGATGTCGGACGGCTGGAGAATTGCCGCCCAGTCGTCGACCCACTTCTTCAGGCGCTCGTTCGAGGTGGTTCCGCTCATGGTCGTCTCCTAGGGGTGAGTGACGAATCGGTTGTGGTGACGCCGAGGCGTCGAGGCGATCAGCCGCCAGGGGTACCCATGTCGACTTCGGATCCGAGACGCAAACGCGTCGCGCAGCCGGTGTCGTCGAGATCGAAGATCACACGCTGGCCGGGGCGCAGCATGCGAAAGATGCTCCCGTTCAGCGCGTCGGCAGCCAGTTCGTGTTCACTGAGGTCGGCATCGGACAGCACGAGGCCAGTTCCCGTTCCCGGGTCGTAGGCCTTGATGACTCCCTGCATGCGGTCGCTCAGTTGCTCGCCGTGGTGCGGCCGGCGACCTTGGTCACCTTGCCGGCGCGGATGCACGACGTGCAGACGTTGACTCGCTTCGGCGAACCGTTCACCAGAGCCCGGACACGCTGGATGTTCGGGTTCCAGCGACGCTTGGTCCGCACGTGCGAGTGCGACACCGACATGCCCCAGGAGGGACGCTTTCCGCACACTTCACATACTGATGCCATGATCGATCTCACTTTCGGGCCCGAGGCGGGGTCCTGACAGCGTCCGAATGCTACCGGCGGGCCTTCCGCCACCCCAAGTGATGCGGGTGATGACGGTGATCACAAACAGCGATGACCTGGCCGGGAGGGGTACGCTCGGTTCGTGACTGCGCCCGTGCTGGCACCCGACGAGCCGTCCGAGAGGTTCGATGCCGATCGTCTGCGACGGACGGTCGTCACGTTTCGGGACGCAGTCAAGGCTCACGCCCCCCGCATCAATCGGCTGAACGTCTATCCCGTCCCCGACGGTGACACCGGGACCAACATGGCCCGCACCCTGGATGCGGTGGTCGCCGAACTCGAATCGGCCGACTCGGGGATCGAGCCCACGTGTCAGGCGATCTCGCACGGATCGTTGATGGGTGCTCGCGGAAATTCGGGGGTGATCCTCTCCCAGATCTTGCGCGGGATGTCGGGCCGACTCTCGAAAGCGGCCACTCACACGGCGACTGAAGTGGCCGAAGCTCTGTCGGCGGCGTCGACATCGGCATACCAGGCCGTGGTGAAGCCGATCGAAGGAACCATCCTGACCGTGGTTCGCGAAGCGTCCGACGCAGCGCGCCAAGCGGCCGCCGACGGTGAGGGCCTCGCCGGCGTCTTGCGTGCGGCGCGTGACGCTGGACGAAGCGCACTCGATCGCACACCCGAGATGCTTCCGGTCCTGAAAGACGCCGGAGTAGTGGACGCCGGTGGTGCAGGTTTCCTCCTTCTCCTCGACGCAGCGCTGAACGTGGTCGACGGCGAGCCCATTCCGACGCCCGAGGACTCGATCGGGGGCGATGCCACAGAACTGCCGCAGTTCGACGTGTCGTCTCTTTCGTCGCCCGACGATCACGCAGAACTGTCGGTGGCCGACCTTCGCTACGAAGTCATGTATTTCCTACATCTCGACGACAACCGCATCGGTGAGTTCAAGAACGACTGGGCCGAGATCGGGGATTCGATCGTGGTGGTGGGTGGCGACGGCCTATGGAACTGCCACGTCCACACTAACGACATCGGCGCAGCCATCGAAGTGGCAATCGACCTCGGAGGCCGACCGAAGCAGATACGGGTGACCGACTTGTTCGAAGAAGTCGCCGAGCAGCACGCGGCGCACGGGTCGCAGGGCGACTCCGCTGACAGCGAATGGTCGAGTCTGCCCCGGGTCACGACTGCGGTGGTCGCCGTATGCAGTGGAAGTGGACTCGAAGAACTCTTCGGTCAGCTCGGCGTTCAAGGGATCGTCACCGGTGGACAAACTCTCAACCCCTCGACGGCCGAACTACTCGACGCCGTCACTCGGGTGAACGCCGACCAGGTGATCGTCCTGCCCAACAACAAGAACATCATCCCCGTCGCCGAACAACTCGATGGCCTCACGTCGAAGGTGGTGCAGGTGGTCGCCACTCGTTCGATGCCGGAAGCGCTGGCCGCTTTGGTGGTGTACGACCCCGAGGCGTCGTGCGACGTCAATGGGGCGTCCATGGCATCGGCGATCGGAGCGATGACCACCGGTGAGGTGACGAAGGCGGTGCGTGATGCATCCACCGAGGCCGGTCCGGTGACGATCGGCGATTGGATCGGTCTCGTTCGCGGTGAAGGAATCGTCGCCGTGTCGGGTTCGTCCGAAGGGGCGGCGATCGGCCTCTTGCAGTCGATCGTCTCCGACGACCGCGAGATCGTCACGATCATCGAAGGAGCCGAGGCGACTCCGTCGGCCACCGAAGCGATTCGTGCCTGGCTCGCCGTCGAACGTTCTGATGTGCAAGTCGAGTGCCATCGGGGCGGCCAGCCGTTGTACCCCTATCTCTTCGGCGTCGAGTGACCGAACGACCCATCACGTCCCGAGAACTGTCGGAGATGCCGCTGTCGCGGTTGAAGGCGGTCGGGAGTGGGAAGAGGCTCGAAAACTTCGCCAAGTTCGGGATCGAGGATCTGCTGCGGCTCCTGTCGCACTATCCGCGTCGATGGATCGACCGAACTCGCGAGGCGACGATCGGAGAGTTGGCGGAGGGTCTCGACGCACTCGTCGTCGGTGAGATCTCGCGTGTGAGCGCCACTCCGCGTGGTCGGGGGCCATCGCGAGTGAACGTGACTCTGGCCGATGACACCGGTTCGTTGAAGATCGTGTTCTTCAATCAGTCTTGGCGCGAACGACAACTCGCCGTGGGTTCACTCGCCGCCGTTCACGGGCGCGTGTCCTCGTTTCGCGGTGACCTGCAGATGGCCAATCCGACCGTCGACGTACTTGGTGACCCGGGTGAACGTCCTCGGCCAATCGTCGCCGTGTACCCGCAAAGTGAAAAGATCGACCTGCCTTCCTGGGTCGTGCGCAGAGCTATCGAAGAGACGCTGTCACGAAGTCGTCCTCGAGGAATCGCCGATCCGGTTCCAGAGTCCCTGCGGCGCGAATACTCGCTCGTATCGCGCAGTGAGGCGCTCGAAGGCATTCACCTCCCTGAGACATTCGCAGCAAAGGAGATGGCTCGCCGTCGTCTGGCATTTGACGAGCTCTTGCGGGTGCAGTTGGTTCTGGTGATGCGCAAGAGGGCGATCGAGCGCGAGTCGACGGGAGTCGAGCACGTAGTCGGAGGTCCGCTCGTTCGACGGTTCCTCGAGCAGTTGCCGTATTCCCTCACGGGGGCACAACGTCGAGTGATCGGTGAAATCGACGTCGATTTGGGTTCGCCGACACCGATGCACCGTCTCCTCCAAGGTGACGTGGGTGCGGGAAAGACCTTGGTCGCCGTGACGGCCATGCTCACAGCCGTCGACGGCGGCCACCAAGGGGCCTTGATGGCTCCCACCGAGGTGCTGGCCGAACAGCATGCCGCAGGAGTATCGACACTTCTCGACGGCTTGCTCGTTCCCGATCCGGAAAATCTCTTCGGCGAACGACCCGTTCGGGTCGAACTGCTCACCAATTCGGTCACTGGCGAACGACGCCGCAACGTTCTGGCCGGACTTGCCGACGGAGAGGTCGATCTCGTGATCGGTACCCACGCTCTCATCCAGGAGGCGGTCGAGTTCCACAGCCTCGGTGTGGTCGTCGTCGACGAACAGCACCGATTCGGCGTGGAACAGCGAGCGGCGTTACGCGACAAGGGCGACCGAGGAGCGGTTCCCGACGTGCTGGTGATGACTGCGACGCCGATTCCGCGAACCGCCGCCATGACCGTGTACGGCGACCTAGACGTGAGCATCCTCGACGAGAAGCCTCCCGGTCGCACACCCATCCTCACCCGGCATGCGGTGGCTGGTGTCGACGAAGCGCAGGTGTGGGACGACGTCAGAGCCCAGATCGGGCAAGGTCGACAGGCCTACGTCGTCTGCCCGCTCATCGAAGAGAGCGAGAAGCTCGAAGTGGCTTCGGCCGAAGAGACCCTGGCCCGTTTGGAGTCCGGCGAACTGTCGGGACTTCGCCTCGGTCTTCTGCACGGACGTATGTCGTCGGCCGACAAGGACGTCATGATGGGCCGATTCCGAGACGGCCAGGTCGACGTATTGGTCGCCACCACCGTGATCGAAGTGGGCGTCGATGTCCCGAATGCGACGGTGATGGTCGTACTCGATGCCGATCGATTCGGTATCGCCCAGCTGCACCAGTTGCGCGGTCGAGTCGGTCGTGGGAGCCACGAGTCGATCTGTTGGCTCGTGACGTCCGCCGATGACGACGCGCTCGTCGCTGAGGTGAATCCGCGCATCGAAGCCCTGGTCGAGTCCGATGACGGGTTCCTTTTGGCTGAAGTCGATCTCGAGCTGCGTGGTGAAGGCACCCTGATGAACAAAGAGCAGAAAGGGCGAAGCGACCTTCGACTTGCGTCCCTTCGCCGGGATCGCGAACTGGTGGAGATGGCACGTTCAGCGGCTCAGAGCATCGTCGACGCCGACGAGTTCTTGGAGGGAAATCCCGAATTGCGCGAAGAGATCGAACTGTTCCTCAGTCCCGAGGACGAAGAGTTCCTTTTCAAGAGCTGAGAACGCGATCGAAGAACCCACGACTAATCTGCGCGTGATGATCGGGACAGCCGTGCGAAGTTTCGGCGAACGTACGAATCGCCGACTTCGAACGGTTCACCCGGCGGCTTGGCTGAGCTTCGCCGGTGCGATCGTGTTCGCGGTCGTGTTCGGACGGCTCGGAGTTCTGCACCACCGCAACTTCGGAACGTGGGCCTACGACATGGGTATCTACGATCAGGGTTTCTGGCTCGTGTCGCGCGGTGGGCAGAGTTTCGTGACGGTTCGCGGACTGGAGTTCTGGGGCCACCACGTCAATCTGGTGGCCGTTCTGTTCGCCCCGTTCTATTGGCTTGGTGCCGGGCCGTCGTTTCTCTACGTGGTGCAGGCCTGCGTGATGGGTCTCGGCGCCATTCCGGTGTATCTGCTCGCACGCGATCGCTTCCGAACTCCATGGATGGGTCTCGTCTTCGCCGTGGTCTTCTTGATGTACGCACCGGTTCAGTGGATCGTGTGGGCCAACTTTCATCCCGAGGCACTGGTCGTCACGCCACTACTTGCGTCGTGGTGGTGCGCTCGAACCAGACGATGGCGATGGTTCACCGTCTTCGTGGTGCTCGCTCTCTCGATGCGCGAGGACGCAGCTCTCGCCGTCGCCATGTTGGGCGTGGTTCTGGCCGCTCCTCACCTCAAGGACGTGCTCGCTGCCCTGAGGTCGAAGTCATGGGGGTCGATTTCCGGGGATAGTGGGGTGGCGTTGCGGGCCGGCGTCTACACGTTCGTCGCCGGTTCGGTCTGGTACCTGATCTGCACTCGTTTCGTCATTCCCCACTTCAATCGCGGGGACGAGCCGTTCTACGTGTCGGCCTATTACGGAAACTACGGCGACACGACTGCTCAGGTCGTGGGTGAAATCCTTCGTCGTCCTCAACGGGTGATATCCGACGCGACCCAGCCCGATCGACTTCGTTTCTTTCGCGACCTGCTGGTGCCTCTCGGTGTCACGCCTCTGCTCGCCCCGCTGCAACTCCTGGTCGCCGTCCCACAGATGCTCGCCAGCGTGATCGGCACCAGTCCCTACGCCCGTCAGATCAGATGGCAGTACACCTCGGTGATGATCGCACCTTTGATGGTGGCGGCCATCGACGGAGCTCGTGTGTTGTGGCGTTCACGGCGTTTGCGAGGTTGGTTGGTCGTCACTCTTTTGATGTCGTCGGTTGTGAGCAACTTCGCCTGGTCGAATTCGCCGTGGTCCGACAATTCGAACGTCTGGGCCGTACATTCACCGCGGGTCGACGTGTTGCGACGTGCCGTCGAGTTGGTTCCCAACGATGCTTCGGTGACGGCAACGTTCACGATTGTCCCTCACCTTTCTCGACGTGAGCAGATCTACGACTGGCCGAATCCGTGGATCGAGTCGTACTGGGGAGTCGACGACGGGTATCGACTTCCATCGCCCGACGAGATCGAGTGGGTGGTGATCGATCGCAATCACGTGAGCTCCGACCACGAGACGGTTCTCGACGACATCGTGGACGGCGGAGAATTCGAGGTCGTACTCGACGAATCCGACGTGATCGTCGCTCGCCGTGTCGAGGGCTGAGGCTGGCGTCGTCAATCGTCGGCCGGTGGCAACTCGAGATCCCAACGATCGAGACAGTCCTGGCATCGATAGGCGACCACGTCACCGGCCATCCACGAGCCGTCCTCTCGCGGGTGGGTGAGCAAGAAGCAGCGACCACCGCAGTCGACGCACACGATTTCTGTCTCGGGGGGCAACGCTGGCGTCATGAACAGAGTCTGCCAGTCGTCGGTCGCGCCTACGTAGGCTGGAACCATGCGGGTGGTGGCCGGAACGCTTCGCGGTCGTCCGATCGTCGCACCGTCAGGTGCGGCAACCCGTCCCACCACCGATCGGGTTCGTGAGGCGATGTTCAATGCGCTGGAGAGCCTGGGCGCGATCGAGGACGCATCAGCTGTCGATTTGTACGCCGGTAGCGGCGCGCTCGGAATCGAAGCTCTGTCACGCGGCGCCCGTCGATGCACCTTCGTCGAACGAGACCGCGATGCTCTACGAGCCATTCGGACGAATCTCGACAAATTGTCGCTGAACGACTGCTCGAACGTCGTCGCAAGCGACGTACTGGTGTCGATCGGAGCGCTTCGAGGCGTAGATCTGGTACTCGTCGATCCTCCGTACGGCTTCGACGCGTGGGCCCGGCTGCTCGACGCGTTGGTGCCGGTGGCGAACCCCGACGCGGTCGTCGTTCTCGAGAGTGATCGGCCCATCGACCTGCCGACGGGCTGGGAAGAAGTGCGGGCGAAGCGTTACGGGCGAACCTGGGTGACCTTCGTGCGGTGCGTACCCGAGGTGTGAAACCGGTACCTTGAGTTGCCATGGCAGTCCGTCAAGCCGGTTCGGCGTCGCTCACCGCCCTGTATCCAGGCAGTTTCGATCCGTTCCACGTCGGTCATCTCGACGTCGTCGAACAAGCGGTCGAGCTCTTCGGCTCGGTGATCGTTGCCGCCATGCACAATCCGGGCAAACCGTCGGGAGCCATCGACCTCGAGGACCGCGTCCGACTGATCGGGGTGTGCACCTCCCACATCACCGGAGTCAGGGTGGAGGCCTGTCCAGGACTCGCCGTCGACGCAGCGCGTGAGCTCGGCGCCGACTTCATCGTGAAGGGTCTGCGGTCGGCGGCCGACTTCGACGTGGAACAGCAGATGGCTCTCACCAACCATTCGGTGTCGGGAATCCGCACCGTCTATGTGCCGGCTCGCCCCGACGTGTCGTACGTGAGCAGTCGCTTCATCCGCGAAATCGGGGCTCACGGTGGTCGAATCGAACACATGCTGCCTGCACCGATCGCCGGCGAAGTGGCGACTATCCTTCGACAGCGATCGGATCGTCGAGCGTGACGATGAGTGAGAGGGTCTCCCGATGACCGTGGATTTCGACGACTTCGACGACGACACCGGCTCCTACGACCGTGGAACCGACGACGTCATGGGTGACTCGGGCATTCTGCTCCGGCGCGCCATCGACATCATCGCGACGGCTCCCAACATGCCGTTGTCGTCCACCCCTCGAATCGATCGCGACGAGATCATCGAATTGCTGGAAGGCGCACTCAGTCGGTTGCCCGACGAGTTGCGACAGGCCCGCTGGATGATGAAAGAGCGCGAAGAGTTCATGCAACGCGCCTACCGCGAAGCCGACGAGATCATCGATGCCGCCAAGGTCCAGGCCGAGCGATTCGTACAGCGCGCCGAGATCGTTCGGGCAGCCGAGCAGCGAGCCCGGCAGATCATGGAGGCCGCCGAGGACGATTCGCGCCGGCTCAAGCTCGAGACCGAGGATTTCCTCGATCAGCGACTGGCGAGTTTCGAGATCCTGCTCGACAAACTCGCCCGAACAGTGGCCACCGGACGTCGTCGCTTGTCGATCGGCGATCAGCGGGCCGATGAGGAAAATCTGCCCGACATCTACTCCGACGACACGTACGTCGGAGACGTGGGAGTCGCCACCCCCGACCCGTCGAGTGCATTTTTCGACCAGGACAGCACGGCCAACCGCTGAGGCTCGCGTGGCCAGTCCGCTCGTCGTCAACGCTCTCGAACTTCTCCGCCGGCCGGGTTCGCGCAAGGATCTTGTCGTCGTCGTTCCTCTCGACGACGTCGATCTCGCCGGAGAGGATCGACTCGTCGACGACTCCGAGGTATCGGTCGAACTGTCGTGCGAGAGCACGAGCGATGCCGTGGTCGTGATGGGCGCGGTGCGGGTGGGAACCCGCGGTGTGTGTCGTCGCTGTCTTCGCGACGTAGAGGGCGAGCTGACGATCGGAATCCACGAGACCTATCAGGAGACCCGCACCGATCCCGATGCCTTCCCGATCGAAAACGACCAGATCGACCTCCGGTCCATGATTCGGGAGTCGGTCCTGCTCGATGTGCCCGAGGCTCCGCTGTGCCGTCCGGACTGTCCGGGGTTGTGCCCGGTGTGTGGGGCAGATATGTCGACCGAGACCTGCTCGTGCGTGGTCGAGACCGTCGATCCGCGCTGGTCGGTTCTGTCGGACCTTCGGGACTCGCTGCCCGAGTAGGGGTCACGACTCCGGGCGACACCGGTGGGGGAGCGTCGGGTCACCGCTATCCTCGGAGGGCCGTTACGAGGAGACGATCGCTGTGGCAGTTCCCAAGAAAAAGAAGTCGAAGTCGAAGTCCCGCAGCCACCGCGCCGGTGCCTGGAAGTTGGGCTCTCCGTCGCGCAGCCTCTGCCCGCGTTGTGGATCGGCCAAGTTGCCGCACACGGTGTGCAAGGCCTGCGGCTGGTACAAGAACCGCGTCGCCATCGAAGTCTGAGCCGACGTCCGATCCTCGGACAGGTCATTCTCCTACCTTCATGTTGCCGATCGCAGTCGACGCTCTCGGGGGAGATCGCGCTCCCCAGGAAGTTCTGGCCGGTGTTCGTGATGCGGTCGCACTCGGAATCCCCGTTGTTCTCGTCGGGCCTCCCGATCTCGAAGGTCGGGGCGACCTTCCGCTGATTCCCGCGACCGAGTTCATCGCTATGGACGACGATCCGGGCAAGTCGGTGCGCACCAAGAAGGATTCGACTCTCGTCCGCGCCGCCGAAGCCGTACGTGACGGCAAGGCGTCGGCCATGATCTCGGCTGGAAACACCGGCGCGACCATGGCTTCGGCTCTCTTGCGCATGGGTCGGATCAAAGGTGTGAGTCGACCGGCCATTGCCACGCCGATTCCTGTTCCCGGAGGAACGCCGACGGTTCTCCTCGATGCCGGGGCCAACGCCGAAGTTCAAGCCGATTGGCTCGTGCAGTTCGCTCAGATGGGGTCGGTCTATGCCGAGTACCGCTACGGCATTTCGTCGCCGCGTGTCGGGCTCCTGTCGATCGGCGAAGAGCCCGGTAAAGGGGACTCCCTCCGCAAGGAAGCGTACGAGTTGTTGTCGGTCGCACCTGGCATCGACTTCATCGGCAATGTGGAAGGCCGCGACGTTATGTCCGACGCGGTCGACGTGGTCGTGACCGATGGCTTCACCGGCAATGTCGTGTTGAAGACGTTGGAAGGTGGAATGAAGACGCTCGTGCGTGCACTCATGGATGCTTTTTCGTCGAAACCCGAATACAAAGAGCACGCCGATGTTCTGTTGCCGGCTCTTCTTCCGCTCTACGAATCAGTCGATCCCGACACGACCGGCGGAGCGATTCTGCTCGGCGTCGACGGAGTCTGCATCATCTCTCATGGTTCGTCCTCGGCCCGAGCCATCGTGAACGGCATCAAGGTGGCGGCCGACATGGTCGAGCGCGACATCGTCGGCCGGATTCGCGCGGCCATCGCCACCACCTCCAACTAGGCTCGATCCAACGGTTGTCACGAAGGAGGGGCTGTGCCCGCTGAAACCCATGTCGTTCCTGGTCCGATCGGCCGTGACGAGATCTTCGCGATCGTTCGAGATCAGCTCGTCGACATTCTCGAAATCGACCCCGAGAACATCTCGGAGGGCCAGAGTTTCAAGGACGATCTCGGAGCCGACTCATTGGCTCTCGTCGAACTGGTCGAGGCGCTCGAAGAAGAGTTGAGCGAACGTACGGTCGGATTCCGCATCGAAGACGAAGACCTGGCCGACCTGAAGACGGTGCGCGATGCGGTCGATTTCGTGTACGAGCAAGTTCGAGCACGAGGTGGTGGGGGCTGAACGAGCTCTCGTCTCCTCGCGACGTCCACGAGTGGATGTCGGCACTGTCGGGGCACACGTTCAAGAAGCCCGATCTTCTCGATTTGGCCATGGCGCATCGTTCATGGTGTGCCGAGAACGGCGGCGCACCGTCGAACGAACGTCTCGAATTTCTGGGTGATGCCGTACTCGGCTGGATCGTGGCCGATCTGGTGATTCGCCGTCATCCGTCGGCGACCGAGGGTCAGTTGACCGATCTACGCAAGTCCCTGGTGAGCGCCGAGGCGTTGGCCGACATGGCGCGTGAGATCGGTCTCGGTCGGTTCGTTCGACTCGGAGCCGGTGAGCGTGAAGCGAAGGGGTTCGACAAGACGTCGATCCTGGCCGACACTCTCGAAGCGATCATCGGCGCCCTGTATCTCGATGCGGGAGTCGCTCGAACCCGGCGATTCGTTCGCCAATTGGTGGCTTCACGGGCCAAGGAGGCCTGGCGTCGTCTCGATCGAGTCGACGCGCGGAGTCGTCTCATCAGAGTGTGTGTTCGAGAGTTCGGTCGGCCGCCGGTGGTCCAGACGACGTCGTCGGGTCGCGCTCACGAACCCTCCTTCGACGCCTCCGTCGTGGTGGAGGGCGAGACTCTCGGTCGCGGAATCGGCCACTCGAAGAAGATCGCCATCCAACGCGCCTCCGAGCAGGCTCTCGACGTGTTGGTGGGGCGTGGCGTCGACGTGACCAGTGCCTGAACTGCCCGAGGTCGAGACGGTTCGACGAGGCCTCGTCGAGCACGTGGTGCAGCGAAGAATCGACAGTGTCGAACTCGGGCGCGAGCGCGCCTATCGGCGAGTCGGTGCCGATCGTCTGATTGCGGGACTCGTCGGGTCGACGGTGGTGTCGGTCGATCGACGTGGGAAGTATCTGTTGTTCGCACTCGACTCAACCGAGACGCTCATGGTGCACCTGCGAATGAGCGGACAGCTGCTGGTGCATGACGCGACGACACCTCGTCCGGCCCACACCCACGTGGTGTTGAACTTCGCCAATCAGGTCGAAGTTCGTTTCGTAGATCCGCGCACGTTCGGAGAAGTGGTCGTGTTCGGCCCGGACGACGCCGAATCGGTGGTTCCAGAACTCGCCCGGCTCGGCCCCGATCCACTCGTCGACACCTTCGACGAGATGGTGCTGCGACGGTCGCTGGTGCGAACTCGACGTGCCCTGAAAGCGGTATTGCTCGACCAGAGCGTGATCGCTGGTATCGGAAACATCTACGGCGACGAGATTCTCCATCGCGCACGCTTGAACCCGTTACGACCGGCGAATCGGGTGAATCGAGAGCAGACTCGTCGCCTCGTGAGAGCAGTGGTCGACGTGTTGAACGAAGCCGTTTCAGCCGGGGGATCCACTCTCCGTGACGCTCAATACGTCGATCCTCAGGGTCGGGCCGGCTCGTTCCAGGAACGCCACCGTGTGTATGGACGAACTGGGCAGTCGTGTGTCACGTGTGATCGGGGGCGCATCAAATCGGCATCGATCGGAGGCCGGACCAGTCACTGGTGTGCGGTGTGTCAACGGTGACCCGCGCCAGCGGTTTCGGCCCTCGTCGGAGAGGTCGGTGAACTAGGGTCGGGTCGCCGTGTTCCTGAAAACGCTCACCCTGAAGGGCTTCAAGTCCTTTGCCGACACCACCGTCATGGACCTCGAACCCGGAGTGACCGTGGTGGTCGGTCCGAATGGCTCGGGCAAATCCAACGTGGTCGACGCCATCGCGTGGGTTCTCGGCGCTCAGGCCCCGAGTGCGGTCCGCAGCCAGAAGATGGACGACGTCATCTTCGCCGGTACCGCCAAGCGCCCGGCTCTCGGACGGGCCGAGGTCACCTTGACCCTCGACAACTCGAGAGGTCTGTTACCGCTCGAGTTCAACGAAGTCAGCGTCAGCCGCACTCTTTTTCGAACAGGTGAGAGCGAGTACGCCATCAACGGCGTGCCCTGTCGACTTCTCGACGTCCAGGAATTGTTGTCAGATGCCGGAGTCGGTCGCCAACAGCACGTGATCGTGAGTCAGGGCCAGATCGACGCCGTCCTCAACGCTCGACCCGAGGACCGTCGATCCATCATCGAAGAAGCCGCCGGCGTCCTCAAGTTCCGCAAGCGCAAGGAGAAATCCGAGCGTCGTCTCGAGGCCACCGAGGCGAGCTTGCTGCGAGTCCAGGATCTGCTTCGCGAGGTTCGGCGCCAGTTGCGGCCGCTCGAACGCCAGGCCGACGCAGCACGCCGACACGGCGACCTCGTCGCCGAGTTGTCGGCTTTGCAGATCTTCTTGGCTGGCCGAGAAATCGCCGGTCACCGGAAGCGTCTCGAAACTTTGGCGCTCGAACGGACGACAGCCGCCAAGCGGGAATCGGAATTGCGTCAGTCCCTGGCTGAGCTCGATACGAACGTCATGGCCGCCGAAGCCGAATTGACGGCGCGGGGCGACAGTGGCCTGAGTGATGAATTGGTCAGAGTCGAGCAGCTTCGTGAGCGGGCGCGCGGTATTTCGATGCTCGTCACCGAACGTCGACGCTCCTACGAGCGAGACCGAGGTCAACTCATGGACTCGGGCCTCATTGCCACGCTCGAGGCCGATGCGGCCGCTTTGCGCTCCGAACTCGACGACGTCGAAGCGGGTATCGCTCGGCTCGAGCCCGAGGGCCTCGTCTTGGCCAACGACGAGGCGGCCTTCGAAGGAGAGCGCACCGAGGCCGCCACGTTGTTCGATGGCATCACCTCATCGGCATCGGCGGCTACCGCGGCGGCTGAAGTTCGCGGCGAATTGCGCACCTTGCGTGCCGCGCTCGAGTCCACCGAAGTCGAACACCGGCGCGTGGTGACCCGTCGTGATGCACTTGGTGAGCGCGACGCGAGGCTCGAAACCGAAGTCGAGAATCTTCGAAACGAACTCACACGCGCTCAAGAAGCCGAGGAGCCGCTCGTATCCGAGGTCGCCGAAGCCGAAAGTGCTCGGATGGCTGCCGAAGCCGCCCACGAGGCGGCCGTAGCCGGTCGGGCCGACGCAGCTTCGGCACTCGCGCGTTGGCAGGCGAGAGTGGAAGCGCTCCAACTCGCTCTCGACAGTGCTCGTGCCCGAGCCGGAGCCGAGAAGTTGCGAGATGTCTCCGGTGTGGTGGGGACGCTTCTCGATCTGGTGCGAATCGACGTGGGTTGGGAAGATGCCGTGGAGGCGGCGCTCGGAGAAGCTCTCACTGCGGTCGTGGTGAACGACGCGACGGCGGCCCGGCGCGCGCTGTCACATCTCCGCGAGACGGGCACGTCCGGAGCCGTGATCGCGCTCGGATCGCTGCTCGCCGCTCCGGCGGCCGTGTCGGGATCCGATGCTGTGCGGTCTCACGTGAGTGCCGATCGGACCGATGTCTCGGCCCTACTCGACTCGTTGTTGGCCCGCGCCGTGCGAGTCGACGACTGGCAGGGTGCCGTGGATGCCGTGATCTCCGATCCGTCGTTGGTGGCGGTCACGGCGGCCTGTGATCGTTTCGCAGTCGGTGGTTGGCGGATCGGAGTGGCCGGTGGTGGAGCCACCGCATCAGCACTCGACGAGGCGATCGACAAGGTTGCTTCGGCCTCCAGCGAATTGGAACGTTGTGAATCCGAATTGGTGGCGGCCAAGTCGACTCTCGATCGTGCTCGTCAGATCGAGGCCGACGTACAGAAGCGGCTCGACGCCAACGACTCCACCTTCACGGCGGCCACCGAAGCTTTGGCGCGGGTTCAAGGTGAGCGCCGAGAGATCTCGGCCGAGGCCGAGGGACTCGACGTCGCTCGTCACGAGCTCGACGAGCGACTTTCCGAACAGCGCCAACGAGTCGCCGAGCTCGATCGCCTCCTTCCGTCTCTCGAACAAGACGAAGTGGCCGAGGTCGAAGCGGCCCGGGTGAGAGGTGAGGCTCGAGCCTCGCTCGAAGCCAAAGCCGCGCTACTCGCCGGTCGACGTCGAGATCTGGCGGTGCGTTCGGCCGGACTGCTGGAACGTAAGCAATTCCTCGAATCGCGGCTTGCCGAGACCGAACGACGATTGGCTGCCGATGCGACGGCTCGCGCCGAAGTCGCCGGACGGCGTGAGCGAATCGAGAAGGTGATCGCCGTGACGGAGTCGTTGGCGGCGATGGTCGACACGCATCGGCACACCATCGAAACATGGTTGGCCGACCTTCACGAACGCCGTCGACGTCAAAGTGACGAGGTACGCGAACTGGCAACTCGTCTCGACCAGATGCGTCGCGACCGACTGGCTGCCGAGCGCGAACTCGAACAGGTGCGCGAGACCTCGCGGCGTACCGAGATCGACGAGACCGAGGTCCGGATGCGACTCGAGGCCACGGTCGAGACCCTTCGGCGCGATCTCGACGTCGAGCCCTCGGTTGCCGAGGCCGCCGAACTTCCCGAACTTCCCGAAGGGTTGTCGGCGCCGGCGCGTGTTCGCGATCTCGAACGAGAACTACGACTCATGGGTCCGATCAATCCTTTGGCCTTGCAAGAATTCACCGAACTGCAGGAGCGCCACACGTTCCTCGAGGCGCAGCTCGACGACGTTCGGAACACCCGACGCGAACTGATGCGTGTGATCTCGGCGATCGATCAGGAGATCCAGCAAGTATTTGCCGCAGCCTTCGCCGACGTGAGTGAGAATTTCACGACGTTGTTCGGGATGTTGTTCCCGGGTGGTGGTGGACGCTTGATTCTCACCGCCCCCGACGATCTGTTGAACACCGGTATCGAGGTCGAGGCCAAGCCGGGCGGCAAGAACGTGAAGAAATTGAGCCTTCTGTCCGGTGGTGAGCGCACTCTCACCGCCATGGCGTTCCTGTTCGCCGTATTCCGCAGTCGTCCGTCGCCGTTCTACGTGATGGACGAGGTCGAAGCAGCCCTCGACGACGTGAACCTGCATCGTTTCCTCGGTCTCGTGAAAGAGTTTCGTCAGGATGCGCAGCTGATCATCGTGAGCCACCAGAAGCGCACCATGGAAGCCGGTGACTGTCTCCTTGGTGTGAGCATGCAACCCGGAGGCTCCTCGAAAGTCGTTTCGGAGCGACTCGAA
Source organism: Acidimicrobiia bacterium (assembly GCA_009923785.1). Lineage (GTDB taxonomy): Bacteria > Actinomycetota > Acidimicrobiia > Acidimicrobiales > Ilumatobacteraceae > Casp-actino8. Next base: position 5,629 of record RFSV01000003.1, on the reverse strand, counting down.
GCTGGCTCATGATCGCTGTCGATACTCAAGACATCCTGCTGATACTGATCGCGGTTGTGCTGGTGTTCGGCATCGGCGTGGTGTTGTTGAATCGCCGCGGCCGAGGAGGATCGCCGGGGGTGCCGCCGGTTGTCAGCCGGCCGATCGAGAGAGAGCCCGCACCGGAGCCCGAGCCGGAACTCGCGCCTCGGCCCGAAGTACACGACGAGCCCGAGCAGGAGCCTGAACCAGAAATCGAGTCAGTCGACGAGGCCCCCTCGTTTCGCTCTCGGATGGGTAAGGCTGCCGCCGTACTGGCCGGAGCCTTCGGCGGTGTGCGCGCTCGCTCGGGAATCACCGACGACACGTGGGACGACCTGGAGGAAGCGCTCCTTCGAGCCGACGTGGGACTCGGTGTCACCACGAGCCTGCTCGACGGGTTGCGCGAGCGGGTGTCGAACAAGGAGATCTCGAGCCCCGACGAACTTCTCGACGCTTTGCGAGGCGAGATGGTCGGGCGTCTGGCTGGAGCCGATCGAGGCCTGCATCGCACCGCCTCAGACGATCAAGTGGACGTGTGGTTGTTCGTAGGTGTCAACGGTGTCGGTAAGACGACGACGATCGGGAAGGTGTCGGCCCAACAGACGGCAGCCGGGCTGTCGGTGGTGTTGGCCGCCGGAGACACCTTTCGGGCCGCGGCGGCCGAACAGCTCGGCACGTGGGCGGAACGATCTGGTGCCGAATTGGTGCGGGGGGCCGAAGGTGGCGATCCGAGTTCGGTGGTGTTCGACGGGGTGCAGCGCGCGAAATCCCGTGGCGCCAATCTGGTTCTCGGTGACACGGCCGGACGGCTTCAGAACAAGTCCAATCTCATGGACGAACTACGCAAGGTGCGTCGAGTCGCCGATCGCGATCCGGGTCACGTGAGTGAAGTGTTGTTGGTGATCGATGCGACGACCGGACAGAACGGTCTGTCACAGGCGCGTGAATTCACCGAAGCAGCCGGAGTGACAGGTGTGGTGCTCACGAAGCTCGACGGTTCGGCCAAGGGTGGCATCGTGTTCGCCATCGAGACCGAGTTCGGCATTCCCGTGAAGTTGGTCGGGCTCGGTGAGACGATCGGCGATCTCGTTCCATTCGACCCCGATGAATTCGTGGGGGCGCTCTTTTCGTCGTAACCCGCGGGAACCGACGTTCGTCCCGCGACGTCCAAGTGACATGACTCGCCGTCGTCGAACCCCTACCTTGTCGCACATGGTGCGTCGTTCACTTCCCGTTCTCGCCGCGCTGGCTGTCATAGCCGCGTGCGGAGACGATCCCGACAATCCGTCGGCCCTGCCGGTTCTTCGGATCGGGGCCGGTGCTGCTTCGGCCGAAGCGGGAGTGAGCGCCGACATGGTCGCCCCCGACCGCATGTCGATGTACGTGCCCACGGAGTGGGAGTTCGTGGTCGACGGTTCGTTGCCCGCCCTTGACTCCGAGGCACCGGTGTACGTGCTCAGTGGCGGTGTCGAACCATCGGCTGAGCAGTTGGCGACCCTGCTCGAGGTTCTCGGTGTGGACGGCTCGTTCACTCGCACCACGACCGACCCCGGCACCGACTACGAATGGACCACATGGTCGGTCGGGCCCGACGACGGGTCGGGCCCCACGATCACTGTGTCCGACGACGGAATGCTGACGTGGTGGTACTCCGAAGGTTGGGAGGCCACGTCGACGAGCCGTGTCGAGCCGTGCGTGTCACCGATCGACCCAGACGGCGTGCTCGTCGAAGACGACGTGATGTGTCCCGACGAATGGATCGAGCCGACCCCACCCGTCGGCGTTCCGTCGGCCGCCGAGGCCGAAACGAAATTCCGAGATCTCGTCACACGACTCGGATTCGGTGCCGATCAATTGACGATCGAGTCGTACGGAGACGACTGGTCGGCCGGTGCATGGGGCTACGTGTCGATCGGAGGAGTGCGGTCGTCGATGACACTCACCGCTTCGTTCGGCGAGAACGGACGTCTGACGTACGCCGGCGGCTATCTCGGTCGTCCGGAACGACTGGCTACGTACCCGCGGGTCGGTACGGCGGTCGGTCTCGATCGCCTTCGCGACGACTATCGATCGATGATGGGTCGGGTCGCGATCGAACCAGCTGTCGACGGCTCTCCCGTACTCGTCGATCCGGTGTCTCCTGAGCTTGCTCCCGATGAGACGGTGATCACCGACGACACAGTGATCATCGATGACTCGGTGATCACCGACGAGACTGTGATCACCGACGACACGATCGTCCCCGATGAGACGATCCCTGAGGTGATCCCCGAGACGATTGTCGTACGACTCGTCGATGTCGAGGAGGAGTACATCACCTACTGGAGTGTCGATGGGGACGTGTATCTCGTGCCCGGGTACACCTTCGTGGCTGCCGAGGACGAGTGGGGCTATCGCGGTCGCTACACGGTGCCGGCGATCCCGAGCGAGTATCTCGACATCGTCGAGCCTCCGTTGCCCGTCGAGCCCGAACCGATGCCGATCGAACCAGCGCCGTTCCCTGGCGGTGGTTCGTCGGGAAGCGGTGGCGGAGTCGATGCCATTGCGATCTCTGATGGCGAAACCACCGATCTGATCGGCCTGAACGAAGACGAAGCTTTCGAAGTTGCCGTCGCTCGAGGTTGGGAGGTTCGCGTGGCCGCACGCGACGGAGAGCAGTTCTCGCTGACCATGGATTACCTCTGGAATCGAGTGAACCTCACCGTCGAGAACGACGTGGTCACTGCTGTCACCGTCGGCTAGGGGTGATACTCGCCGACGGTTCACCCCCGGCAGACCGTCGCTAACCTCGACCTCATGTTCGACAATCTGTCCGGCCGTTTCGAGGGGATCTTCAAGAAGATCCGCGGCAAGGGACTTCTCACGCAAGCAGATGTCGACGAGGTCCTGAAGGAAATTCGTACCGCTCTGCTCGAAGCCGACGTCAACGTGTCGGTCGTGCGTTCGGTTGTCGACCGCATTCGCGACGGTGCAGTCGGTATCGAATTGTCGAAGGCTCTCGATCCGAGCCAGCAGATCGTCAAGATCGTCAATGCCGAACTCACAGCGATTCTCGGTGGCGAGACGCTCAAGATCGCCTACGCGAGCAAACCACCCACCGTGGTGTTGATGGCCGGCCTTCAAGGTTCGGGTAAGACCACCAACTCGGCCAAGCTCGCCAAATGGTTCGTCGCACAAGGACGGCATCCGCTGCTCGTCGGTGCCGACCTTCAACGTCCGGCCGCGGTCGAGCAGTTGCGAACTCTCGGTGGTCAGATCGGTGTTCCGGTCTTCAGCGAGCCGAGTGATCCGGTCTCTACTGCGGCCCGCGGACTTGCCGAGGCACGGCGCCTGGGTCGAGACGTGCTCATCGTCGACACGGCCGGACGCCTCGCCATCGATCCCGAAATGATGGAGCAGATCCGTCAGATCTCCGACGAGTTGAGTCCCGACTACACGTTCTTGGTGATCGATGCCATGACCGGTCAGGACGCGGTCAACGTGGCCGAGGCCTTCCATGAGACTCTCGAGATCGACGGCGTGATTCTGTCGAAGCTCGACGGTGACGCCCGTGGCGGCGCGGCACTGTCGGTCAAAGAAGTGATCGGGCGCCCGATCGCCTTCGCCAGCACTGGCGAGAAGCTCGATGCTTTCGAACAGTTCCACCCCGATCGCATGGCGAGTCGCATTCTCGGAATGGGCGACGTGCTGACTCTCATCGAGCAGGCGGAGAAAGCGTTCGAGAAGGACCAGGCCGAAGAGGCGGCGGCCCGACTCCTCGAGGGCGAATTCACGCTCGACGACTTCCTCGAGCAACTTCAGTCGTTGAAAAAGATGGGACCCCTCGGGGGAATTCTCGGAATGATGCCGGGAATGCCGAAGGAGTTGAAGAACGCCAAGGTGGGTGACGACGACCTGAAACCCATCGAAGCCATCATCCGGTCCATGACGCGTGACGAGCGTCGCCGTCCCGAGATCATCAACGGAAGCCGTCGTCAGCGGATTGCTTCGGGAAGCGGCCGCTCGATTGCGGAGGTCAATCGCCTCGTCAAGCAGTTCGGCGAGATGCAAAAGATGATGAAGCGCATGGGCGGAGCCGGTGGCAAGGGTAAGAAGGGCAAAAAGGGCGGTCTGGGGGCGTTGTCAGGTCTTGGGGCCGGCCTCGGAAGCGGCGTGCCCGGGCTTCCGGGCCAGATGCCTGGTGCCGACCCGGGTGGCTTTTCGTTTCCACCCTCTCGCTGAGATCGATCTCGAGCGCAGGGCCAGCGTTGGTGGTGCACGAGCCCACCGCTAGCCTCTCTCCTTCGTGAATGACGGGCCCTCCCGTCGCCTAAGGAGCCCTCTGCATGGCCGTCAAGTTGCGCCTCACTCGAATCGGAAAGACGAAGCAGCCTCACTACCGCGTGATCGCAAGCGACAGCCGCACGCCGCGCGACGGCCGCTTCCTCGAGATCATCGGCCAGTACAACCCGCGCCTCGAGCCATCGGGTGTGAACATCGACAACGACAAGGCTGTGGCCTGGTTGATGAAGGGCGCACAGCCGACCGAGCGTGTGCGCAAACTCCTCGAGATCTCGGGCGCGTGGGCGCAGTACACCGAGAACCGCGGCAAGTGACGGTCGTCGTCTCGTCATGACCGATCCGAATCAGCTCACCGCACCCACCGCAGTTGCCGTCCTCACGCACGTCGTTCGTTCCATCGTCGACGATCCCGATGCCGTACAGGTCGACGAAGTCGAAGGTCGGCAGAGAATCAAGCTCGAAGTGAAGGTCGGCCCCGGAGATCTCGGTCGTGTGATCGGCCGTCGTGGACGTACTGCACAAAGCATCCGCGTCCTGGTGCGCGCCGCGGCCGCCAAGGACGGTCACGAGGTCGACGTCGACTTCGTCGACTGACCCGACTCGGCCATGACCGAGTCTCGACCGCCCGAACTTCTGGAAGTCGGTCGCTTCGGTCGCCCTCACGGAGTACGCGGGCAGGTCACGATCCTGTTGTCGACCGATCGCGCCGAAAGAGTCGCTCCGGGTGCTCGTTTGTGGTCGGGCCGCTGGTTCGAGGTGAGAACGTCGCGCGAACACTCGGGACGCTGGGTCGTGGAACTCGAGGGTGTGGACGACCGAAGCGCGGCCGAAGCCCTCGTGAACCACACGATCTGGGCCGAACCGATCGATGACCCGACAGCGGTGTGGATCCACGAGGTCATCGGAGCCCGGGTCCGCGATGTCGAGGGAATCGAACGCGGACGCTGCGTCGCCGTGGTGGCCAACCCGGCTGACGACCTGCTCGAACTCGACGGTGGAGCTCTCGTTCCGGCTCGTTTCGTCGAACGAGTCGACAAGTCGGACGGAGACGTGATCGTGGTGGTGGATCCGCCGGCCGGCCTGTTCGAGCTCTACTCGGCCGACGAGGAGGGTGAGTGATGCGGATCGACGTGTTCACGATCTTTCCCGGACTGATCGACGCATTCACGTCCGAGAGCCTGCTCGGAAAGTCCCGGACATCGGGCTTGCTCGATCTGCGCCTTCATGATCCGCGCGAGTGGACCTCTGACGTGCATCGAACGGTCGACGACGCACCGTACGGAGGGGGAGCGGGCATGGTCATGCGGGCCGAGCCGTTGTTCGAGGC
>RFSV01000020.1 GCA_009923785.1 Acidimicrobiia bacterium | reverse complement strand
GGGGTGCAGGGTTTTCACCCGGCCATCCATCATTTCGGGAAACCCGGTCACATCGGCCACATCGCGCACAACCAGCCCCGCCTCGCGCAGGGTTTTGGCCGAGCCGCCAGTGGACAACAATTCGACACCACGGGCCGCCAAGGCCTGTGCCAGCTCTATCAGGCCAGTTTTATCGGATACAGAAAGCAGGGCACGGCGGATCGGGTGCAGGTTGGTCATTTTATATTGGGCTCCGGTCAGTCAGTCGTCAGGTCCATCTCGTCCCGGTGCAGATCACGTATCGACATGGGCGTTTCATGCGCCTTGGCCAGCGACCACCGGATGCGGGTCGCATAATCTATCGCGCGGGCAGATAAAACGACTTGTTTGGTCGCACGGGGCTGAATTCGGCCTTTTTCCAGATAAACCGAAGGATCCAGCCGCATTTGCGCATGGCCATCATGGCGAAACACCCAAATCTCGCCACTTTTCAGCGCCATGCTGACCGCATGCCCCGCCATATCTAGGCTGGCGTCAACGTCGGGGTGCAGATGAAACCGTATGTCAAACCCCACGCCCTGCAATTTGGTGTTTTCCAACATCGTATCAAAGCGGCGCTTGTCCGCCTCTTCAAGGGCCACGCCACCGTCGTCGGACGGCGCAGCGAGGACTCGGCGCTGTACGACCTCTCGCTCGCGACCTACGACACGGGCGACCTCTTCGACCAGTCGCTGGCCGACGAGTTGGCGGCCGGCGACGGCTTCAGTCTTTTGTGCGGGCGCTACGAGGGAGTCGATCACCGGGTGGTCGAGCACCTCGTCGACGGGGAAGTGAGTGTGGGTGACGTCGTTTTGTCGGGTGGCGAAGTAGCGGCCTGCCTCGTGATCGAGGCCGTGGCGCGTCTGCTTCCGGGGGCTATGGGCAATTCAGCCAGCCCAGTCACCGAAAGTTTCGGCGCCAGCGGACTCCTCGAAGAGCCCCAGTACACCCGACCAGCCGATTTTCGAGGGTGGACGGTCCCCGACGTCTTGTTGTCGGGAGATCACGGCCGGATCGAGCGATGGCGACTGGCTCAGGCTGTGCATCGCACACTGCGGGTCAGACCCGACCTGATCGAGGCTCGAGGCGGCCTCTCCGACCAGGAGCAACGCCTGTTGGAAGAGTTCCCTGCCGTCCCGTATCCTTGATCCTTCGCCGGTCCGACGGGACCGGCCTCACGGCAGGACGAACTCATGAAGACCACCGACATCGTTGACCAGCAGAATCTTCGCACCGACATCCCCCAGTTCGGGCCCGGTGACGAGTTGAAGGTCCATGTCCGCGTGGTCGAGAGCGGCAAGGAGCGTGTCCAGATTTTCCAGGGCAACGTGATCGCTCGCTCCGGTTCTGGTGTGCAAGAGACCTACACCGTTCGCAAGCTCAGCTACGGCGTGGGCGTCGAGCGCACCTTCCCGCTGCACAGCCCAAGCATCGCCAAGATCGAAGTGGTCAAGAAGGGCGATGTGCGTCGCGCCAAGTTGTATTACCTCCGCGACCGCACCGGCAAAGCTGCCAAGATTCGCGAAAAGCGCGACTTCTGATTCCTGTCGGCGACGGAGCCTCACACATTGGGCACTGACGACCTCGAAGAGTTCGAGGCCGAACGCGAGCTCCAGTTGGCTCAGGAGTATCAAGACGTTTCCGGCATGTTCCGGTACGCCGTCGAGACCGAACGCCGCTTCTATCTCGCCAACGACGTGAACGTCTCGGTGATCGGTGATCCCACCCGTCCGGTGATTCAGGTGGAGATGGTCGACGCATGGGTCTGGGACATGTACCGCAAGAGCCGTTTCGTTCCGAAGGTCAAAATTCTGAGTTTCAAGGACGTCAACGTCGAAGAGTTGCCCCGCGACGAACTGACCGACCTCGACTGAATTCGGCCGAGCATCGGGTTCGACTCGGCGCATGGGGTGAGGAGCGGGTTGCCCGCTGGTACGAAGCACAGGGCTACCGAGTGCTCGATCGCAATTGGCGTCGGGCCCGGGTGGGGGAGATCGATGTCGTTGCGGCGCGCGATGGACTCTTGGTGATCTGCGAAGTGAAGACTCGTTCGACCGACGCCTTCGGGACCCCCGCCTATGCGGTCACGGAGAGCAAGCAACGTCGGATACGCCGATTGGCCATCGAGTGGATGCGCGAACACGACGCCCGCTTCCCTGAAGTTCGTTTCGATGTGGCTCAGGTGATTGGAGCTCGCCTCGACGTCATAGAAGGGGCCTTTTGATCGTCAGCGATCGGTGCGACGACGCCAACACGCGTGATGCCAATGGCGTCGCAGATCCGGGGCATCACGCGGGACGGCTACTACGTGGCCGAGGCCGGGTGGAATGTCACGGTGACATCCAGGGCAGACGTATTGCTTGGCGGCCTGGTAGGGCTGGACGCGCCGAACCTCGACTGGTCCGTACAAGCCGTCCCAGATTCCGGGCTTACGGGCCCGCTTCTCACCCAAGGAACGCCCAGGCCACGAGGGCGATGGCGGCCACGATCGCAGCCGCGACGAACACGTAGTCCGCCGGTCGGGCTCGGAACTTCCGATACGGGTCGAATCCCACGGCCTCATTATCGTCGTCTTCGTGAGCAACAACTCGAATTCGGCCGACAAGAACTACAAGACGATCGTTGTCGAGCGATCGGGCGGGGTGGTCACGGTCACCTTCAACCGTCCGAAGCGCAAGAACGCAGCCAACGGCACCATGTGGATCGAGCTGCTCGATGTGTTGACCGACATCCACTTCCGATCCGACGACCGAGTGGTGGTGTTCACCGGTGCCGGGGGTGAGTTCTGTAGTGGCGCCGATCTGGTCGACATGGGCGACGGTTCCGGCCGAAGCCATTCGCATTCGTATTACTCGATGCGCGAAATCACCTCGGTGATCATGGCGTTGGCTCGTCTTCCTCAGCCCACCATCGCCAAGGTGCGAGGTGTGGCAGTGGGCGTGGGATGCAACATCGCCCTCGGATGCGACCTGGTCGTGGCATCCGACAACGCTCGCTTCTCGGAGATCTTTTCGAAGCGCGGTATGTCGCTCGACGGTGGTGGATCATGGATTCTGCCGCGGCGCATCGGTTTGCATCGGGCCAAAGAATTGGCATTCTTCGCCGACATCATCGATGCGGCGGAAGCGGATCGCATCGGCCTCGTGAATCGGGTGGTGCCTGATGCCGAACTCGATGCCTTCGTCGACGGTTGGGTCGAGCGCCTCCTCGGTCTTCCGCCGATCGCATTGGCTCAATCGAAGCGACTGCTCAACAACGCCATGCAGGTCACCCTCGAAGAGGCCCTCGACGACGAAGGTGTGGCTCAGACGGTCAACTTCAGCACCAAGGACACCGCCGAGGCGATCAGTGCCTTCGTCGAGAAGCGGACACCGAACTTCAAGGGTCGCTGATTCTCGGCTGACACCCGGTAACGGGTGACTCTCACTAGCGTGGGTACATGTTCGTTCGACGGGTTCTGGTGCTCGTCGTCTTGACGACTCTCAGTGCTGGTCGACCGTTGTCGGCCACTACAGCTCCGCCGGTGTCGGCTCCGAATACCACGATTCCGGCCGGATGCGACCTGCCCACACCCGTGAAGGCCACATTCGTCGGCGCGTTGGCGGCTACCGATCGGCGTACGGGGCGATTCGAAGTACGTCAACTCCGGGGTGGGTCCCTCGAGGGCTATTCGGTGAACGGACTGGTCGACGTCGATTACGGCGACGACATTCGCTTCCTCGACGTGGCCGAGCAGTACATCGTGGGCGTGGGTGTGGACGACGACACCGGGCGTCTGGTCTCCAAGGTGCGAGATCCCGAACCACTCTTTGGAGGCAACCAAGTGATCGGTATCGACGACCGACCCTTGAACTGCCCCGAAGTGGAGGACGGTGTGCGTACGGTCACGATGAATGGTACGAGTGTCGAAAGCGGTGTGTTGGCGCCTCTGTCTGCCGATCGAAGTGGCCTGTTGCGGGCCGTCACGTTGCCGGCGCTCTGGGTGTTCGGGGGATTGATCGCGATGGCGATCTGGGTCGGCGCGGTTCGAGGTCTCGGACGGCGACTGCGTGCGTCGTGGTATGGCGAAACGATCAGTCGGCGAGACGAGCGGTCTCGGCCCGAGCGCGCAGATCACTGACCGCATGTTCGAGCCCCTCGGGGTCGCGAAACAAAGCCGTGCCGGCGATGAGAACGTTGGCGCCAGCGGCGGCCGCGCCGGCGATCGTGGTGGGCCCGATTCCCCCGTCGACTTCGATGTTGACTTGCGTTGACAAACCGCGACGGCCGATGAGATCTCGGAGTTCACTCACTTTGTGTTCCATCGACGCGATGTACGACTGGCCGCCGAAACCAGGATTGACCGTCATGACGAGCACCAAGTCGACTAGATCGAGGACATGATCGACCGCCGACACGGGTGTGTGCGGATTGAGCGCCACCGCCGGAGTGGCGCCGAGCGACGCGATGTTGCCGAGAGTTCGATGAAGATGCGGGCATGCCTCGGCATGGACGATGAGGCGACTGCACCCGGCTTCCACGTAGCGGGCAGCCATCACATCGGGTGTGAGGACCATGAGGTGGGCCTCGAAGGGTTTGGCAGTGTGTCGTCGGGCGGCGGCGATGACATCTGGTCCAAAGGTCAGGTTGGGGACGAATTGGCCGTCCATCACGTCCCACTGGAACGCGTCGACCCCGGCGGCGTCGAGGGCTTCGATCTCGGCGCCAAGTCGTGCGAAATCGCACGGGAGAACGGACGGCACGATCTGAATCGGAAGGGCCACGCCCCGACGCTACATCACTCGACGTCTAGCCTTCGCTCGACATGTCGCCCTCTCCCGACTCCACTCACGACGCACCCGTCCGCGTCGACAAGGTCGTCGCCGAGGGGGACGGCCTCGGTCGGCTGAGCGACGGACGAGTGGTCTTCGTCGAAGGAGCGTTGCCGGGCGAACTCGTTCGGATCCGCGTCGTGAAGCAATCACGTGACTACGCGCGTGCCGTGGTCTCCGAGATCCTCGAGCCGAATCCGCGACGGGTGGATCCACCGTGTGTCCATGTGGGGGACGGTTGCGGAGGATGCGATCTTCAGCACGCATCTCTCGAACTTCAAAAGGAGATCAAGGTCGGGATCGTGCGTGAGTCGCTCGAGCGTCTCGGTCGCATCGCCGCTCCCGACCTCCGCACCAACTGGTTCTCGTCACTCGTCGGGACCCGAACCACGATGAGGGTGGCCCGTTCGGTGGATGGGCGAGCAGGTCTACGCCGCCGTCGAAGTCATGACGTGGTGCGAATCGATCACTGCCTCGTGGTTCGTCCCGAACTCTCCGAACTCGTGGCGGGTCTGACGATCCCCCGCGGGATCGACGAAGTCACTGCCCGGGTCGCAGCGGCCACGAGTGAGCGGGGAGTGTGGTGGGAGCCGTCGGATCGATCGGTCGAGAGCGCCGAACGTGTCGATGTGTCGGGTGCGACCGGATTCGTCCACGAGAAGGTTCTGGGTCGGCAGTTCCAAGTGTCGATGGGGTCGTTCTTCCAATCCTCTCCCGAGGCAGCCGAGGTCATCGTGGGCGCAGTCACCGCGGCACTGGGGTCGGCTGATGCGTGGCCGAGCGGACCGTTCGTCGACATGTACGGAGGTGTCGGTCTGTTCTCGGCGCTGGTGCCGCCGGTCGACCGAGAAGTGGTGTTGATCGAAGGCAATCCGCTGGCCTGTGCCGATGCGCGGGTGAATCTGGCTGATCGGCCGGCTCGCGTGGTCGATTCGCGGGTCGAGGATTGGACGCCCGAAAGAGCAGCGGCGGTGGTGGCCGATCCCGCCCGAGACGGTCTGCGCGCGAAGGCGGTCGGCGTCATTGCCGCCACCGAGACACCCGTTCTGGTGCTGGTGTCGTGTGATCCGGCATCTCTTGGTCGCGACGCACGACTCTTGACCGAAGCCGGATACGAGTTCGACTCGGCCGAGATTCTCGATCCGTTTCCGCACACGCACCACGTGGAAGTGGTCTCCCGATTCGTGCGACATGGAAGACTCTGACGGTGCTGACTCCTGTCGTGTCGACCGAAGTGTTCGAAGCCATCGCGTCCGGCCGTCCGGTGGTCGCACTCGAATCGACGATCTTTTCCCATCTCGGTCTTCCCTCGCCGTACAACGCCGAAGCCCTCGATCGTTGTACGCGGGTGCTCCGGGATGCGGGGGTCGTTCCGGCCATCACGGCCGTGCTCGACGGAGTGATCCGACTCGGGTTGCGCGACGACGAGCATCAACGAATTCTCGGCCCAGCCCGCAAGATGGCCGAGCGTGATCTCGCTGTTGCCGTCGCTCAGCGATGGGACGTGGGAGCGACCACGGTGTCGGCATCGGTCGCCATCGCCGCGGCGGGTGGCGTCGACGTCTTCGCGACCGGAGGAATCGGTGGCGTACACCGCGGTTCCGAGCTCACCGGTGACGTATCGGCCGATCTCGATGCGCTGGCCTCGCATCCGGTGATCACGGTGTGTGCCGGGGCCAAGGCCTTTCTCGATCTGGCGCGCACACTCGAGTATCTCGAGACGTACGGGGTGCCCGTTCTCGGATGGCAGCACGACTGGTTTCCCGCGTTCTACACCCGCTCGTCAGGACTTCCCGTTCCTCATCGAGTCGAATCGGCGGCCGATGTGGTCGCGGTCTTCTCGAATCGTTCACGGGAGCGAACCGGCGTTCTGGTGACGGCTCCGATTCCCGACGGTGACCAGCTCGATCAGAGTGTGCTCGACGCGGTGGTGGCCGATGCGCTGTCCGACTGCGAACGGTCAGGAGTGGTAGGGGCGGCGGTGACTCCGTTCGTCCTCGGGCGTATCGCTGAGGCGACGGCAGGACGGAGTATTCCGGCCAATCTCGCGCTCGCCGAGAACAACGCACGGGTGGCCGCTGAGATTGCGACTGCTCTGGTCGAACGTTAGAGGCGCGTCATCCGGCGTTCGACGCGCCGCAGGAAACGACGTCGCCGCGAGTCGGTTACTCGGTCGACGGCGTACAACGCCACCCACGACGTGCGGCACAACGGATGACACACAGCGCGCATGGCGCGATTGGCGATACGTCGTCCGGGGACGCCCTGTACCGCGTTCACCCGCCACGGTGAGCCGTGGGTCGCGAGGGTCACGATGCGTCGCACGTTGGTCAGACCGGGTCGGATGTGGGAAGCGCCGTCGGGAAGGGTCCACGCCACGCCCGATGCCCAGACTCGATCGAACCAACCTTTGAGAATGGCCGGTTGCCCGCCCCACCACGTCGGATGCACGAGAACGATCACATCGCACCAGCGAAGGTCGGCGAAGTCATCGGCAAGTTGCGGCTTGGTCTCAGGGGCGTCGAGATGACCGCGTTTTTCAGCGCAGGTGAGTCGAGGAGAGAAATTCTCGGCGTAGAGGTCGCGTATCCGAACCTCGTGACCACCCCGGTCGAGTCCGGTGATCGCATGTTCGAGCACGGCGCCGTTCAGTGAGTCGCGCGACGGATGTGCGAACACGAGGAGAACGCGTCGACTCATCGCAGCGCCGCCATGTCGCGTTCGACCCGATCGAGGAATTTCTGCCGGCTTTGCGTTGATCGAGAGTCGAGCGAGTAGAGGGCGAGCCAACGCCGCGAGGCGTGTCCGCGGGCGAGGAGTCCAAGTGTTCGGCTGATCGTGCGACGGCCGGCGTCGTTCACCAGCTTCACGTACCACCACGGGGAGCCGTAGGTGGTGATTCCGACGACGTAACGCAGATTGGTGAGCTGGGGGACCAGTCGATTCTTGGGGCCTTCGAGGGTGAAGGCCACACCAGGGACCAGAGTTCGCTCCATCCAACTCTTCAACACAGCGGGGACGGAACTCCACCACGTGGGGTAGACGAAGACGAGTGCATCGGTGTGTCGAATCAGATCGGCGTGTCGTCGCACGACGTCGTCGAGAATCGGCTCGGCGGTGGGGTAGGCCCGCCATTCGTCGGGCGTCGCAGCCCCGGGATAGTCGATCGCGTCGAGATCGATCAGATCGACCGTCCATCCCGCAGTTCGTAGACCGATGACGGCACGGTTGGCGAGCGCGTGGGCGAACGAGTCGGGATCTGGATGAGCGAGAAGGACGGTGGCGTGCACGACTCCTCCTCTCCGGCGGGCCAGCCTCTTGAGGGCCGACGAACACGGTTGGTGCACCCCCAGGGATTCGAACCCTGAACCAATGGATTAAGAGTCCACTGCTCTGCCGTTGAGCTAGAGGTGCCGAACGCGACAGCGCAGTGTAGGCGCCGTGCATGAACCGGCCCAAGTACCTGGCCGGCGCCACGCGACGTTCCGATCGTTCCGATGATTCGAAACGTTCTGGGGTGAACGAGGGGAATCGAACCCCCGGCCTTCAGGGCCACAACCTGACGCTCTAACCGACTGAGCTACGTCCACCATGAATCGACAGAGTCTGCCAGAAAGTCCTGCAAAACGCACCTGATAGTCGCGGTTTCGTCGCGTCTCTGCGTTGGGGCTCGAACTCCCCGGGGGCGTCACACGACCCTTGCTAGCCTTCACGTCACCTCTGAAGGAGTGATAACCGTGTCAGCCACGGATTCGACCACCAAGAGTGCCCGCGATCTGGCGCAGCGGGCCCGGGCGATCACCGCTCGTGAACTCGCCAGGTACTCCGAACGGACCCGAGGCTCTCAGGTCGCCACTGAGCGGGCGAGCAAAGTGCTTCCTCTCGGGGTGCCATCCAGCTTCCAGGCCTATCAGCCGCATCCCATCGTGGTCCGATCGGCCTCGGGCGCCAACATGGTCGACGTCGACGGCAACGTCTACGTCGATTACGACATGGGTTTCGGGGCCTTGTTCGCTGGCCACGTCCACCCACTCGTGCGGCAGGCGGTCGAATCGCAACTCGACAACGGCACGCTGTTCGTGACCCCTTGTGAACTGAACGCCGACGTGGCCGAACTCTTGGCTGCTCGTTACGGACTGCCGATGTGGCGTTTCACGAACTCAGGCACCGAAGCGACGATGGACGCGATTCGTGTGGCTCGTGGTGTCACTGGACGAGACAAGATCGTGAAGGTCGAAGGCGGTTATCACGGGCATCACGACGAGGTCATGGTCTCGATGAAACCCTCCCTCGACGAAGCAGGTCCGGCCGACCGCCCGACCCCGGTGCCGTCGACGGCCGGAATCACTCAAGCGGTGCTCGGCGACACGATCGTCATTCCTTACAACGATGCCGACGCACTGGAACGAGTACTGCGCACTGGAGACGTGGCCTGTTTCATCGTCGAGCCGGTGATGGAGAACATCGGAATCTGCATGCCGCAGCCCGGCTATCTCGAAGAGGTGCGTCGCATCACCGAGAAGTACGGCACCCTGTTGATCTTCGACGAAGTGAAGACCGGAATCACTGCCGGATGGAGTGGAGCCACCGGAGCACTTGGCGTGCTGCCCGATCTCGTGAGTCTCGCCAAGTCGATCGGCGGCGGATTGCCTCTCGGTGCATTCGGCGGCAAGCAGGAGTACATGGACCAGATCACCCTCGGCAGAGTGGTTCATCTCGGTACCTACAACGGCAATCCGCTCTGTATGGCGGCGGCCAAAGCCGTACTCGCCGACGTGTGCACTCCCGAAGAGACGGATCGAGTAGTGGCTCGCAACACCTTGCTCACCGACGAGTGCGCGCGCATCGTGGCCATGGCCGAACTCCCGGCGCACACTGTTCAATTCGGTGCCAAGGGATGCATCACGTGGTCACCTGAGCCCGTTCGGAATTACCGTGATTACAAGGCGACCGACTTCGATCTTGCCTATGCGCAATGGATTCACGGGATCAATCGCGGTGTGTTGTTGCCGCCCGGTCTCGACGAGCAGTGGCTCATCTCAGTGATGCATTCCGACGACGACGCCATGATGTACGCACGCGTCTTCGCCGAATTCGTCGACGAACTGTTGGCCTGATCCCTGTGTCGCCGTCAGGCGTGATCGATTCTGGATCGCTGACGCGGCTTGTCTTTCGAGCTCTCCGTCGTTGTTGTCCACGCTGTGGAAGTCGTCGCGCCTGGTTCGAGAACTGGTTCCGGCAAGGGGAGCGGTGCACGCACTGTGGTCTTCGCCGGACGCGCGGCGTCGAAGGTCACGAACTCGGAGCGCTGACTGTTGCCCTCGTGGTGAACATCGGCCTCGTGATCGTCGCCGTTGCCGTGGCCGTGGCCCTCACAGTGCCCGACGTCCCGGTGGTCACGCTGTACGTGGTTCTGGCCTCGGCGGCCATCGTGACTCCTCTCGTCACCTGGCCCATCACTCACACCATCTGGATGGCCATCGACCTGCGGGTTCGACCGGTCGACCCCCGCGAGGCGGCCGAGGCTTCGGAGTGGGTGGTGAGTTCTGGGTCTGCAGAGGCCGATCGAACATCTGATCGATCGAATGCTTGACCGAACGCCTGTTCGTAGTTACGCTCCTGTCATTCGTTCCCCACACTCCCGTCTCGCCTCCGCCAGTGGTGTCACACCCCTTTCCTAGGGTCCTCACCAGTAACGGAAGCACCACTCAGAAAGGCAGATCAATGAGTACAGACCGCGACAAGGCCCTCGAAATGGCCCTGGCCCAGATCGACAAGCAGTTCGGCAAGGGCTCCATCATGCGGATGGGCGAACAGTCCTTCAAGGGCATCGAAACGGTTCCGACCGGTGCCCTGGCTCTCGACATCGCTCTCGGCGTCGGGGGCCTGCCCCGAGGCCGCGTCGTCGAGATCTACGGCCCCGAATCCTCGGGTAAGTCGACCCTCGCCATGCATGTGGTGGCCGAGGCTCAGCGCAACGGTGGCGTGTGCGCCTACGTCGACGCCGAGCACGCCATGGATCCCGTGTACGCCCGGGCCATTGGTGTCGACATCGATCAACTCTTGATTTCCCAGCCCGACACCGGTGAACAAGCGCTTGAAATCACCGACATGTTGGTGCGATCGGGAGCCCTCGACGTGGTGGTCATCGACTCGGTGGCCGCCCTCACGCCCAAGGCCGAAATCGAAGGCGAGATGGGTGACACGCACGTGGGGTTGCAGGCCCGTCTCATGAGCCAGGCCCTGCGCAAGCTCACCGGCAACCTGAACAAGACCAACACCATCGCCATCTTCATCAACCAGTTGCGCGAAAAGATCGGCGTGATGTTCGGATCGCCCGAAACCACACCCGGTGGTCGTGCGCTCAAGTTCTACTCGTCGGTTCGCCTCGACATCCGCCGTATCGAATCCCTGAAGGACGGGGCCGAAGTCGTGGGTAACCGCACCCGCGTGAAGGTTGTGAAGAACAAGGTGGCTCCGCCGTTCCGTCAGGCGGAATTCGACATCATGTACGGCAAGGGCATCAGCCGCGAAGGCTCCCTTCTCGACATGGCAGTCGATCTCGGACTCGTCAAGAAATCCGGAGCCTGGTTCACCTACGAAGGTGAGCAGCTCGGTCAGGGTCGTGAGAACGCCAAGACCTTCCTGTCGGAGAACCCTGAAATCATGGTCGAATTGAACGGCAAGGTCCGTTCGGCGGCCGGCCTCGACGGCCCTGTCGAAGAGGGGTTTTCGGCGGTTGATGAGGAGCCGATCGACCTCGAGTCCTGATGGTCGTCGTGGGTCGTCCTCAGCCTCGCTGGTAGTCTCGGATCGCCTTTCCGAGATAGCTCAGTTGGCAGAGCAGCTGACTGTTAATCAGCGGGTCGCAGGTTCGAGCCCTGCTCTCGGAGCACTTGCAGGGTCCGCCTCGTGCGGGCCCTGCCCCATTTCGGGGCGGTAGCTCAGTTGGTTAGAGCAGGGGACTCATAATCCCTGGGTCGCGGGTTCGATCCCTGCCCGCCCCACCATGTAGCCCCACTACATTCGCTGTGGTGAGTGTCGACGAACCGCTGACTGCGTCGTCTCGCCGGATTGCCGGAACTGATATCGGCGCCGTGGCCTTTGGGTGCTGGCGACTGACCGATCCTGATGTAGGCCGCTGTGCTGATCTCGTCGAGTCGGCTGTCGACTGCGGTATGACCCTGATCGACAACGCCGATGTCTATGGACTCGATTGGGGCGGGCGAGGATTCGGAACGTGCGAGGACATGTTGGGAGACGTCTTTCGGCATCGACCAGGTTTGCGCGATCGAGTAGTCGTAGCAACCAAGGGCGGGATCGTTCCTGGTGTGCCCTACGTGAGTGACGAAGCGTATTTGGTGTCGGCCTGTGAAGCATCGTTGCGTCGTCTGGGTGTCGATGTGATCGATCTGTACCAAGTCCATCGTCCCGACCCATTCACTCATCCAGCGCGCGTTGCGGCCACCCTTGACTTGTTGGTCGATCGTGGTCTCGTTCGAGCAGTGGGCGTCTCGAATCACACGCCGACGCAGACTCGTGCACTGCAGGCCCACCTCACCGTTCCATTGGCCACCACTCAGCCGCAACTGTCGGCAGTATCACTCGATCCGCTACGTGATGGAACTCTCGACCTCTGCGCTGAAACGGGACTGCTGCCCCTTGCGTGGAGCCCTTTGGCCGGGGGCCGGCTGGCCACCGGAGACGACGTCGCTCCTGCTGTGATCGAGGCTCTCGATCTGATCGCCAGCGAACACGGGGTCACACGAGCAGTCGTGGCAACTGCATTCGTCTTGGCCCATCCCACGTCACCGGTTGCCATCGTCGGATCCCAGAATTCCGAGCGCCTTCGTGAACTTGCCCACGCATCCGCTGTGAAGCTCACACGTGCTGAGGTGTACCGCATCGTCGAAGCGAGCGACGGGCGACCGCTGCCGTGACTTCGCGTTCCACCGGACCCTGTGAGATCAGTTGGTTCGCAGCCCTGTGCGACGACGATTACGAACAGCTCGGAGTGGTCGACCCCACGTTGCAGAGCTCGTGGGAACACTGTCGCCAAATCGTTCAGCAAGCCGAAAACAGTGGCTTCGACAACATCTTGCTCCCGTCGGGCTACGCACTTGGCATCGACACGGTGGCCTTCGCCGGCGGGATGGCGGCCTGTACGTCGCGGATTCGATTGTTGGTGGCGATTCGCTGCGGGGAGACGTGGACACCCCAGTCGGCTCGCCAGATGGCCACCCTCGATCACATGCTCGGAGGCCGGCTGACGATCAACATCATCTCGTCGGAAATGCCGGGGGAAACACTCGACGGTCCGTCGCGATATCGCCGAACCACAGAAGTGATGGAGGTGTTGCGCCATCTTCTCGACGGCCGACGGGTGGACATCACCGGCGACTTCGTGTCGGTGTCGGTCGAGCCACCGCGCATCACGACGGCTACGAGAAGGTGCCCCCCGCTGTACTTCGGAGGGCTGTCCGAAGAGGCCCGTGAGGTAGCGGCCCGCCACGCCGACGTCTACCTCATGTGGCCTGACACACTGGACAACGTGGCAACGCTGATCGACGACATGAAGGATCGGGCGTCGCAGTACGGCCGGAGTCTTCGTTTCGGGTACCGCGCTCATGTGGTCGTCAGGGAAACCGAAGCCGAGGCACGACACGCGGCCCAGCACATCGTTGCTGCGCTCGACGATGCCGAGGGAGTGGCCATTCGGGCTCGCTCCCTCGATTCTCAGTCGACAGGTGTGCGTCGCCAGGCCGAGCTGCGCGAATCGGCCGCCGATGACGGATTCGTGGAGGACAATCTCTGGACGGGAATCGGACGCGGTCGAAGTGGCTGTGGGGCCGCGATCGTCGGTGATCCTCGCCAAGTCGCGGCCAAGATCGCCAGTTATCAGGAGCTGGGTATCGAGGCTTTCATCTTCTCGGGTTACCCGCATCTCGACGAGTGCAAGCGGTTCGGCACGATGGTGTTGCCTCTCATCGACCACGGCCCACTCGAGGTGGTGGCGTGAGTCAGTCGCTGACCTACGCGTCGTACCTACGACTCGCCGAACTGCTGTCGTTGCAGACGCCGCGGTCGCGAGAACTCGGCGATGAAGAGCACGACGAGATGCTCTTCATCGTGATTCACCAGGTGTACGAACTGTGGTTCAAACAGCTCCTCCACGAGATCGACCACGTTCAGGCTCTCATGACGTCCGACGACGTCGTCGGTGCCGGCCGTGGACTGAGACGAATCCTGTCCATCTTGAAAGTCATGGTCTCGCAGATGGACGTGTTGGAGACCATGACACCCCGTGACTTCTTGTCGTTTCGCGATCGTTTGGAAGCGAGCAGTGGTTTTCAATCGGCTCAGTTCCGCGAATTCGAGTTCGTTCTCGGGCACAAGCGACCTGATATAGCCGAAGGCTTCGGCCGCACCGAACGTGAGCGTTTGGAACGCCGGCTACACGAGCCGTCGCTGTGGTCGACGTTTCGAGTGCTTCTCGCACGGCGCGACGTCGTGTCCGAGCGCATCGTCGACGAGACCGCGCCAACCGAACCTGATCCCACCCTGCAGTCGGCACTCGTCGAGGTCTACCGCCATCAGCCAGAACTCGCTGAGTTGTGCGAACGTCTCGTCGATCTCGACGAAGGCATCCAGGAGTGGCGCTATCGCCACGTGAAGATGGTGGAGCGAACGATCGGGTCGAAGATGGGAACTGGTGGATCGAACGGGGTCGAGTACCTGGCGTCGACGTTGTCAAAGCCCTTGTTTCCTGATCTGTGGGCGGTTCGAGCTTTGTTGTAGTCGTGACGAATGTGAGAAGCCATCGAAGTGCATCGTCCAGTCGTGCTTCTATGGTTGATGTGTGAGCGAGCACGAACCTTCCGAACTGCCACGGGTTCTCAGTCTCGTGCACGTGGTGGCGAGCGGCGTCGGCATCATCGTGGGCGCCGGGATCTACGTCCTGTTGGCACCGGCTGCCGAAAATGCCGGAGGTCTGGTGTGGCTGTCGTTCCTGATCTCGGCTTTCGTGTGCGCGTTCACCGCCATGAGCTACGCCGAATTGGCCTCGATGTTCCCGCGCACTGGTGGCGAGTACGAGTACTCGAGCCATGTGTTTGGTCGGCGGGTGACATTCATGATCGGTTGGGGAATGGCGGCCGGTCTCGTGATCGCCGGTGCGACGGTGTCGCTGGGTTTCGCCCGGTATGCGCGATATTTCTGGGACGTCGACGACCGATGGTTGGGGCTTGCAGTACTCGGTCTCTCGTCCCTGCTCGTGGTGTGGGGTTCCGATCGTTGGTCGAAGTTGGTGGTGCTCCTCAGTGCCGCTCAGGTCGCTGGACTTCTCTTCGTCGTGGTCATCGGGATCGGGCATCTGGGTGATGGAGAACTCTTCTCTGGGCGGGGAGGTTCGGGGTGGAACAGTTTCAGCGGACTGATGTCGGCGGCGGCCCTGGTGTTCTTCGCCTATATCGGCTTCGACGAGGTGGCCACGTTGTCGGAAGAGACCAAGGATCCAACGCGAATCACCCCGCGTGCGCTTTTGTGGTCGCTTGGAATCTCGGCGGTGCTGTACGTGTTGGTGTCGATCGCAGCCGTGAACGTGCTCGGAGCCGAAGGACTGGCTGAGTCCACACAACCCCTCACCGACGTGGCGGCCGATGTGGTGGGTGGTCGGGCTGGATCAGTGATGGCGGTATTTGCCATGTTGACGACGGCCAACACGGTCATCCTCGTCCTCACGGCCGCCTCGCGCATGATCTTTGCCATGAGTCGGGCCGGTGACCTTCCCAAAGTCGGCTCACGACTGTCGCGCGACGGTACTCCGGCCCTGGCCGTCGTCGTGTCGGCGGTCATTGCGGCGACCTTCGTGCTGTGGGGAGATCTGAAACTCATTGCGAGTGCGACCGACTTCGCGATCTATGCCATCTTTTTGTCGGTCAACGTGATGGTAGTGGTCTTACGTCGACGGGAGCCCGAGAGAATGCGACACTTCCGGTCGCCGTGGTCTGTCCGGGACTGGCCGGTCTTGCCGATTCTGGGATTCGCCATCACGGTCTGGATGATCGTGTTGCTGGAGTTCGAGGCGATCGTGGTGGGTGTCGGACTCTTCGCTGTCGGGGTGGTCGTTGCGACTCTTCGTGAATCGAGGTCTGGCGCGTCGGTCTCAGCGTGACCAGCGTTCCATTTCGATCACGTCACCATCGCCCCCATGGGGAAGTTCTTCTTCGCCGCCGATGGCTTCGATGAACTCGTCGACATCACTCGATTCGCCGCCGATGAGCCACACCACCGACTCGCCGTCGTGATCGGCGGGATCGCGCGGGAGGATTCCTTCCACCGTGTATTGATCGACGGTGATCGTCTCGTCGTCGGCCACCACCGGCGCCACGATCGCCAATTCGAGGACGGCGTCCTGGTCGAGGTCCTTCAAGATATCGATGAGTTCGGCGACGTTCACGAGCGAAGTCTTCCACGCCCGGCCGTTCGGGGGCGGTTCATTCGTCGCCGAGCCACGCGGGTGCGACATCGAGCAAGTAGAGACTGACATCGCGGCATCGATCGAGAGTCGCACAGAACTGCTGATCGTCGTTCTCGTACACGTCGACGAGGGACACCTCGAGACGGGCCACGATCGACAATTTGCGTTCCGGGGCATCGGTGACCGACGCCGTGGAGTCGATGGCTGACACTTCGAGGGGGAGTTCGATCCCCCCGATTCCGGCCAATTCGGTGGCGAGCACCAAAAGATCGGGTGGCTGACGAAGAGGGGGCAGAGTCCAGGTGAACAAAAGCGGGAAGGCGAACCCCGACGGGGGAGATTCGTCACCCTCGGGATCGAGAGAGGCCACCGCGTCTTCGAATCCGAGCAGGGCTCTCGGGTCGACTTCGAGCGAAAGATGCAGGTCGATCGGTCCGTCACAGGCCTCTTCGGGGTGCAGGTCGACTTCCCAGAGTTGTCGCAGCGAGTACGTCTCGACGAAATGGCGTTCGTCGTGCACGTGGAATCCGTGGTCGATCGCGTGGCTCTTCATGTCGGAGACGAATCCGGCGACATCGATGACGGCCACGACGTCGACACTACCCTGTGCGCCGTGACTCCCGATCGGCTGCTCGACGCCTTCCACGCCGTCGCCGACGCCGTGACCACGGCCATGTCTTCGGT
Source organism: Acidimicrobiia bacterium (assembly GCA_009923785.1). Lineage (GTDB taxonomy): Bacteria > Actinomycetota > Acidimicrobiia > Acidimicrobiales > Ilumatobacteraceae > Casp-actino8. The sequence goes on along the minus strand of RFSV01000020.1, from coordinate 12,655 downwards.
GGAGGATTGGAGTCTTTCGGGCGAGCGCAACGGTCAATACCGTGCCGACCTGCTGGCTGATGAAACGGCGTTGGCCATGTTGCGCCAGTTGCCTGTCGGTGTGCTCTCGGAAGAATCGGGGGCCGAGAATCTGGAGCGGGACATCGTGGTCGTCGTCGATCCGCTCGACGGTTCCACCAATGCGAGTCGGGGCGTTCCGCACTACGCCACGTCGTTGTGCGCAGTCGACGCTGAAGGTCCGCTCGTGTCGCTGATTGCTCACCTGACGCTTCCTGTGCGATGGTGGGGCATTCGGGGCGGCGGAGCCTGGCGCAACGGCGAACAACTGGCGACACCAGCTCCGACGGCGTGGCACGACGCAGTAGTCGCCATATCCGGTCCACCGCCGGCCGATCCCGGTTGGTGGCAATACCGAGCGCTCGGTGCCTCGGCGATCGATATCTGCATGGTGGCTGACGGAACACTCGACGGTTTCATCGACTGTTCGGTCGACGCTCACGGTGTGTGGGACTACGCGGGAGCTCTGCTGGTGGGCCGGGAAGCAGGCATCGACATTCGTGACGCACGTGGACGAGATCTCGTTGTGCTCGATCACGTCGCCCGTCGGACACCAGTGGCCGCACATCCGGCGCTCATCGATCGCGCTCTCGCAGCGCGAGAAACTCTGGGCTGAGATCAGCCAGCGTCGGCGGCCTGCTGGCCCTGATGCCACACTCGCGACACGCTCGGGTGACGCAACTTGCCGAGGGCCCGGGCTTCGATCTGACGGACCCGCTCGCGGGTGACTCCGAGCATGTCGCCAATCTCTGCCAAGGTCTTGGGCGGACCGTCGATACCGAAGCGAGCCCGCAACACCTCTTCTTCGCGCTCTTCCAGGCGCCGTAACTGCTCGATGAGGGCCCGCTTCTCGAGGGCAGCGGCCGCGGCGTCGAAAGGTGAGACCGCCATGTCGTCGGCGATGATCTCGGCCAACTCGGTGTCGCCGTCGCTGTCGAGCGGGGTGGAGAGCGAGACCAGGGGACGGCGGTGCTGGCGGACGAGAGCGACGCGCTCGGCGCTGACTCCCGACAATTCGGCAACCTCTTCGACGGTGGGCTGACGGTCGAGGGCGGCGGCCAGCTTCTCGGTCGACTGGTCGATGAGTGAGTACACCTCACGGACGTGAGATGGCACCCGGATGGTGCGGGACGAGTCGGCCAGGGCCCGTCCGATCGACTGGCGAATCCACCAGGTGGCGTAGGTGGAGAACTTGAAGCCCTTTTGATGGTCGAATCCTTCGACCGCACGCATGAGGCCGAGGTTGCCTTCTTGGATGAGGTCGAGAAGGCCGAGTCCCGAACCTTCGTAGCGACGGGCGACCGACACGACGAGGCGAAGGTTGCACTGAATGAACGTCTGTCGCGCCGCATCACCGGTGCGCACAGTGCGGGTCAACTTGGTGCGGTCACGGCCGGTCGGCTTGGGCTCGGCGTCGAGACGCTCTTGCGCAGTGCGAGCTTCGAGGATCGCGGCCGCCAGGCGACGCTCGTCGTCGGCTGACAACAACGGATACGTTCCGATGTCGTCCAGATACTGGCGGAGCAGCTCTGCTTCGGCGTCACTAGGGCGGGGTGCCACGACCAAACGGTAGTTGCGCGCTTCGCGCGGTTGGTGGATACCGGAATGTTGCCCGAGGGGTGGACGGTAGGCTCGGGAACCCGAAGGGCGCATAGCTCAGTTGGCTAGAGCGCTTCCCTTACAAGGAAGATGTCGGGGGTTCGAGTCCCTCTGCGCCCACCACGTAGCGACTACTCCTCGCTTTCGACGGGTCGGGTCGGCCGCCGAAAGCGTTCAGCATTGCTGTCGCTCGGGTATCTCTCGCCAGCCGGACCTTCGGCGAACACGCGCAGGATGCGTGATGTCACGCCTCGGACGAAGTCGGTCGTGTCCTCGTCACTCCAAGACTCGGCGTCGAGGGCGTTGATCCAGGCGATGGTGCCCGTGGCGAACACGCCGGCACCGCTGTCGGCCGAGTAGTAGGTCATGGCGTGGTCGTATTCGGTGTCCTTGTACTTCACCGGGCCCGATGCGAGAACCTCCAAGTTCTCCGGCTCGACACTCGCCGGACCGAGGCCGTCCGCTTCGATCGACACCAACTTCTTGAACGACGATCCGTTGCGAACGGCAACGTCGTCGAACACCCAGTTCGACGAATTCACAACTTTCAACGCTGCGGTGACTCCAGCGGCGAAGTACTGCACGCCGATGAGCGACGACTCGGGACGGTTCAAGGGTGGATTGCGCCATTGCACGGTCGACTGCTCGGGGTTGGTGTCGTTCAGGGGATCGCTGGCCGCCGTGCGATAGTTCGGCATCTGCCGGTACGGCGCTCCATCGGCGTTGGGCTCGAGACGCACGTGCCGGTACACGGCGTTGGCACCGAAGAAGGCCAAATTCACTCCGGTATCGCGAGCCCGTCCAAGGGTGGCGCGCATGGCCGTCGAGTAGTACTCGTCGTGGCCTGTACTCAACAAAGCCGTCCGATTCGCGAACACGGCGTCGAGATCGTCGTTTTCGCCGAGTCCGCTCGTGTGCAAGTCGATGTCGGTGACGTAGTTGGTGTCGAGGCCAAGCTCTTCGATAAGGGCGATGAGCGGCAGTTCGTGGGTGAGGAAGTCGGCCGATCCCCAGTTGTAGGTGCGAGCGTAAGGTCGGTCGAAGGAAACGACCGTGCTACGTCCCGGCCCATCGAAGCATTCGTACAGCGAGCAACCTCCCCACGGGTTGTAGGCCTGCCAGGTGGTGACAGCCGAGATCACCACGAGTCCGGCCGACGCCGAATCACGACGGATCGTCAGGGGCACGTAGTGGGATTCGCCCGACGATGCGACGAGCTTGATCAGATAGGAGCCGGGTGGCCATTCGTCGGTCACGTCGACGGTGAGAGACGGACCCCAATTCGCAACCCGCATCTTGGTCGGATCCGTTCGATCGATCGTGGGATTGAACTGCCACGTCTTCTCGATGTCGTCCGACGTCCAGACGAGTCGGGCGAGATCGCCTCCGTACCATCCCATGCGGTAGGCCTCGGCGTGCCACGATTCGGCATCGGTCGATACGTAGAGCGTGACCGTCTGGCCCGGACGCGCGCTGGTGGTGTCGGCGTAGCCCTCGATCCATCCATCGGGGATCTTCGACGACGCGCCAGGGACCTTGGCTTCGATGCGCCAGTCAGAGGTGCCGGGTCGCAAGTTCTCGGCGGCCAGCCAACCTGGTGATGCATACGGATCACGTGGCGGGTTCGTCGTGGTCGTCGAGGTCGTCGGCGACGTCGCAGGAACAGTGGTACTCGAGGACGTGGACGTAGTTGGGGTCGCGGAAGAGGTCGGTACGGTTCCTGCGTCGCCACAGGCGGCCGCCAGCGCGGCGAGGCCGAGTGCTGTCGACCGAGAAATGAATTGGCGACGGTCGAGGTTCACCCTCGCCACAGCTCCCACGGGGTCTGGCTTCGGTCGCAACCACTCGGAACCGTCACGGCCTCGCCTGTACGAGCAGAGATGTAGCAAGCCGACACGACCTCGAGCATCCAGCGACCGAACTTCACGTCCATGATCGAACGACGGCCCTCGGAGTTCAAAGCGATCACGGAGCGAAGCTGGTCGACATAACCGAACTCTTCCAGCACGCCAATCGATGCCGACGGCGATGGAAGACGAACGGGTTCCCCGTTGAATTCCATAGCCACTGACGGTCGAAGATCGAGACGAAGTACTGCGGTTCGAGACGACGCCTGGACGTCCCAGACGCCCGATTCGGGCCCGTCCCAGCTACTGATCACGCGGGCCTGTAGGCCCGAGGCGAATGTGAGAGTCACGTCGGCATGAGTGTCGGTCGTATCGCCGTCGAGAACGGCACGTGCCGCGACCACTTCGCCATTCCCCGAACTACGCGCCACGAGGACGGCGAGGGCGAGGGGATGCACGCCGAGATCGAACAGTGTGCCGCCACCCCACGAGGGATCGAGGAAATCACCCCATGTGGGGCGGGACTGGAGTGTTCGAAGTTCGAGATGAGTGAGAGGGCCGAGTGTTCGTACGCGAGTCAAGAACTCAGCGACGGCGGGAGCGAAAGCCAGGTTCTCGGCGTAGACGATTCGGTCGGCTCCGTCAGCCGACACCAGACGATCTGCTTCGTCGAGGGTTCGACACAGAGGTTTTTCCACGAGCACTGTCGCTCCGGCCGCGAGGGCACGCATCACGTGGGTGGCATGTTCCGACGGGGGAGTGGCCACGATCACGACATCGGCACCGGCCGGTAACTCGTCGTATTCGACCGCCGAGGCCCGGGCCGACGTGGCGAGGTGTTCGGCACGCTGTCGTGTACGCGATGCGACGACGGCTACCGACGCTCCGACTTCCCGGGCCGCCAGCGCATGCACTCCGGCGATGGTGCCGGCTCCACACAGCGCGAGTGAGGTCATCGTCCGTTCAGGGCAGCAACGACCGGAGCGAAGGATTCCACGTCGTTCATGCCGACGATGACGTACGAGAAGCCCCATCGCTCGCGGCGTTCCAACAGGTCGTCGACGATCTTCGATGTCGGGCCGACCAGTGCGAACGGTGTGCTCTCCACGAGCTCGGGGGCGACTCCGATCATGGAGCCGATCGCCTCGGCTGCCGCGCGCGAATCGTCAGCGATGTTCACCAAGAAGGCTCGAATGTTCATCTCGATGTCGTCAAAGCGGTGGGCGCCTGCTTCTCGGACGATCGCCACCTTCTCGTCGACAGCTGCTGCCGTCATGGTGTCGAATGCCTGCGGTCCGATCACGCCGGCGCTCATCGTGGCGTTTATGCCGATGATGTCGGCCTCGCGAGCGGCGATCGACAGGACTCTCTTGCCGCCACCTCCGATGAGGATCGGCGGACAGGGCCCTTGAACTGGCTTTGGGGTGCCGTTGTGATTGGTGATTCGGTAGTGCTCACCGTCATACGAGAACGGATCGGGTCCCATGAGTCCCCTGATGACCGCTAGTCCCTCCACGAATCGATCGATGCGGACACCCGCGCGGTCGTAGGGCATTCCTGACTGTTCGTAATCGGCGATCATCCAGCCCGCGCCGAGGCCGATCTCGACCCGACCGTTCGACAACACGTCCATGGTGGCGAGTTCCTTGGCGAGAACGAGCGGATGTTTGTAATCGTTGTCCCAGACGAGTGCACCGACGCGCAAAGTGTCGGTGACAGCTGCCGCCGCGGTGAGCGCCGGCACCGGTGCCAACTGATCGTCGAAGTGATCGGGCATGGTCAAGGTGGAGTAGCCGTTGCCCTCGACGCGGCGAGCCAACTCCATCCATGCCGTACCAGTCAGCGATCCACTGGCCTGGACTCCGAAGCGAAAGGGGCGCGGCGATGTGGTCATAGCCCGACGCTAATGGGTGACCGGTCGGCCGACGAACCGACCGGTACGGTTGGAGCACCGTGCGAGTGGTGAATTGGACGATTCGAGTGGCCTTGCTCATCATGGCTGGGGCCCTGCTGCTGACGGCCGTCGTCGTCGGAGTGTCGCCGCGGGTGTGGCAGCTGGCGAACGCCCACGACGAGGCGCCGGTGTCGCTCCCACCGGTCGAGGACATCGCCCAGCGCTCCTACGTGTACGACCGCAACGGCAACGAAATTGCGATCTACGAATTGGAGAACTCTCAGCCAGTGTCGATCGACCAGGTGCCCGACGACGTCATCGCCGCAGTTCTTGCCGTCGAAGATCGCGGGTTCTATCGACACAAGGGTGTGAACGTCCGCAGTTTGTTCCGTGCGTCGTTGTCGAACTTCGAAGGCGGAGCTCGCCAAGGCGCATCCACCATCACACAGCAGGTCGTGAAGGTCGATTATCTGGCGGGACTCGAACGCGACGGCCGATACAAACTCCTCCAGATCGTCTACGCACTGCGCCTCGAGAAGGAACGCTCGAAAGAGGAGATTCTCGAGCGGTATCTCAACACCATCTATTTCGGCAACAATTCCTATGGCATCCAGGCCGCCGCCGAGGTGTACTTCGGCAAGTCCGTGGAGGATCTCACACTTTTGGAAGGATCGTTCCTTGCCGGGATGATCCAGGCTCCCTCCAGTTACGACCCGATTCGTCGGCCCGAACCGAGTCGACGGCGGTTCGTGGAAGTGCTCGATGCCGTGGTCGCCGAGGAACTCATGACCCGCGACGAGGCCGATGCGGTGATCGAGTGCCTGGTGCCTCGCGAGGCCGACACGACGACGGAACAAGAAGACTTGGAAAGACGTTGCGAGGGGAGCTGGCAGATCCCAGAACTCGTGCAGTCGCGACCTGAGCAGACGATCGCCCGTACTCACTTCAGCGAGGAAGTGAAATCGTTCCTCCTCAACCGCAGCGACATACTCGGCGACACGTACGAAGAGCGCTACTACCGTCTGTTTCGAGGTGGTCTGAGGGTGTACACGACTCTCGACCCCGAGGTGCAAGTGGCTGCCGAATACGCGAAAGCCACGAAGCTGCCGGCCAACGCAGCAGGGGTCGAGGCGGCCGTTGTCACCCTCGACGCCAAGACCGGCGCAGTGCGCGCCATGGTGGGGGGCCGCCCCTTCGAAGGCGGTCGAAACGAAGTCAACCTTGCACTCTCCACCCGGCAGACCGGCTCGAGCATCAAGATCTTCATCCTTGCGGCAGCGATGGAAGCCGGTGTTCAGAACGACGACCTTCTCGATGGAGTCCGTCCCTGTGTTCTGCCCAACCCCGACGATCCACGCAACCCTTTCGTCATCGAGTCGGGTGTGAGTCGAGCGCTCGGCCCGGTCGAGGAGATGACCTGGTTCTCGATCAACTGCGCCTACGCGCGACTGTCTCTCATGGTCGGACTTGACCGAGTGGTCGACACCACGTATCGACTGGCCAAGAATCCCTATTTGTACGCCGGCCAGAGCGTTCTCGAACGAGAGCCAATCCGTCCGTACGCCAGCTTTGCTACCGGTGCCAACGAGATGAGTCCGCTCGACATGGCCTCGGGGGCACAGACGCTCGCCAATGGCGGAGTCCACCACGAGCCGTATTTCATCGAACGCATCGAAGCCCCGAGCGGAACGCTCTACCGCCACGAGTCGGCAGGTGAACAGGTCATGACTTCGGACGCGGCGGCTCGAACCACCTCAATTCTCGAGGGCGTGATGTCATCGGGAACGGCACGCCGTAGCGCGTTGGATGGTCGCACGTCAGCCGGAAAGACCGGGACCCAGGACAACAACACAAATGCCTGGTTCGTCGGCTACACGCCGGAGCTCGTGACGTCGGTATGGGTGGGTCACCCCGATCTCTACTTCCCGATGGAGAACATCCCCGAGTTCGTGGCGGCCGGAGTGAATCGCGTGCAGGGCAGCACGTTCCCGGCCGCGATTTGGAAGGCCACCATGGACGCCGCTCTCGTCGATGTTCCACCCGGGGTGTTCTCGCCTCCACCGCCTAATCCGCGTGAGGCCATGCGTTTGTTCCTCCCCGAGGTGGATTGTCCGGTTGCTACCACAACAACGACGACTTTGGCGCCGGTCGTGACGTCGTCGCCGGTGTCGGCTCCACCAGTCACCGATCCCGAGACCGGAGAGACTGTGCCGACGACGTCGACGACCACCACAACAACGACGACGACCACGACCACCAGTACGTCCACGACGTCGACGACCCTTGCTCCGGGGGCGGAAGTATTCGATTTCAGTACCACCATTCCACGTGGTGTCGTGGATCCCGCGTGGCCGGTTCCGACACTCGTGATCGATCAGTTCGACATCGAGCGTTGTGCCACGGCCCCCACAGCACCTCCGGGCTGACAGTCGACGTCGGTGGCTAAGGTTCGAGAGTGGATCTGGCCGCGCTTTTGGCTTTGCAGCAACTCGACACTGCGATCGAGCAGGCGGTTCATGCTCGAGATCGACTGCCGGCCCGATTGGAAGCACGGTCGGCTGAGTCTGACGTGATGGCTCTGGTCGACGAACGCCGTCGAGTGGAGGGTCGTCAGCAGGAGGCACAGACCGAACTCGATTGCATCGAAGCCGAATCTGATGACATCGGGCGAACGCGTGAACGCCTCGAGAAGCAGTTGAAGACGATCCTGTCGCCTCGCGAGGCCGAAGCCATCCAACACGAATTACAGACGCTGGCCGCCCGTCGTGACGAGCTCGACGATCGCGGACTCGAGTTGCTGGAGGCCTCGTCGTCGGCCGACGAGGAATTGGCCAGCATCGACGCATCCCTGGCTCGAGCGCGCGACGCCGCCGAGTCGGCAGGGCAACGGGCCGAAGAAGCCGAGACGAGCGCCGACCAGGCGCTCGCTGAGATTCGCGCCGAGAGAAAAGTGGCCGCCGACGCGTTGGCGGCCGGAGTACTGGCCGAGTACGACCGACGTCGAGCGGCGTTCGGTGGAATCGCTGTCGCAACCATCGCCCACGGATCGTGTACTGGGTGCCACATGGAGCTTTCGGTGGCCGAAACCGATGCGATCAAGCGTCTTCCCGACGACGCCGTTCCCGAGTGTCCGCATTGCGCGCGCATCCTCGTGCGGTGACACTATGTTCTTCTGGTTCGTCGGCACGGCAGTTCTCGGCGTCTGGTCGGTGTTTCGCGACCCGCGTTTCGACTATCGACTTCTGATCGTTGGAGTTCTGGCTCCCGATGTGATCGACGGCATCTGGGGTGGTGCACGGGCCTTTCATTCAGTGGTGACGATCGTGGGTGTACTCGTGCTCGTGATGGTCGTAACCGCGGGACGACGGCCGATTCGCCGTCGACTTCTCGCCATTCCGATCGGTTCCTTCGTTCACCTGATCGTCGACTTCGCATTTGCCGACACGAACACGTTCTGGTGGCCGGTGACCGGGCTGTCGTTCGACGGAGTGCGCCTACCCGTGGTCGAACGAGGATGGCTGAACCTCCTTCTCGAAATCATCGGACTGGCGCTTTGTGCGATCGTGTGGAAGCGATTCGGCCTGGCCGACACGTCTCGCCGTCGTCGATTCGTCGCCGACGGCCTGTTGGAAGAGGTCTGAGTCGTGTCCGGTGAGATCATTCTCGTGCGACATGGTCGAACGGCGCTCAATGCCGCTGGGCGACTGCAAGGTCGAGTCGACGAGCCGCTCGACGCCGTCGGACGCGATCAGGCGAGTCGTGTCTCGAGCTCGTTGTCCACGATCATCGATGAGGACACTCTCGTGATCAGCAGTCCGCTCGTGAGAGCCCGAGCAACCGCAGAAGCATTCGGCCGTCCCGTCGAGATCGACGAACGGTGGATCGAGATGTCGTACGGCGTGTTCGACGGAGTGCCACAAGGTGACGTTGCTCCGGAGGTCTGGGCGCGATGGCGGAGCGATCTGCACTTTGCCCCCGACGGTGGAGAATCGCTCAGCGCGGTCAGTACGCGCGTTCATGCCGCCTGTGACGACCTTCGGAATCGAGCCCTCGGTCGACGCATCGTGGTGGTGAGTCACGTGTCGCCGATCAAAGCCGCCATCGCCTGGGCCCTCGGAATCGATTCGTCGACCAGTTGGCGCATGCGGCTCGATACGGCCGGCGTCACTCGATTGTCGGTGTCGCGAGCTGGGGTGGCCCTGACCTCGTTCAACGAGGTCCACCACCTGGCGGTCGACCCCGAGCCCCGACCCGACGCTTGACTACAGTCGCACTGACAGAAGTCGACCCCCAAGAGGGGAATGGAAAGGGAATGTCATGCCCGAAGCAGTGATCGTCGCCACCGCCCGCAGCCCGATCGGCCGAGCTCATAAGGGTTCGCTCACTTCGTTGCGTACCGACGACATGGCGGCCCAGATCGTGCGTGCGCTCATGGACAAGGTGCCGCAGGTGAAGGGATCCGATGTGGAAGACCTCATCATGGGCGTTGGCCAGCCGGCCGGCGAGGCCGGTTTCAACCTCGGTCGCATCACGGCGTTGCTCGCCGGCATTCCCGAGGCCCCCGGCGTCGTCGTCAACCGCTACTGCTCATCGTCGTTGCAGACGATCCGCATGGCGGCCCACGCCATCAAGGCCGGCGAAGGAGACTGCTTCATCGCAGCCGGCGTGGAAACCGTGAGCCGTTACGCCTCGGGCGCGAGTGACACCGCTCCGAATCCGATCTTCGTCGAGCCGGGTGAGCGCAGCAAGGTGCGTTCCGCAGGTGGTCAGCCCACTTGGACGCCGCCGACTGGCCTGTCCGATGCATATATCGCCATGGGCCAAACGGCCGAGAACGTGCGCGAGGTCGAGGGCGTCACCCGTGAAGAGATGGACCAATTCGCCAAGTTGAGCCAGGACCGCGCGAGCGAGAACGTGAAGAACGGTTTCTTCGCCGACGAGATCACACCCCTCACTCTTCCCGACGGCACTGTGGTGTCGGCCGACGACTGCCCGCGAGAAGGTACGACTCTCGAAGGTTTGGCGTCGCTGAAGCCGGCCTTCCGTCCCGATGGGCAGATCACCGCCGGTAACGCTTGTCCGTTGAACGACGGTGCGGCCGCGGTGATGGTGATGAGCGACACCAAGGCGAAGGCATTGGGGCTCACGCCCCTTGCGCGAGTCGTTTCGAGTGGCGTATCAGCGCTCAACCCCGAGATCATGGGTCTCGGTCCGATCGAGGCCAGCCGCCAGGCTCTCGCGCGAGCCGGCATGTCGATCGATCAGATCGATCTGGTCGAGATCAACGAGGCTTTCGCGGCGCAGGTGATCCCGTCGGCCAAGCATCTCGGCATCTCGTGGGACAAATTGAACGTGCACGGCGGTGCGATCGCCCTCGGCCATCCGTTCGGTATGACGGGTGCCCGCATCATGACGACCCTCATTCATGGTCTGCAGGAGACCGACAAGACGTACGGGCTGGAGACGATGTGCGTGGGCGGAGGCCAAGGTCTCGCCATGATCATCGAACGTCTCAGTTAGAGATTCTGGCGGCGCATTCGTCGCGGCTTTCGCCGGAGTGCGTCGCCCGTTTCAGTCCGTTGCCCAGCCGACCACGGCGTTGCTGAGTGCTGGCCATTCCACGCGTGCCACATCGGCCCAGGTTTCGAACCGGCGATTGGTGAGTGCGACGAGCGACGTATCGACGTCCGGGTCGACCCACATCATCGTGCCGCTTCCGCCGAAGTGACCGAACGTGCGGGGTGAGTTGAGAGAGCCGGTCCAATGCGGGTTCTTCTGCCCGCGTATTTCGAGACCGAGCCCCCACGGGTTCGGGCGGAACGAACCGAAACCTGGAGTCACCCCGTTGAGGTCGCCGAACTGGATGCTCGTTGCGTCAGCGGCCATGGCAGCCGACACGAGACGAGGACGCAAGAGCTCGCGGGCGAACTTCGACAGGTCGGTCACCGTGCTGGTTGCGGCGTAGGCGGCCGAACCGTGCAGTTCGCTCTGGGTCATGTCGAGTGGGACGAACACCGCCTCGCGCAGATACGTCGGAAACGCAATACCCGATCGTTCGGCGACGTGCTGGGCGGCTACTTCGATGCCGGTGTTGGAATAGATGCGGTTGCGTGCTGGTCGGGTGATAGCACCGGGCGTGTCGAATCCGTAGCCAGCTGCGTGGGCGAGCACATGTCGCAGCGTCGCGCCAGGAGGTCCGACCTCGTCGTCGAGCGAGACTGTTCCTTCTTCGACCGCCACCAGCACGGCCCAGGCCGACAGCATCTTCGACACCGACGCCAATTTGAACGTCCGGAGTATGTCACCACGTGACGCGACGATGCCGTCGGGTCGAACGACGGCGACGGCAACGTGGTCGACCGGCCAGTGGTCGACCGCTTGCAGCAGAGTGATGAGCGCCGACTCAGGCAAAGCCGGAGGTACGGATCAGTTCGGCCACGGCGAATGCCAGATCGAGGCCTTGACGTGCGTTCAGTCGCGGATCGCACACCGTCTGATAGCGGTCGACGAGATCGCTCACTTGCAAGTCGTCGGCACCGCCCAGACATTCGGTGACGTTGTCGCCGGTGAGCTCGACGTGGATGCCGCCCGGCCAGGTGCCTTCGGCGCGGTGAGCGGCAACGAAGCCGGCGATTTCTCGCATGATGTCGTCGAAGTGACGTGTCTTGTGTCCGCTCGTCGACGTGAACGTGTTGGCGTGCATCGGATCGCAGGCCCACACGACCGGATGTCCGGCGTCGGTGACGGCCCGAAGCAACGGCCTCAGTGACGACTCCACTTTGTCGGCGCCCATTCGGCTGATGAGCGTCAGGCGCCCGGGAACTCGCGCTGGATTGAGGGCCTGGCACAACTCGAGAACGAATTCGGCATCGGTGGAGGGGCCGATCTTGCAGCCGATGGGGTTGCCCACGCCACGCAAGAACTCGACATGCGCGCCGTCGAGCTGCCGGGTGCGCTCGCCGATCCAGAGCATGTGGGCCGAGCAGTCGTACCACGAGCCGGTGAGGGAGTCTTGGCGAGTGAGTGCCTCTTCGTAACCGAGGATCAACGCCTCATGACTCGTGAACACGTCGACTTCATGGAGAGCTGAATTGTTCTCGGTGTCGACTCCGCACGCTCGCATGAAACGGAGTGCACGATCGATCTCGGCCGCTAGTTGGTCGTAGCGCTGCCCTTCGGGGCTCGAGCCGACGAACTCCTGCGTCCAGGCGTGCACGCGCGACAGATCGGCGAAGCCGCCCTTGGTGAAGGCGCGAAC
>RFSV01000189.1 GCA_009923785.1 Acidimicrobiia bacterium | reverse complement strand
ACGATCGTGGTGTAGGCGTGGCCGAGGTGAGGCTTGGCGTTGACGTAGTAGATGGGCGTCGTCGCGTAGAAGCTCGGCGATCCCGGGACGTTCGAAGGATCTTGACGGCGATCGACCACGTCGGCCAGGTTAGGGGCTGGTTATGGTCGGTGACGTGGTAATTCACGGTGACTATGAATTCGATCGCGCGTTAGCGATGGAGCGCCGGAGCGACTTCACATTCGACGGTGCGGTGGCTCCAGGGTGGGACATTTTGGGGAATGCCAATGGCGGTTACCTCATGGCAGTTGCCGCCCGTGCAATGTCGGAAGTGACCGGTCGACCTGATTGTTTCACTGTCACGGCGCACTACTTGGCTCCGGCCCCGGTGAGCGCCACCCGTGTCGAGGTGCGTCCCGTTCGCGCCGGGCGACGTTTCGCTACAGCGACGTCGAGTTTGTTCCTGGTCGATGAACCTGGAGGGACGGGTGGTCGTGAATGTCTTCGAGTGATCGCCACCATGGGGGATCTGAGCTCGGATCCCGGTGGACCCACCACGATGGTCGGTTCGCGACCTGATATCACACCGTGGGACGAATGTCCGACGATCTCCAATACAACGATCAACGAGTTCGCTTTCATTCACGGACGCCTCGGCACTCGTATCGATCCACGTGACGCTGTGTTCCGCACTGGCGCACCGAGTGGTGAGGGAGTGATGCGCGGCTGGTTCGCCTTCCGCGATGATCGCCCCATCGACTCGTTGGCGCTGTTGTTGGCCTGCGATGCGTTTCCGCCGGCGGCGTTCAATCTCGACTTACCGACCAACTGGGTGCCAACGGTCGAACTCACCGTTCACGTGCGAGCCATTCCCGCTCCGGGTCCGGTCGCCTGCTTCTTCCGAACTCGATTCGTGCAGAACGGATTGCTGGAAGCCGATGGTGAGGTGTGGGACGCGGCCGGCACCTTGGTCGCCCAGTCCCGTCAGCTCGCCCTCGCCCCCCGAGCCTGAGTCTCGGAC
>RFSV01000188.1 GCA_009923785.1 Acidimicrobiia bacterium | reverse complement strand
GTTCAGGATCGTCCACGATGATCGACGCACGTTCGAGATCGCCTGCGGCGATGTGGGCCGCACGCCGGGCGACATCTGAAGGGTGACCATCGGCTATCAGTCGCTCGGCCACGACGTCGTCGGAGATTGGTGAGAAGTTCACGCGTACGGTGCGCGACGCAATAGTCGTGAAGGCGGCCGGTACGTCTTCACCAAGGAGGATCAAAATCGTCTGTCCGTCAGGTTCCTCGAGAGTCTTCAAGATGACGGAACGGGCCTCGGTGGACATCAGTTCGAAGTCGTGCACGATGATCACACGCGTCGAGCCCTCGATCGCCGTTCTGTCGGCGATCTTCACGATCTCCTCTCGTGCTTGTTCGACGCTGATCGATGCGCCTTCGCGTTCTAGTTCGTGCACGTCGACGTGCATCTGACGCATCACGAGATCGGCGAGACGCGTGGTCACATCGTCGTCACCTTGCAACTTCATGGTTGCGAAAGCTCGCGCCGCTACATCCTTTCCGCAGCCCGATGGACCGATGAACATGTAGGCGTGGGCCGGAGACGGTCCGAGTGCCCGCAAGGTAGACACTGCGGCGTCCTGCCCGACGACAGCGTCGAACACGGAGGCCGCCACGTCAGATACCGAACCTCTCGCGCACGATCGATCGCACACGATCGGCGATCACATCGGGTTGCTGATCGCCGTCGAGCACGATCCAGCGGTTGGGATCTTCACGCGCCATCGTGCGAAATCCTTCCACGATCCGCTGGAAGAATCCGGCTTCTTCTCGTTCGAAGCGGTCGAGAGAACGATCCCCGATACGAGCCATTGCCGTGGTGTGATCGATGTCGAGTAGCACCACCAGATCGGGCCAGCGATCGTGAATGGCCCATCGATTCACGGATTGCACCTGTTCGAGGTCGAGTGCACGCCCGTAACCCTGGTAGGCGATACTCGAATACACACTTCGATCGCTCACGACGTGGCGACCAGCCGACAAATTCGGCTCTAAAACCTCGG
>RFSV01000187.1 GCA_009923785.1 Acidimicrobiia bacterium | reverse complement strand
TGACAGACCGCGAGGTCGACTCCGTCGATCAGCGGTCGGATCTCCTCGAACATCGGCGTGAAGTCGTAGTCGACGTCGAGTTCGGCTTCAGCAGCGTTCCGTTCCGCCTGCCGCCAGATGTGCGAGTGGATAAGCACGTCGCCGGTGAACGCCATCGTCATTGTTCGGGGAGGGGCCGGCACGCTGGTGGTGCTCGTTGACGTAGCTGGCGCCGCGGATCCCTCAACTTCTTGCTCGGTCGTCGCTGACGCCTCGCCGGGACCGCAGGCGTCGATCCAGTCGAGTTCCAGTTGGAAGGCCCCGTCCCGTCGGACAAGATGATGCCGATCTGAGTTGCGCTCCCCGGATCGAACGGCGCGGCGTCAACCGGATTGCCGAAGATTCGTGAATCCATCTCGGCGAGCGACACGTCGACCTCCTCCCAGACGCCGCCGGTTGCGGGAATCGATCGGTAGTGGGTGACTCGCCGACCCTCAGAACTGGCGTCCTCCGCGAGCAGTTCGTAGGCGCGACCGTCGGTGCGCAGTCGCATGCGGAGGTGGGTCGCGTCTCCCAAGCCATCGATCGCCTGGCTCCGAAGCGACGAGAACCCACCGCCGTCGGTGACGATCTCACCGAAGAACGTGAGGATTCCGTCGTTGAGGTAGCCGTCACCGATCGACCGGCCACCCATAACCCCGTCGTTCACGATGAACCAGTCGGTCGAATCAAAATCGGCGATCCTCACACAGTCAGTTGGCGGCAAGGTCGCCGATGCGGCCGAAGACGGATTGACGTCGGGCTCAGCGGATGCGGTTGGCGGCTCCAACTGACCCTCGGCAGCGCTCGGCGTCGGCGCGTCGGTGCCCGTGGACACCGATTCGGCGCTCACGGGCGCCGAACCCGGAAGATCGTTGGTCGGTCCGGGAGCGCAGGCGACCAGCATCATCGCTGCGATCAGCACTCGAACGGCCACCAGCCGAGTCTGACTCAGGATGTCAACTTCCCGATAACGGTGCACTTCCTGAATTTCGTTCAGAA
>RFSV01000186.1 GCA_009923785.1 Acidimicrobiia bacterium | reverse complement strand
CATGTACTTGGCCGAGACACCCGATCAGCAAGCCCTTCGCAAAGAGCTGCGAGAGTACTTCGCCGCCATGCTCACGCCCGAGGTTCGCGCCGAATTGGGCGAATCCGGTGAGGGCAAACCGATCTTCCGCGACCTGGTTCGCCAGATGGGCTCCGACGGCTGGCTCGGACTCGGTTGGCCGACCGAATTCGGTGGCCAGGGTCGTCCGGCCACCGATCAGTTCATCATGTTCGACGAGATTCAGCGGGCCCATGCTCCGTTCCCGTTCGTCACGGTCAACACCGTCGGGCCGGCGATCATGGCCCACGGTACCCAGGCTCAAAAAGATCAGTACCTCACCGGAATCCTGAAAGGTGAGATCAACTTCGCCATCGGATACACCGAACCCGAGGCCGGCACCGACCTGGCCAGTTTGCGCACCACTGCCGTCCTCGACGGAGACGAGTGGGTCATCAACGGAAACAAGGTGTACACCTCGGGTGCCAATCAGTCCGATTACGTCTGGTTGGCCTGTCGCACCGACACCGAAGCGCCGAAGCATCAGGGAATCACGATCATCATCGTTCCCACCAACACGCCGGGTTTCGAATGGACCCCGATCACCACGGTGGGTGGAGTCGTGACCACGGCCACGTACTACACCGATGTGCGCGTGCCGAAGGAAAACGTGATCGGCGAGATCAACGGCGGCTGGAAGCTCATCACGATGCAGCTCAACCACGAACGAGTCGGTCTGGCCGCGTTGTCCGGTCTGACCGAGCGTTTGTGTGACGACGTCACCACGTGGTGCCGCGTCACGCCGTCGGGTGGTGGTAACGGTGAGAAGATGATCGATCTGCCGTGGGTGCAGGCCGACCTCGCCAAGTGCGCGGCCCTCCTCGACGCCATTCGCCTCATGACCTGGAAGCTCGCCAAGAGCGTGGCCGACAACACGCTCGGTCCGGCCGAATCGAGCGGTGTGAAGGTGTTCGGCACCGAGCGCGCCGTCGAGGTGTATCGCATCCTGCAAGGAATCCTCGGGCCGGTGTCGCA
>RFSV01000185.1 GCA_009923785.1 Acidimicrobiia bacterium | reverse complement strand
ACCGCTCCGTCGATCACGGTTCGTCAACTGCCGTGCGTCGACACCGGACAGTCGACCTTCACCGACGTCACCGTGACCGTCGACGTGTCGGAGAGCGACGGCGACACCGTGACATTGCGCGGGACGTTCTCATATTTCGACGGCAGGGTCACCGAGACCCTGACACCGGTGGCCGGCGGTTCAATCTCGGGAGATTCGGTGCTCGTCAACGGCGACGGCACCGCGACGTTCACCCTGCGCTTGAGCAACGACAACTACGACGACACAGTGGAGGTGGCCGTGAACGCCACCGACGCCGAGGGCACCGACTACGACTGGATGACCTTTCTGACGGAGCCCTGCGGTGTAACGCCGCCACCCGAGCCTGACCCGAACATCGCGCCGGCTGGGACGCTGACCGCCACCTGCAGCCTGTCCGGCAAGACGTTTGCGATCCAGGCGCTGGCCAAGGTTGTCGACGACGATGGCGACACCGTCACCGTCACCGCATCCGCCCGACCTAGTTCATCGTTGAGTTCCGTCCCGCTGTCACCGACATCGGGAGTAGAAGTAAAGGGCGGTGCGGGGAGCGCCACGCTTACCGGGTCACTCACCACCGCAACTGGTAAGGACTTTGTGGTGAGCGCGCGATTCGATGACGGCCGCGATTCCTACTCGCCGCCCTCCTACACAGTCACCTGCCCGTGACACCCACGAACTAGGGTTTCCCTACCGACCTCCCCTCCACATCAACACCACAGGAGGGACCATGTCGATCACTGATCGCCAGCGACTCAAACTTCTCCGAACCCTCGAGACCGTCATCGGCCCCGAGGACGCGAGCACTCTGATGGATCACCTGCCACCTGTCACCTGGGCCAATGTGGCGACCGTCGACCACGTGTCGGCGATCGGCGACCAGACGACGAAAACGCTGCGAAGCGAGATGCAGGTGTTATCCACCCAACTCCGGAGCGAGATGAAGGAACTCCGCGTGGAGCTTCGAAGCGACATGGCCGTGCTGTCCAATCAACTCCGCAATGAGATGAACGAACTCGGCATCCAACTCCG
>RFSV01000184.1 GCA_009923785.1 Acidimicrobiia bacterium | reverse complement strand
ACCGCGCTCATAGGGAACGTATTCGTGTGGGAACCACTCCTTTGACCGCTCGAGGTGGCGTTCGAGAAGTCGCTCGACATCTGAGTCGAGTTCTCGCAGCAACCCTCGTTCTTCGATCACGGCTTCACCGTAGGCGGTCAGCGGGGTCGCCGGTTACCACGCCGCCATGGCATGCGGCACAGTCACCGTGATGCATGACGGCGTGTCGATCGCGCCTTCTTCCGTCCTCGCCCTCGTCGATGACGACATCTTGGAGCCAGCCGAGTTCGAAGAAGTCGATCGACACCACCCACTCCCCCGGTGGACCAGCCCTCGCTAGGGTCGAGCCATGCGTCGGGGGCACCTCATTGGCTGGCTGTTGTTTTTCGCCTCAGCGGTCGTCTATCTGGCAGCGGGCATACGCAGCGGTGACTGGCTGGTCACCATCGGCAGCGTCATCTGGATCGTCGCGTGCGTCGTCTTCCTCCGCACCGATGGCGCGTTCGGCCGCTCTGGGCATGCCTCAAAGCACGACGGGTAGGGTCGGGGCGATGCACCGCGTGTCGATCACCTATTGCGTCCCTTGAGACTATTCGGACCGCGCCGTGAGCGCGGCGAGAGACATCATGCGCGACTACCAGCACGTCATCTCCGAGATGTCGTTGGTGACGGGCTCATCTGGAGTGTTCGATGTGGTCGTCGACGGCCACGTGATCTATTCGAAACACTCAACCGGCCGGCACGCCGAGCCCGGAGAGGTCCTCGCGCTCTTCCGTGAGTTTGTCGGCCCCGATGTGCCGATCTACGAGCGCTGACCGGTCAGTCAGGTGACTCGTTGAAGGTGACCAGCACCGGACTGGCGCCCGACAGATCAATTCGGGAGATCGCTGCCTGACCGAGTCGCATTCGGTGCACGATCGAGGTGGACGCGCCGATCGACCATGCGACGGCGGACTTGATTGGCGACACGTGGCTGACGACGATCACATCGTCGTCGCCAGCAGTCGACGCCAGTCGACGACAGGCGTCGTGCACCCTGCGGTCGAGGTGGGCGAAGGACTCGCCACCAAC
>RFSV01000183.1 GCA_009923785.1 Acidimicrobiia bacterium | reverse complement strand
GAGATCCGCGTGATCTCGCTGACGCTGGCACCAGCGACCTGGACGAGGAACGCGAACTTGTCTCCCTGTGTGATGCACGAGGCGCGGAGGTTCAGCGCGTCCCAGCGGGGCGGGACGGTTTGATCGCACTCACCGGTCGCATCGACGAACAGTTCGGTGAAGCTGTTGTCGTAGAGGCTGACCGTCACATAGAAGGCCGCTCGCGGCGGCGCGTCGTAGTAGTTGACGAAGCTTGCTCCACCGAACTCCTTCCGCCATTCGCTTCCCTCAGGCTTGGTGGTGACTGACTTGACCTCAGTGAATGACACACCGCGACTCTCGAAGTAGAGCCTGAGTTCAAAGATGCCCGTGAACGAGTTCAGGCCGCATTCAGTGCGCATGGCGAGACCGAAAGCCAACCCGCGCTCCTGGGGATAGGGCGCCATGCAGTCGCCGACGTCGTGGTTGTAGACGACGTCGGGGCCGGAGCGAGACGAGATGCTCACTGTGACGACGCCGCTCGGGCGTTGGCCGGGTTCGTACATCCTGACCCAGGTATTCCCGAAGCGCTCGTAGCGGCCCTGGCTGTCCGAGAGGGTCCGGATGTCATCTCGGACGAACACCACCTCGGAGACCTTGCCGACGAGATCCACGAACATGAAATGAACACCGAGCTGGTCGAAGTAGCCGCAGACGATGGTTGCCTCCACCGCAGCCTGATCTGCGTCTTGTTCATTCGCGCAATCAGGGAGATTGGCGGCGCCGCGCACGTAGTCGAATCCGTCCGGGGTCCACAGCGACGGGTTGTCGGGTGAGCCCACGTATTCCCATGCGACTCCGTCGGAGGTCACGTAGATGGTGCCGGGGGCCGGATCATCTGGTGGGCACTCGAAGGTCGCGCAGTGCTCGACGAACCCGGGGATCTCCCAGGCGTTGTGAACCGACTCGCTGCCGTCGAACGGGTTCCAATTTCCGCCGTATGCCCACATCATGTTGTTGGCGTCGACGTAGAGGTAGATCGTTCCCCCGTTCTCGACCGGGCACGGGTTGCAGCCGGGGAAGTCGTTGATGCTGTA
>RFSV01000182.1 GCA_009923785.1 Acidimicrobiia bacterium | reverse complement strand
CTTTGCCGACAAAATTTCTACAGCAGACGAGAATGGCACAGATTCACAGCTGCCTCAAAGGGCGAGTGCCAAAAATTTGTAGGTGCTCTAAACCCGATAGTTGACAACCAACGGAGCGTGGTCGCTCCACCGCTCGCCGTAGCTCGGAGCCCGGTCAACCGTCGACGACATCGCTCGCTCGGCCCACTCGGGGCTCGCGATCTGATAATCGATGCGCCAGCCGACGTCCTTGTCGAACGCCTGCCCACGGAACGACCACCAGGTGAACGGCCCATCGCCGTCACCGGCAAGCATCCTTGCCACATCGACCCAACCGAGCTCGTCGAACCAGCGGTCGAACCAGGCGCGCTCCACCTCGAGGAAGCCAGCCTTGTTGCGGTTCCCTTTCCAGTTCTTGATGTCGCGCTCGGTGTGGCCGACGTTGAAGTCACCGGTCACCACCACGTGATGCCCCTGCCGGCGCAGCCTGGTCATCCGGTCGGTCATCGCTGAGAAGAAGCCGAGTTTCTCCTCCATCTTCTCGTCGCTGTCGGCATCACCCGTATGCACATAGGCCGACACGACGGTGAGCGGCTGGTCGACACCGTCGAGGTCGAACGTGGCCTCCACCCACCGACCCGACCGGTCGTAGCGGGAGTGCTTGCCGCCGATGTCGACCCGACCTGAGCCGATCGGCAGATGTGAGACAACGGCAACCCCAGCACGGCCCTTCGCCTCGCTTTCGGCGTGCACCCGATGCCACTCGGTGCCGAACATCGCGTTGACATGTTCCACGAAAATGTCGTCGGTCGCCCGAACTTCCTGCATCGTCACGATGTCGGCAGCCCGTTCGGCGATCCAGGGCTCCATGCCGTTGCGCTTCGCGGCGCGGATGCCATTCACATTGACCGAGGCGATCGAAAGGGTCCGAGACGAAGCCATTCCCCGATCCTCCCAGACGCTCAACGTTGAGCAGCAAACGGTGACGAGCGAGTCACCCAAACCACAGCGGCGAGTGACAGCGCCCCGATGAGCACGATCACCACGCCTTGCATCACGTCACCTAAACCGCTGTCGAGAACCCAACCGATCAGGCCGATC
>RFSV01000181.1 GCA_009923785.1 Acidimicrobiia bacterium | reverse complement strand
GCATGAAGGACTTCTTCCGTCGCAATCCGGCGAAAGCGGTCGCGTGGGCCGCGGTGCAAGGCATCGAACCCGGTCAGATCGACTCCTATCTCGACAGCTTGAACCCGGCGTTCCTCGCCCAAGACGTGCAACTCACGATGTACGGATTCCGCGGCGGACAGGCCTACGGCTACCAAGCAGTACTCCAGGCCGGCACCGCCGTGCTCGTTGACGACCAAGGCATCCCCCGCGCCCGCTGCGCCTGCGGCAACCCACTCGTGCCGGAGGATCCGCCGGAGGGCACCCCAACCACCCTCACCCAGCAAGAGGAAACAACAACGACCTCCTCGACGACCACCACGACTATCCCCGAATTGCCGTGTCCACCCGACGCCTACTCCCGTGAGGACGACGGAGCAACGTTCATCGACGGCAACGGCACGAGATGGGTGCACGAGGTCGACTTCTCTGTAAATCCACCGAGCGGTTTCGACAGTTACTGGACCGACGGTGAGGGGAACTACTACCGATACGCGTCCGACATACCCGGCTATCAAGAGGAGTGCGATCCGTGTCCACCCGGGTCGCGCACCTACGACTTCGATGACAGCGGACGCCCCTACACCCCCGACGGCCTCGACGACTATCCCGATCTCGAACCGGTTGACCTGAGTGACGAGTATCCCGGCGAGTTCAATCCGGGCTCTCTCGACGACGGCGAGGTCACCCAGTGGACACCGACCGACGACTGGTGCCTGCCCCCGTGTCCGCCAATCGACCCGGTCACCGGCGACACTTACGGCGATCGCTTCGTGCATCGTGACGGCGCCTGGGTGGATGTCACCAACCCCGGTGCGCCACCGATCGGAGACAGTCGCCAGTTGCCGGGTTTCACCGACGAGTGCGATCCCTGCCCACCACCCGCGGGTGGCACCAACGATGACGTCGCGACGAGAACGCGTTACGTCGACGGACGCCTGCAGCACTGGGACTTCCTCGAGAACGCCTGGCGTGACAACACCGGGGCGCTCACCGAAGAACTGGCCGACCTCGGAAAGCTTCGTGACCTCGGATCATCCATGATCATCGGTGGACTCGGCTCACTGAACGATGAGGTGAACAACCCGTC
>RFSV01000019.1 GCA_009923785.1 Acidimicrobiia bacterium | reverse complement strand
AACAATGCTCCGCCGTCCTTGCCGAGAAGAATCGCCAGACGATCACCGTCGACATCGGCCGTCGTGACGGTGATGGTGACGGGAACCGATGTGTTCTGGCCCGACTTGCAGACCTGAACCTTGCCCGACGGATTGGTCGAGATCGTCACCGTCGGCGCCGAATTCTTGGCCGGTGTCGAGCTGTCTGTCGTCTGGTCGCAGCCGCCGGGGTAGTCGACCCGGATCGTTGCCGTGTCACTGCCGGTGGCCTGACCGTCATCGGCCGTACCCGTGAATGTGAAGACGGCGCCTCGATCCTGGTAGTCCACAAGGAAGGTGATCGACTGCGAACCCGATCCGTTGATCGTGTACCGACCGGTGGGGATCGTGCGGCTGCCCGACCCTCCGCTCAGTACGACCGCCATCGAATCTCGGTCGGCGTCAGTGACGTTGATGGTCACTGTCACCTTGATCGCTCCGTCCGATTCGGCCTCCACGCACTCAGGTGCACGGACGTCGACCACCGGAGCCGAGTTCTTCGTTTCCGGCTTCGAGTCATCGGGTGTCGAGTCATCGGGTGTCGAGCCCGGAACCGTGTCATCACACGAGATCACCTTGATGTAGTGACGTGCGGTGTCGGAAGTGCCGTTCGAGTCGGTGCCGGTGGCGACGAGTTCGACTTCACCTTCGGCGTCGGCCAGGAACGAGCCACTCCACGTGGTCGGGTTCTGTTGGCCGACCGACTGGGCGGCTCCGTCTCGAGTGACGTCGAGAGACGCCAACGAGGCGCTCGGATCGATGGTGACGATCACCTGGAAGACGAACTTGTCGCCCACACAGACCTGAGTCTGGGCATTGAACGCCACGTTGATCGGGAGCGGGGTCGATTGATCGGTGTTGTCACCGCAGTCGATCACGACGATCACGATCAGATCCGATTCGGTCGCGCCCGACGTGTCGCTTGCGCCACCCTTCACGTCATAGACGCCGGGTTGCCCAGGAGTCCAGCCATACGTCCACACCTCTTCGTTCGACTGGATGCCGATGATCGGGTTGCCGTCGGCCTCGACCGACGTGGAGTTGATCGTCGCGCCGTCCGACGCACGTGCGGTCAGAACGATGATCGCTGATTCACCGACGCAGATCTCCTTCGGTCCGCGAAGTGACAAGAAGATGTCGGTGGTCTGGATCTCGAGATCCGGCGGTGCTGGGCAGTCCTTGAAGAAGTCTTCGAGTTCCACGGTGTAGCGATACTCGGTCGAGCCGTCCTCGTAACGATGGAACCAGTGCTGACCATGATCGGATGCAGCGGGGTCGGGACTGGTTCCGACCCAACTCCATTCGATGCCATTGGAGTCGGTGTAGCGAGCGCCTTCGTACTCCTCGGGGCACTCACGCTCGAGCGGAACATCGGGAGGCAAGCAGGCATCCACGTAGCCGGGGATGTCGAGAACGCTGTACACGTACGCGCCGTCCTCGGCCTGCCACCTGCTGTCGCCGACATAACGCCACACGATGCCGTTCGAGTCAAGGAACAGGTGTCCGAGTTCGGGCGTTGCATCGGGCCCGACACAGCCTTCCGGATTGCAGTCGTCGCCCACGGCCGTTGTGGCGTTCACGAGTTCTTCGACGATCTGGGTGAGCTTCGGAGCTTCGTCACCCGGTTCGACGGTGACCGCCTGATCCTTGGTGTCGTCGTACTCCTTGTCGTCCTCCGGCGCAACCGGCACCCCGTTCTCGTCGTACTGATACGTCGGACCGCCGTCCGATCCCGGATCACACGGCGGCAAGCAGTCCTCGGTGTAGAACGGCAGATCTCGCGTGTTGTCGATGGTCATGCCGTCGGGAATGCGGTACCACTGCGAACCACCCTGGGGCTTGATCCAGACCTCGCCGTTCGACGGGTCGACCCAGATGCCGAGAGCGCCCCTTTCGAGAATGAGAGGGAGGCGGACACGGCGGGAGGCAGTCGTCGCGATAGCCGGGTAACAGCACGGTGTAGGCGATGACCGGCGAATCGGGATCGGTGTTGTCGACCCATCCACTATCAGCTGCGGAGTAGATGTACACGTGGCCGTTGCTGCCGTGCCACACGGTGCCGTCGATCACGTTCACGATCGGCGGGCACGGACGCTCGTCGATCGGCGGCAAGCAGTCGTCGGGCTGGTTGGGGAGATCCCTCGTTCGGAGATTCTCGATCCCGTTGGTCGAGATGTTGTCCCAACCGTCGGCTCCACCGCTGTTGGCCGCGTAGACCCACGTGTTACCCCTCGTGTCGACCCACGTGTCGTTGCGCATCGGCTTACCGGGCGGGCACTCGGGTTCGCCATCGGGATCCCAGTTGATGTCGATGGGGCAGATCAGAAAGCGAAGAGCTAACGCAGTACGGGTCGATCCGTCGAGCTCGCTGACCCAGACCAGGCTCTCGATAAACGGGTCGACGGTGTATACCCATACTTCGCCGGTTTCAGGATTCACCCAGGTTTCTTGGTAGTCGGGGTGAATAGGGGGACACGGACGACCTTGTCGGTCGGCCGGTGGGCACTCTTGGTCGTAGCCGGGTATGGCCGACGGATCGTCACTTGCGATGAATTCGCCGGTCGCCTGGTTGGTCCAGCCTCGCGGAGCGAAGGGGCTGAAGGTCCACACGACGCCACCTTGGGTGACGTAGGCCGTCCAGGACAACGAGTTCGACTCCTCGTGGAGGTACTGATTGGGGCACTGCGGTTCGAACGACTCATCGGGGACGTCTTCTTGCGGATCGCAGAGATCGGTGTAGCCAGGGAGCTCCTCGGTGGTGTCAGCCTTGTTGGCCTCGGGGTCGGATGTGTTGATCCACGCGGGACCCGCTGGATCGAAAACCCAGATGTCACCGCTCGGGTCGGTGTAGGTGACCGGGGGAGAATTCCAATCCGGGCAGTCCGGGTCATCCTGTGGGATTCGCTGACGGCCAGGTTCCGGACAGTCGATGAATCCCGGTTCGAGATCTTGGGTCGTCTTGTAGACGCCACTGTCTGTATCGAACCAGTTCGCGCCGCCCGGTGAAGTTTCCGGGGTGGGATTGCCCTTCACCCAGGTCCAGGTGACACCTTCGGAATCGGTGTAGGTGTTGCCTTCGAACTCTTCGGGGCATTCGGGCTCACGACGCTCTCCGGGTGGGACCGAGTCGTCACTGGGAACTGTGTCGTCACCGGGGACTGTGTCGTCACCAGGGACCGAGTCGTCACCAGGAACCGAGTCCTGTGTTTCGGGTTCGCCGTCCTCACCTGGGGGAGTGTCGGTGCCCTCGGGCGCGTCCTCACTCGGTCCGAGCAACGGGTTGCCGCATGCGCAACGGGCGCGCGGCATGCCTTGATCGTCGATGAGGATGGCCGTACCGGCGGCGATCACGGCGTCGTAGCCGTACGACTTGCCGTTTTTGAATCCGAACATCTGCACGTTCAGGTTCTGCAACGCGAAGACCGGTGTGAGGCTGCGGAGGTACGTCTCGAGATTCTCGAACTCGATGCCCTGGATGTCGGCCCAGGCGCGACCGCGATCCTCGTAGTACGTGAGGAACTTGATCATCGCTTCGACGTCGCAGATGTTCTGTCCGCTACCGCCGTAGGTACGACCGGCGTACAAGCCGGGGGCTGACCCCGACACGGTTCCGCTCGTGAGGCTCGAGGCATCCACGTCGTACGACGCGACAGCGAAGGTCGGCGCGAACGAGTCGGGCCCCACAACACCGGCCGGCTGGAAGAGTGTTCGCGAGCCGCCGTCGGAGGTATCGCTCGAGTTCTTGTCACCGCCACTGCAAGCAGCCGTCAAGACGACGGCGGCGGCCAAAAAGATTGCGGACAAACGACGCATCGTGCCCCTCTTTCGCGTCTGGGTGACATTGGTCATGCCACCAGGTCTGTTTCGGAGTGTAGCGAAGCGTCGAAACCACTTCGAAAGTGTTCCGTCAAGGTTGGGTTCAGGTTCCGCCTGGCGCGGGGTCGAGCCCTCGTTCACCGGCGGTGGGTGGAGTGAGTGATCCATGTCGTTCACGAGACGTCTCGGACCCGGATCTGGCAACTTTTGTCCGATTACTCTGCGCGCATGACCGAAGTTGTCTTGGCCGACGGCCGACTGGTCGGTGACCAGCGACCCGACGGCACCCTCTCCTTCCTCGGCGTTCGTTTCGCCACCGCCCCCCGATTCGGCTCCGCCGAACCAGAAAAGTCCTGGTCAGGGGCCCGCGAGGCCCGTCGACACGGCCCGATCTGTCATCAGCAACCCGGCCTCATCGAATCGGCGATGGGGGGCTCCCTTCCTCCGATGGACGAGGACTGCCTCAGCCTGTCGGTCCAAATCCCTGGCGACGGGCGTGTCGGAATGCCGGTCCTGGTCTGGATTCATGGTGGGGGCTTCCTGAACGGCTCGGGGTCGTCACCCTGGTACGACGGAGCGGCCCTTGCTCGTCGCGGCGTGGTCGTCGTGTCGATCAACTATCGGCTCGGAGTGTTCGGCTTTTGGCGAGGGAACAACCTCGGGATCGGCGACCAGATCGAGGCGCTTCGGTGGGTGCGACGAAATATCGAAGGCTTCGGCGGCGACCCCGACAACGTGACGATCTTCGGTGAATCGGCCGGCGGATCGAGTGTGGTGGCACTCATGGCGAGCCCCGATGCCCGTGGGCTCTTCCGTCGCGTGTGGTCGATGAGTCCGTCGATCGGTCAGTATCGATGCGTCGAACGCGCTGACATGCACGCCGACCGCTTCCTCGAACTCTCGAACGTTGACGACGATCGCGCATTGTCGTCGATGACCGCCGAACAGTTGCTCGAGGCGCAGAAGCAACTCATCGGCGAGAGCAGCCGAGCGTACGACTTCTTCTCGCCCACGGCCAACGGCGCCCATCTCCCCGGTGACATCGTCGACTTGGCCGCACGAAGCGATGCCCGACTCGTCGTCGGCACCACGCGCGACGAAAACCGATTGTTCGGCGCCTTCACACCTGATGCACAGAACATGACGAGCGACAAGATGGAAAAGATGGTTGCGACGATGTTGCCGGGGCGACGTGAAGCAGTCGACGTGTATCGCCGCCATCGTCCGGGCGAGAACGACGCGCAGATCGTGATGGCCGCACAGAGCGACGAAGGCTTCCGTCAACGTGCCATTCGACTGGCCGAGAAGCACGCAACCAACGGCGGGACGTCGCACATGTATTGGTTCACGTGGCCCACACCCGCCTTCGGCGGAGTACTCGGCTCGTGTCATGCCGTGGACATTCCGTTCACCTTCGACAACCTCGACGCCGCCGGCATCTCGATGTTCACCGGTGACGCGCCGGAGCGCGCGATCCTGGCCCGTGACGTGTCGTCACAGTTGGTGTCGTTCGCCACCGACGGAACCTTGGATTGGCCGCACTTCTGCTTGGCGCGCCGCGCAACGCGGGTGTTCGACATCGAGCCTGCAATTTTGCACGATCCCGAACCCGAGATCCGCTCCCTCTGGGAAGGTGCCCGTCCCGACCTCTGATCGGAGCCCGTGCCACACCCACATGGTGAGGTAGCTCCATGGAACGCGAACCCCACGAAACTTTCCGCCCGATCCTGTCGGCATTGGCCTATGACGGTGACGTCCGGCGCCGCGTCGTCGATATGAAGTACGGCGGCCGACGATCCTTCGCCCGGGAACTTGCACGACAGTTGGCCGACGCCGTTCGGTCCGACACCGACATGCGAATCGACGTGGTCACCTGGGCGCCGACATCGTCATCCCGTCGTCGACATCGTGGATTCGATCAGGCGGCCGTCATCGCGCGTCACGTGGCGCGCGAATTGGGGGTCCCATGCCGTCGCCTTCTCGTACGCGAGACCCGAGTCGCCCAGACCGGGCGTTCTCGCGTGGCTCGACTGGCGGGGCCGCGTTTTCGGGCTCTCGATACGCGCCGTCCGCGCCGTGTACTCGTGGTGGACGACGTCGTGACCACCGGGGCGACACTTCGCGCCGCGGCTCATGCACTGACGGCATCGGGTTGGGGAGACGTGACCTTGGCTGCCGTGGCATCAACCCCTACGTCACGAGTTGGCTCTTCACATCGTCGGCCCAACGTGGTGATCCGACCGCGAGATGCCGACCGCGGAACTCAGAGGCCGACGAGAGACCGCACGCGCTCGATGGCTGGCCTCTGATCCAGTTCCACCAAGACGCCGTGCATCCCGAGCGCGCTGGCGGCTCGGACGTTCACTTCCATGTCGTCGAGAAACGCCGCTTCGTGGGGTTGGGCGCCCAGACGCGACAGTGACAGCTCGTAGATCGATCGATGGGGTTTGCGCATACCGACTTCGTGGCTGTCGACGACATCGTCGAACAGAGTGTCGAAGTCCATGATCGAGCGCCAGCGGTCGCGGAATTCACGGATGTTGTTGGTCAGCACCCCGAGCCGGCAACCATGGTCACGTAGATCGTGCACGAGTCGGAACATGTCGTCGCTGCGGACGAATTCGAAGTTCAATCCTTGGCGAGGAGTCGACGGTTCGGGTTCTCGCATCGTGAACCCTGCTTCACCGATGAGGCGACCGACAGCTGACCGGTAGTCGTCGAGGCTGATTTCGCCGCGTTCGAGTCGGTGCCACGGATGATCGGTGTCGGCGGCGTAGTCGCCGAGCATGACGGCCATGACCTCGTCGGCCGGGTGGTCGGGAAACCTCTTGACGACATCGAGGGCCCGACCAGACGACGACAGGACGCCACCCAGATCGAAGATCACGGTGGTCACGCTCGTCTCAGGGGTGCTCGCCATGCGATGAGTCTTCCCGGTGACGACGATTCGTCCCGAATCGACACCGACGGGGCGACCACAGGGCGATCGGGAGCGAACGGTAGGCTCGACCCTCGCATGGGAATCCTGGATCGCATTCTGAGGGCCGGTGAGGGCAAGAAACTGAAGGCTCTGGAGGGCCTGGTTCCCGACATCAATGCCGAAGAGGCAGTGGTCGCCGCCTTGTCCGACGACGCCTTGCGCGACCGGACCAACCAGTTCCGCCAGCGACTCGACCGAGGTGAATCACTGGATGATCTCTTGATCGATGCCTTCGCCGTGGTGCGCGAGGCCGCCCGGCGCACGATCGGCCAGCGCCATTACGACGTACAGCTCATGGGTGGTGCGGCCCTTCACTTCGGGTGGATCGCCGAAATGAAGACCGGCGAAGGCAAGACCTTGGTGTCGACCCTCCCGGCCTATCTCAACGGTCTCTCGGGGCGCGGTGTACACCAGATCACCACCAACGACTATCTGGCCCGCCGTGACTCGGTCTGGATGGGGCAGATCCATCGGTGGCTCGGCCTCGACGTGGGTCTCGTCATCCCCGGACATCAGGAGCGTCCCGACCAGAAGCGGACGAACTACGCGGCTGATATCACGTACGGCACCAACAACGAGTTCGGCTTCGACTACCTACGCGACAACATGGCCGGCACCAAGGCGAACAAGGTCCAACGTGGTCATGTGTTCGCCATCGTCGACGAGGTCGACTCGATCCTCATCGACGAGGCTCGTACCCCGCTCATCATCTCGGGACGAGTCGCTGATGCGGCTCAGCTGTATTACCGATTCGCTTCCATCGTGCGTTCGCTGAAGCGCGACGTCCACTACGACGTCGAAGAGGACAAGCGAGTCGTCATGCCGACCGAGGCCGGTATCGAAGCTGTCGAGCAAGAGCTCGGTGTCGACAATCTGTACGACGAAGTCCAGCGCAATCTCGTGCATCAGTTGCAGGTCGCCTTGAAGGCCAAAGAGCTCTATCGACGCGACAAGGACTACATCGTGCAGGGCGGCGAGGTGAAGATCGTCGACGAATTCACCGGCCGTATTCTCGAAGGCCGCCGCTGGAGTGAAGGTATCCATCAGGCCGTCGAAGCCAAGGAAGGCGTGAAGATCAAAGAGGAGAACCAGACCCTCGCCACGATCACGCTGCAGAACTACTTCCGGATGTACGACAAGTTGGCGGGTATGACCGGAACTGCTCAGACCGAAGCAGCCGAACTCATGAACACGTACGGCTTGCAAGTGGTTCCGATTCCGACCAACCGCGAAATTTGCCGCGTCGATCAACCGGATCTCATCTTCAAGTCCGAGCAGGCCAAGTTCGACGCGATCATCTCCGACGTCGTCGAGCGACACGCCGTCGGCCAGCCGATCCTCATCGGAACGGCGAGCGTCGACAAGAGCGAAGTTCTCTCGAAGCTGCTGGCCAAGCGAGGCATCAAACACGAAGTTCTGAACGCCAAACAACACTCTCGTGAAGCCGAAGTGGTGGCCCAGGCCGGGCGCCTCAGTGCAGTCACGGTCGCCACCAACATGGCTGGACGCGGAGTCGACATTCTTCTGGGTGGCAACCCCGAAGGTCTGGCGAGCCGGTCAGTGCTGGCCGAAGGATTCGATCCGTCGACGCTCACCGACGAGTTCGCCCTGCCCATGCCACTCGATCAGATGCCCGAGGAATATCAGCACGATCGGGCCCGTGCCCAAGCTCGATACCAAGAGCACCTGCAGAAATTCTCGACCGAATGCAAAGGTGAGGGAGATCGCATCCGTGAGCTCGGCGGCCTCTACGTCATCGGATCCGAGCGCCACGAGAGCCGGCGTATCGACAACCAGCTACGTGGCCGATCCGGCCGTCAGGGTGATCCAGGCGAGACTCGCTTCTACTTGAGCCTCGAAGACGAGCTCATGCGACTCTTCGCCACGGGAGCGCTCAGTTGGGTGATGGGTCGTGCTCTGCCCGATGACGAGGCGATCGAACACAAGATGGTCACCAAGGCCATCGAGCGTGCTCAAACGACCGTCGAACAACGAAACGGCGAGATTCGCAAGAACGTTCTGAAGTACGACGAGGTGATGAACGAGCAGCGCAAGGTGATCTACATGCGGCGCGATCAGATCCTGGAAGGTTTCGACTTGAAGGTGGCCGGACTCGAATACCTCGCCGAAGCCGTCGATTCGTTGATCGAAACACACTGTGTGAGCGAAGTCGACGACGAGTGGGACCTGGACGGTCTCGCCAAGGAAATCAAGACTTTCTGGCCGAACGAGATCACCGAGGGCCAACTGGCCGGTTGCGGTACTACCGATCAGATGTACGACTTGGTGATGGCTGACGCCACGGCCTACTACGAGCGACGCGAGGCCGAACTCACACCCACTGTGATGCGCGACGTCGAACGTCAGGTGATGTTGCGCATCATCGACCAGCGTTGGCGTGAACACCTGGAGGAAATGGACTACCTCCAAGAGGGCATCAACCTGCGTGCCATGGGGCAAAAGGACCCTCTCGCCGAATGGCAGCGAGAGGGTTACGAGATGTTCGGGTCGATGATGAAGGGAATTGCGCAAGATTTCGTGCGCTACGTCATGCACGTACAGGTCGTGCGCAATGACGCGCCCGATCTCGCGGTGAAGAACGTGCAGGAGACCAAGTCGGAAGCCACTCCGGCAGCGCAGTCGGCGGCTATCGAAGCCGGACTCGCGCCGGCTGCTGCGCCGGCCACACCTGCCAAGCCGCGCACTGTGGTGAACGATGAGTGGTCGAAGACGCCGCGCAATGCTCCTTGTCCGTGCGGATCGGGCAAGAAGTTCAAGATGTGCCACGGCGCCAACTGACGCATGCGTGACTTCACCGACGACCTTCGCGATCTGCGACGACGCCTGAGCGAAGCGCACGGCTACCTGCGCGTCGACGAGTTGAAGGCACGGGTGGCCGAACTCGAGATCGAAGTGTCGCGCCCCGACCTGTGGGACGACCAGGATCGGGCCAAGAAGCTGAATGCCGAGTACGCCAATTCCAAAGGTGATCTCGATCAATACGAAGTTCTCTCCCGTGACGTGGAAGACGTCGAGGTCCTGCACGAGTTGGCCCGTGAGGTCGACGATTCCAGTCAAGAGCCCGACATCGAGTCGGGAATCTCATCGGTCGCTCGCCGACTCGACGGGCTCGAGTTACGCAGTCTGTTCACCGGCGAACACGACGAAGTTGATTGCATCGTGCACATCAACACCAAAGACGGAGGCGTCGACGCTCAGGACTGGAGCGAGATCCTGCTCCGGATGTACTCGCGTTGGGCCGAGCGCCGAGGGTTCGAAGTCGAGGTCGACGACGTGTCTCCCGGAACCGAGGCCGGAATCATGTCGGCCGAATTCACCATCAAGGGCCGGTACGCCTACGGACTCATGACGTCGGAGCGAGGAACTCATCGTCTGGTGCGCATCAGCCCGTTCGACAATCAGGGTCGTCGACAGACCAGTTTTTCGGCAGTTCAGGTGTGGCCGGTGATCGACGATCCCGACGTCGAGATCAACGAGGCCGACATCCGGATGGAAGTGTTCCGCGCATCTGGCGCCGGCGGACAGCACGTCAACAAGACGTCGTCGGCTGTTCGACTCATCCACGAGCCCACTGGTCTCGTCGCTTCGTCACAGGAAGAACGCAGTCAGTTGCAGAACCGCGAGAAGGCGATGAATCGCCTCCGAGCGATGGTCGCGTCGCGTATCGAAGAAGAACACCAGGCCGAACTCGATCGCATCGCCGGCAAGCAGGCGACGGTCGGTTGGGGAAGTCAGATTCGTTCGTACGTACTGCAGCCCTATCAGATGGTCAAAGATCTTCGAACCGAGATCGAGACGTCGAGTGTCGAGGGAGTTCTCGACGGCGACATCGACGAATTCATGGAGGGTTACCTGCGCTGGCGTCGAGCCGGTGACGAATCCTGACCGAGGGACACTGGTACCCTCTCGCTCGCAGGAACACCATGATTCGCCTCGAAAACGTCACCAAGTCCTACAGCGCCGAGGTCACGGCATTACGTGACGTGTCGTTCGAGATCCCCAAGGGCGAGTTCGTCTTTCTGGTTGGTCCGTCGGGCTCGGGCAAATCGACGTTGCTTCGGTTGATGAACCGCCAGGAGGTCCCGGAGAAGGGGTCGGTCTGGGTGGCCGGCAAGAACATCAACGACCTTCCCGAGTCGAAGATTCCGTTTCTACGTCGGAGTATGGGCAACATCTTCCAGGACTACAAATTGCTGCTCAACAAGACGGTCTTCGAGAACGTGGCGTTCGCACTGGAAGTCATCGGACGTCCACGTCATGTCATTCGACAGCAAGTCCCGGCAGTTCTCGAATTGGTCGGTCTAGCCGACAAGAGCGATCGCTTTCCGCATCAGCTCTCCGGTGGTGAGCAGCAGCGTGTTTCGATCGCCCGCGCGTTTGTCAATCGCCCACTCATCCTTCTCGCCGACGAACCGACAGGGAACCTCGACCCGACGACGGGTGAAGGCATCATGCGTCTTCTCGAGCGCATCAACAGCACCGGCACCACGGTGGTCATGGCCACCCACGACACCCGAGTGGTCAACATGATGCGACGTCGAGTGGTCCAGCTCGATCGGGGCATCATCGTGCGCGATCAGGAGCGAGGGGTGTACGACTGATGCTCGCTCGAATCAGCTATGCGCTCCGCGAAACCTTCGCCAGTCTTCGCCGGAACGTCACCCTCACTGCGGCCGCCATCGTCACTTCGGCCGTGTCGCTCCTTCTCGTGGGTTCCACGTTTCTGATCCAGCGGGCTTTCGACAATCTCCTCACCCGATGGAAAGGTGACGTCGAGCTCATCGTGTACATCCGTTCCGATGCGAGCGTCGAACAGATCCAACTGGTCGAGGACGCGCTTCGATCCCAGCCGTCGGTGATCGACGTCGATCGGCTGCGCTACCTCGATCAGGCCGAAAGTTACGCCGAAGCCGAGAAGTTGTTCGCAGGAGATCCGGGTACTTTGCGACTTCTCACGCCCGAGAACATTCCGTCGCAGTTCAAGGTTGTTCCCATTGCCGAAGACTCGTCGCTCGTACGTGAGTTGGGTGAGCAGTTCCGCCAGTTGGCCGGAGTCAAGGAAGTCGCCTACGCGCAGGACGTCTTCGACGTCGTGTCGAGGGTGTCTCAGTTCATCCGTGTGGCAACGACGGCCATGTCGATCATTCTTTTGGTCGTTGCGGTCGGACTCATCTGGAACACCATCCGAACAGCGATGTTCGCTCGACGGCGGGAGATCGAAGTCATGAAACTGGTTGGTGCCACCAACTGGTTCATTCGGATCCCCTTCATGCTCGAGGGGCTGCTCCAGGGTCTGATCGGCGGGGTGCTCGCCTGTGGTGGGCTCTGGGGCCTGAACTCGGCATGGTCGGGAGCGGTCGACGACTTCAACGACACCGAGTTGGCGGCACTCGTGGTCTCTGACGGATACGTGAGCGGTGTGATGCTGGTCTTGCTTCTCATCGGAGCCTTGGCCGGGGCAGTGGGTTCTGGAATCGCTGCGTCCCGCTTCCTCGACGTCTGACGTCAATCCGACCATCGTTTAGGGTCGGCACGTGGACTTCCAAGAGATTCTCTATTCCGTCGACGGGCCCGTGGCGACTATCACGTTGAACCGGCCCGACAAGATGAATGCCTTCACCAACCGCATGTTGAAAGAGATGATCGCCGCCTTCGACGCGAGCGATGCCGACGACGACGTGCGGGCCGTGATCGTCACCGGCGCCGGTCGAGCGTTCTGTGCCGGAGCCGATCTGTCGGGTGGTGGCGAGACGTTCGCCAAAGGCGGGAGTGACGTGGCCGCGAAGTCAGGGGTTGTACGTGATGGTGGTGGGCTGGTGGCCTTGCGCATCTTCGAGTCGAAAAAGCCTGTCATCGGAGCGATCAATGGTGCGGCGGTCGGAGTCGGTGTGACGATGACTTTGCCAATGGACATTCGACTGGCGAGCGACGGGGCCAAGTTCGGGTTCGTTTTCGCCAAGCGGGGCATCGTCCCCGAAGCGGCGAGTAGTTGGTTCCTACCCCGCCTGGTCGGGATCTCACAGGCCGCCGAGTGGTGTTATACCGGTCGAATCATCGGTGCCGAAGAAGCGCTCCGAGGACGCCTGGTGCGCAGCGTGCACGCCGGCGACGAGCTCATGAACGTCGCTCGAGAGATCGCGCTCGAGATCGCCAACGGTACGGCGCCGGTCTCGGTGGCGCTCACTCGCCAGATGCTGTGGCGCATGCTGGGCGCCGACCATCCGATGGAGGCGCATCGGGTCGATTCTCGGGCGATCAACTCCCGTGGAGCGAGTGCCGACGCGAGCGAAGGAGTCATGAGCTTCCTCGAAAAGAGACCCGCCGACTTCCCCGTGAAGGTGAGTGACGGCCTACCTGACGTCTTTCCGGACTGGCAGGATCCGCAGTTCTCGTGATCGACGACCTCTACGGCCGTGTCGGCGGCCTGCCGTTTTTCGAACGCCTGGTCGACGAGTTCTATCGGGGCGTGGTCGTCGATGAGGTGTTGTGGCCGCTGTATCCCGACCACTCCGATCTCGACGGGGCCAAGCGACGACTCTCGCTGTTCCTCGCCCACTACTGGGGCGGTCTGACCACGTATTTGGAGGAGCGCGGCCATCCGCGTCTCCGGATGCGCCACATGACATTCACAGTGGGGCCTCTCGAACGAGATCGTTGGTTGGTGCACATGGCTCGGGCGGTCGAGGTGGTGTGTGCGGACCCCGACGTTGCGAGTGAGATGATGGCCTACTTCACGAAGGCCGCCGAACACTTGCGCAACGACACCGGTCTACCGATCTCGGCTCCGAAGTCCTGAACGGAGACGACGAAGCGTTGTCTCAGCCGAAAACGACGGTTTTGCGTCCGTAGACGAGAACCCGATGTTCGAGGTGGGCTCGTACCGCTCGTGCCAGAACGATCGTCTCGAGGTCGCGACCCTTGCGTGTGAGTTCGGCGACCGAATCACGGTGAGTGACACGGGAGACTTCCTGATCGAGAATCGGTCCTTCGTCGAGTTCTTCGGTCACGTAGTGCGCAGTGGCTCCGATGAGCTTCACGCCGCGATCGTGAGCTTGGCGATACGGGTTGGCTCCGATGAAAGCCGGGAGGAACGAGTGGTGAATGTTGATGATGCGCGAACGATATGCGTCGACGATCCGCGGAGACAGGATCTGCATGTATCGAGCCAACACGACCAGATCGACTCCAAGAGATGCCAGTGTGTCGAGAACCTCTGACTCCTGCTGCTCTTTGGCTCCGGGTGACACGGGAAGGTGGAAGTAGGGGACTCCCATGTGTTCGACGAGATCGGCATGGTCGGGGTGATTGTCGATGACTCCAACCACGTCGGCGGGAAGTTCGCCGGCCCGCCAGCGAGTGAGCAGATCGAACAGGCAATGCGGCTGCTTGCTCGCCATGATCGCTATCCGAGGTTTCACGTCAGTGAAGCGCAGATCGACCGACATGTCGAATTTCGACGCCACAGGAGAGAATGCGGTGAGGATGTCGTCCCGTCCGACGCCGAAACCTTCGAGTTCGAATTCGACGCGCTGGAAGAAAACGTGCTCGACCTCGTCGGTGTGCTGTTCGGCGTGCACGATGTTGCCGTTGTTCGAAGCGATGAACTCGGCAACCGAGGCGACGACACCTCGTTGATCGGGGCAAGAAAGCAGGAGAACGCCAGTACCGGGCACCCCGGAAGTCTGCTGGTTCGAGTCCGATTTCGCACCCCACGGTTCGGCAACCAGACTGACGGAGTGCCGGTTGGAGACGAGGATGTGATGGGGGAGCCCCTCGTGATCAGATCGGCCGGAACGCTGTTGGACGAAGCCGGGGAGGTCTATCCGGTCGTTCGACTCGATGCCAACGCCCGTCCAGAACTCCCCGATCTCGTGGGAACAATCGCTCGTGACGGCGTGGGCGACCTGACGACCTTCGCCGAATTGAGGCTCGGTGAAGGTGGTCGTCGATTCGTTCGACTGATCTCGATCATGAGCACGCCGGTGCAAGCGACGTGGAGCGTGGATTTCGCTCTCCCGGGCTTCGAGGACCTTCTTCGGCTAGCGGCCGAAACCGGCGGAATCGTCATGTCGTTCCTGGTGGACGGCGACGACGGTGATCGGTGGCTCGGAGTGAACCTCGACGGCGACGCTCTGGTTCCGTTGTTGACCTGAAGCCGTCGTCAGCTATCGGTCGGGCCGAAGAGGGCGAAGCAGGCCACCGCTGCCGCTGCGGCAACGTTCAGCGAGTCGATCCTGTCGTTCATCGGGATTCGGACGCGGTGGCGCACCAAGTGGAGGGTGCTCTCGGAGAGTCCGTCACGCTCTGATCCGAGGAGCAGTGCGACCCGAGCGGCGCCATCGAGCCGGCTCCCGACTTCGTGGATGGACGAGACGTCCGGATCGGGGGTGAGCGCACAGGTCTCGAATCCCCGCTCGTGCATGTTTTCGAGAAGTCGGTCGATCGAACGAATCCGAGTGTGAGGAAGAAGGAGAGACGTTCCCATCGAAACCCGGAGGGCTCGACGTGCGAGTGGATCGGAACTCTCGTGATCGAGAACGAAGGCATCCGCGCCGAGAGCGACCGCACTACGAACCATTGCGCCGATA
Organism: Acidimicrobiia bacterium; assembly: GCA_009923785.1. Classification (GTDB taxonomy): domain Bacteria; phylum Actinomycetota; class Acidimicrobiia; order Acidimicrobiales; family Ilumatobacteraceae; genus Casp-actino8. Next base: position 14,358 of record RFSV01000019.1, on the reverse strand, counting down.
TTTGTCGGATTGTCGACCCGTTCGGCGATCACGATTCGCCGGGCTGTGTCGAGAAGGGAATCGACATCGACGAGGGGACGACGTTCGAAGAGGGCGATGATGTCGAGCGCGACCCCGAGTCCGGTCAGCATTCGACGGGCTTCTTGCGACGCCGCGAAGATTTCGACGGATTCGTCGATCCACTCGACGATCGGTGAGGGGCGAGTTGCATCGGTGAGGACCGACCGAACTCGGTATCCGGCTCGGAGCGCACGTTCGACGACCAGATCCCCCTCGGCGACGAACAGGCCGGCATCGATCCTCTCGAGGTCTTCGGGCCGCATGCCGGTGCGTACTCGGTCGGGTAGTCGCCGCGGACGCAGCTCGCGTTCGCGGAGTCGGAAGGATTGGATGCGGGGATCGTCGGGGGAGTCGACGACGATCACAGGGCGAGTCATCGCCCGCTCAGTAATACCAGGGGAAGGGCGACCAATCGGGATCGCGCTTCTCGAGGAACGACAGTCGTCCCTCCTGTGCTTCATCGGTCATGTATGCGAGTCGCGTGGCTTCGCCGGCGAACACCTGCTGGCCGACGAGGCCGTCGTCGATCAGATTGAAGGAGAACTTCAACATTCGTTGGGCCGTCGGACTCTTGCCGTTGATTTCGGCCGCCCATTGCAGAGCGGTGGACTCGAGTTCGGCGTGGGGCACGACGGCGTTCACCATTCCCATGCGATGCGCATCGTCAGCGGAATACTCGCGCCCGAGGAAGAAGATCTCGCGCGCGAACTTCTGGCCGACCTGACGAGCGAGATACGCCGAGCCGAAACCGCCGTCGAAACTGGCCACGTCGGCGTCGGTCTGCTTGAAGCGCGCGTGCTCCTGGCTGGCCAGTGTGAGATCGGAGACGACGTGCAGGCTGTGACCGCCTCCGGCGGCCCATCCGGGTACGACACAGATGACAACCTTGGGCATGAAGCGAATGAGCCGCTGGACCTCGAGGATGTGGAGGCGGCCACTCTTGCCGGCATCGATCGTCTCGGCGGTGTCGCCTTCGGCGTACTTGTAGCCGTCACGTCCACGAATGCGCTGATCGCCACCGCTGCAGAAAGCCCAACCGCCGTCCTTGGGTGACGGGCCATTGCCTGTGAGGATGACGCAACCGACGTCGACGGACTGCCGGGCATGTTCGAGTGCCGTGTAGAGCTCGTCGACTGTGTGAGGACGGAAGGCATTGCGAACCTCAGGCCACCGTCCCGTGGGCGCGAGCACGGTGGTAGGTGATGTCGGTGAACGAGAAGCCCGGGACCTCGTCCCAGGCCGACGGGTCGAAGATGTCCGAAACGGTGCGGGAAGTCACGTACCTATCGTGCCACGACCGGCCCCGACGACCATGACCCGATCGATCAGAACTTCGGGCGTTCGTCGCTCATCAATAAGGCACAGGCCTGAAGATGGGCCATGAAAGCGTGGGTCCGGGCCAGAAAGTCGAACAGATTGCGAGGATGCTTGCCGGTAAGGATGATCGCAAACCATGACAGGACGACGCAGATCACTGCGACGATCATCACGACGATCGCCACGACAAGAGTGGGGATGAGCCAAATGAACCGGAAGAAATTCGTGAGTCGATTGGCGTCGGCGGAGTACTCGAACTCGAACTTCGTAGGTTCACCGTTCGGTTCGGGGCCGATATTCGGCCATTTGTCGAAGCTCAGCCCGTAGTACGCCCAGACGCGAGCCGCGTAACCCAGATAAGCGCGCTGCAATTTCCAGATTCCTTCGTTGCGACGACCAGTGAACAGGATGACGAACCACTGGAGGAACGCCAGAACCTGGGCAAGGACACGCCAGGCGTACTCGATGATGTAATGCGGAATGAAAAGAACCGCCCGGAAGAGGGTGGAGAGCCTGCTTCGCGGCTGGGTGTATTCGATCGTGAACGTGGGCTTCGACATGTCGCCAGGGTATGGCGAACACCTGGTCGAGTCAGCGAAGGTCGCCAACACCTGGGCTACGAAGATCGGTACCGTGATGATCCTGTGAAGCCGCGACGTGGATTGCCTGGTCCAGCGACCATTTTGATCCCGTTGTTCGTCGTCGCCTGTTCGGCGGCCGATGCCGAAGCTCCGTCGACGGTGGCCGTCACTGAACCTTCGGTGGCTGCAACATCGACCACCACGTCGACATCGTCCACCACGTCGTCCACGACTTCGACGACAACGACCACGACTCTGCCGCCGACGACAACGACAACTTTGGCCGTTCCCGCCCTTGCTGCCCCTCTCGAGGCGAGCGGTGCCCGAAACGGCGAAGGAACTCGACGTGTTCAAGAGCGACTCCTCCAAGCCGGTTACTGGCATGTGGCCGTCGACGGCAAATTCGGCCATACCACCAAGCAGGCCGTGATGGCTTTCCAGAAGTATCACGGTCTGAAGGCATCGGGCTCCGTTGACCAAGCCACCGCACTCGCGCTGACGGCGGTGTCGGAGAAGCCGGTGTCGAGATCGCAACTCGACGATGTCGTGAGAGAAGGAGTAGTGGTCGAAGTCGACAAGGACCGCCAGATCTTGATGATCGTCGTCAATGGCAGCGTCGAATGGGTGCTCAACACGTCCACCGGAAACGGACAGTGGTATCTCGAGCAGAACCAGAAGGACCCGACGCAATGGGAACTCGGCAAGTCCATCACTGATTCGGGTCGCTTCACGGTGAACCGACAACGTTCGGAGGGCTGGTGGGAAGGTGACCTCGGCGAGATCTATCGACCGAAGTACTTCAACGGTGGGATCGCGATCCACGGGTCGCGCAGCATTCCGAGCTATCCGGCGTCGCATGGTTGTGTGCGCGTGAGCGTGTCGGCCATGGACATGATCTGGGAGTCAGGCCTCGTTCCGAAGGGAACACGCGTGTGGGTGTACGGTGCCGACCCGGAGACCGAGAACGAGAAGCCCGAGATGCCGACCACCACCACGACGACCACGTTGGCCCCCGATCCCGAATCCCCCGATATGACCGTGGCCGTGCCCGAGTCGACTCTCGCTCCCTGATGTCGCACATTCGCTACGAACGCGACGGTCGTGTCGGAACGATCACGATCGATCGTCCCGAGAAGAAGAATGCGATGACCTTCGTGATGCTCGGAGACTTCATCGCCGCAGTGGGTGAGGCGTCGGCTGACGATGCGATCAATGTTCTTATCGTCACCGGAGTACCCGGGGCGTTCTGCGCCGGAACTGACCTCGCCGACTTGTCGACGATCCCGGGCGAGCAACGTGGACTTCGCGGTTCGGCCGAAGAGACCGACAAGTGGTGGCCGCTCGTTCAGTGTGCGAAGCCGACGATCTGTGCCGTCGACGGCCCCGCCGTCGGAATGGGAGCCGAGTTCACGTCTCAGTGCGACCTACGAATTGCCACACACCGAGCGCGCTTCGCATGGAATTTCGTTCATCGCGGTCTCGTGCCCGACACTGGCGCCGGCACCTGGCTTCTTCCCCGAATCATTGGGCTTCAGAACGCTCTACGACTCACGTACACCGGCGACATGATCGATGCCGACGAGGCGCTGCGCCTTGGCTACGTACTCGACGTGGTCGAGTCGGACGCCCTCGAAAACGTGACTCGCCAGCTCGCCGAACGGGTGGCGGCTGGATCGCCGCATTCCCACCGACTGATCAAGCAGCTCACCTATGAAGGTCTGACGTCGTCGGTGGCCGATCACATGGGGCGCCACACCTCGGCGATGTCGGCCTCGTTCAAGAGCGACGATCATCGAGAAGGTGTGGCGGCGTTTCTCGAGCGTCGTCCGGCCGAGTTCACCGGCCGTTGACCGGGGCGATGCCCGGCTGACACCCGACGTGAGGCACGATGGGGTCATGCGAATTCTCCTCACCAACGACGACGGCATCGATTCGGTGGGATTACACGTTCTGGCGAGAGCGATGCGTCCATTTGGCGAGGTGGTGATCGCCGCTCCCGATCGTGAATTCTCGGGTGCTGGTGCCGCCCTCGGCGCGCTGCATCTCATTAAGCCCGAAGTCCACCGGGCGTCGGTCGACGGCATCGACGAGGCCTGGGCAGTCACCGGACCCCCGGCTTTGTGCGTGATGTTCGCCCGACTCGGAGCCTTCGGCGAACCCTTCGACCTCGTGGTGTCGGGAATCAACCCAGGGGTCAACGTGGGCCGATCGGTGTATCACTCAGGAACGGTCGGGGCAGCGCTTACTGCGCGCAACGGGCTCGTGTCGGGTATCGCAGTGAGTCAGGCCGTCACCGGATTCGGCGTCGAGGGCCAAGGTTGGGACGAGATGCTGGTCGGCCAGAAGTGGGAGTCGGCTGCCGACGTCGCGGCAACATTCGTCGAAGGATTCGTGTCGAACATGCCGGCGAAGCCGGTTGTCGTGAACATCAACGTTCCCAACAAGGACGTCGACGACATGAAGGGCTGGCGCCTCGGTCGCATCGGTCACGAGCCGCCACGTCGGATGAGCACAGCGGTGCTCGAACCCAAGACCGGACACGACGGCTCGTACTACGTCCGTATGCAGTGGGGGGAGGCCGTCGAATTGCCAAGTGACACCGACGGTGGACTCGTCGAGAACGACTACGTGTCGGTGAGTTATCTGAGCGCGATCGGACATGACGAGCGCCTCGATACCGGGATGGCCGAAGCAGGTCTCACCGCTCTCTTCGATCGTTAGACGACCACGACCTTGGTGCCCACCTGGGCGAAATCCCACAAGAACGCCGCATCGGCATTGGCCTGACGCTGGCAGCCTCCGCTCAGACGCTGGCCGAGTTCATCCTCGGTCTGATACGCGGAATCGTCCTCGCGATGGAGCGGAATTGCGTGGAAACCGATGTGGCCGATGTCAGTGCGCAGCCACCGAATCATCTGTGGCAGCCACGCCTTGCCGTTCCAGGCCGTCGACATCTCGGAGCGGCTGTAGACCTCGTGAGTACCAGGAAGTTCGTTGTTGTACTTGCTGCCCGAGACCAGCCACGAACGAATGACGACCTCGTTCCTGTCGACGGCCCACACGCGCTGTCCGGCGCGTGAGTACACGACGCGGCGGCCCGTTCCCGAGTTGTCGGGAAGCGGTGGGGTATCGACTCCGGCGGACGCAACGCTCGAGAGGGGATAGCCGAGTAGATCGACGGCTCCCGGTTCGGGGGCGGGAGTACGCACCACGAGTGACTGTTCGTCCGGCCAGATACCGAGGGACAATGCTGTTTCGCGACCGACGAGACCGTCGACGTAGAGGTCACGGTCGGTCTGCAGCGCCTGAACAGCGGCTGCTGTCTGGTTGTCGTAGGTTCCGGTGGGATTGCGATCGAGATATCCAGCCTCGCGAAGCGCCTCTTGGAGGCAGATCACGTCCGATCCACTCGAGCCACCACCCAGACCGCGCTGCGTCAGTGTGCACTCTTCTACCGATGCGGGGTCGGCGCCGACCAGGTCCTCACCTTCGGCTACGACGAGTCCTTCGACGACCAGGTTTGACTCGTTGGGAGTGGTGACGTCGAGAGTCGTGTTGTCGACTGCGGTCGTGCTGTCGTTCGTTTCGGCGAGGTCGGCGACGTCATCTGACGACACCATCTCGCTCGAACCCGACGAGATCACGGCGGCCACGATGCAGGCGGCAGCCACGACACCGACTCCACCGTAGAGCCACGGGCGTTTGCTCAGGTCGGACATCGACTTTCGAGGTTACTGACCACGGTCCCGAGGGTGTCGGCATGTCCGTGAGACACTTGGCGACGTGGGAGTCGTGGTGGTCACGGGCGCGAACAGTGGCATCGGTCTGGCCACGACAAGACGTCTGGTAGCCGACGGGCATCAGGTGGTCATGGCCTGTCGCAATCTCGACAAAGCCGAAAGGGCGGCCGAGGAGATTCGACGGCGGATACCCACCGGAATCGTCGAGGTTGCGCACCTCGATCTGGCCGACGGCGACTCGATCAACGACTTCGCCACGACATGGCCGCACGACCGCCCGATCGATGTCCTGGTGAACAACGCAGGGGTCATGGGACTCGACCGATCGTCGACGAAACAAGGTTGGGAGTCACAGTTCGGAACCAACCACCTCGGGCATTTCCTTTTGACCGGACGACTTCTCCCGGTCCTGCGGCGAGTCGAGCGCTCACGGGTGGTGACGGTCTCGAGTCTCGGTCATCGGGCCGGTCGTCTCCAGCTCGACGACGTGATGTTCGATAATCGGCGCTACGACAGGTGGGGTGCCTATTTCCAGTCGAAACTCGCCAACGTGCTTTTCTCGCGTGAGCTCGACCGACGTCTGAAGTCAAACCACGACAGTGTGCGATCGGTGGGGTGCCATCCGGGAACGGCGAGCACCGAGATCGGCAAGACGGGAACCTCCGTCGCCAACTCGGTCATTCGAACCTTCTTCCCGGTGGTCGCGCGGTCGGCCGATCGAGGAGCGACCGCCGTGGTCCACGCAACGACGGCCGCTGTCAACGGAGGAGAGTTCTTCGGGCCGCGTTTTCTAGCTTTTGGTCGACCTCGCCAGGAGACTCCGAGTCGTAGGGCACGAAACGACGAGGTAGCGCGACGACTTTGGGAGCTCAGCGAAGAATTGACTGGTTTCTGCTACGAGCTGTGATCGCAGTGAGGTGTCACTCACGCCAGTCGAGGCTCATCCACACCGAATCTTCGGCGATGAAACCGAGGCGTTGGTAGAGGCGTCGCCCACGTTCGTTGTGCGTTTCGGTCTCGAGGTAGATCCGTGCGTAGCCGAGGCGACGAACTTCTTCGAGAACCAAGCGCATGGCGACGGTCCCGATTCCGGAACCTTGCTGTCGAACGTAGATCTCGTCGAAGAGGGCCTCGGGCCCTCCGGCTTCGATCGAGTAGCCCCACGTGACGCATGCGTAGCCCACAGGATCACTCGATGAATCGTCGACGATCAACCACACCGACCCGTGTCGATCGTCGGCGAGTAGTGGAGCCAGAGCCGAACGCGTCGTGACGATGTCGTAGTCGTGATGGTCGGCGGCGCAGTATTCGGCAACCATCACGAGCAAAGTTTCGAGATCAGTTGGTTCGGCTCGTCGTATCGCTACTCGTGACGGGCGATTTTCGTCGCTCACGGCACGATCGTAGGCACTGCTACCAGGTAGATTGGGTGCTTGGTGAGCCGGGAAGTCTGGTCGGCATCGGATCCCCCATGACTGCCGTCGTTCTCGCCCACTTTCTCGTCGGACTGACGATTCTCGCCGTCGGTGTCCGGGTGTCGCGTCTCGCCGTGTCGAGCGGTGTGGTGGTGCTGTTGACGGCGTTCATCGCCATGGTCGCCCTGGCGCGTCGAGACGAGGAAATTCACGAGACCTGGACCTGGATCGGCGATCTCGGGCTGACGATCGACCTACGACTCGACGGTTTTGCCGTTGTGATGGGTCTCGTGGTGAGCGGGCTCGGTGCGCTCATCCTCGCCTACGCCGCGGCCTACTTCGACCATGATCGAACATTCAACAGATTCGCCGGCGTCTTCGTGCTGTTCGCCGGGGCCATGACCGGTCTCGTGCTGAGTGCCGACCTTTTCACGATGTTCGTGTTCTGGGAGATGACGTCGCTTTTCTCGTTCCTCCTCATCGGGCTCGACGATCGATCCGAGAAAGCGCGCAAATCAGCTCTGCGGGCGTTGCTCACCACGGGGATGGGTGGATTGGCACTTCTCGGAGCGGTGGCTCTCTTCCAAGTCGAAGCGGGGACCACCTCGTTCGCCGCCTTGGCCGAATCACCTCCAGCTGGCGCTGTCGTGAACGCGGCGCTGGTCTTGGTTCTGCTGGCTGCTTTCACGAAATCGGCCCAGTTCCCCTTCCACTTCTGGCTTCCCGGCGCCATGGCGGCACCAACGCCGGTCAGTGCCTATCTGCATTCAGCCACGATGGTGAAGGCTGGCATCGTCCTCGTGGCCCGCATGGCCCCGATCTTTGGCGATCGCGAATTCTGGCGATGGTCGATCGTCGTCTGTGGCGGCCTCACCATGATGATCGGTGGCCTGCGTGCCCTCAAACAGAACGACATCAAGCTTCTCCTCGCCTTCGGTACCGTCTCGCAACTGGGCTTCATGATGATTCTGTTCGGCCTGGGCACGCCGTCGCTGACTTACGCCGGTGTCGCTCACTTGGTTGCCCACGCGATCTTCAAAGCCGGCTTGTTCCTCGGAGTGGGAGTCGTCGACCACACGTTCGGCTCTCGTGACATCACCGTTCTGTCGGGCGTTGGTCGAAAGATGAAATGGCTCGCCGCACTTGCCGTAGCGAATGCGCTGTCGATGGCCGGTGTCATTCCACTCCTCGGATTCGCGACCAAGGAGAAGGCTTTGGTCGGACTGATCGACTCCGATCACTACGTCGGCGGCCTCGGAAACATTGCGCTCGTTGTCGTCGTGCTGGGTTCGGTCGTCACGGTCATGTACACGTTGAGATTCATCAGTGGAACCTTCGGACGTCGTTCCGACGCCGTCGACTCCGACGTGCGGCACCGACCCGGCTGGCTGCTCGTTGGCCCCGTCGTCCTCCTGGCGGGTCTGTCGATCATCGGTGGTTTGGTCCCCGGAGTTCTGGGAGACCTGGTTCGTGGTCCGGCGAAGTCGCTCGATGCCGCGGCGAAGGGTCATCTGGTGTTGTGGCCCGGTGTCAACGCCGCATTCCTCACGTCTCTCGGGATCCTGGCTGGCGGGGCCGCCCTCTGGAGAGCGACGCGACGACTGGAATGGAATCGAACGATCCCGATCGACGGTGAACGTGCGTACGACGTGGTGTACGAATCGGTGCTCAGCATCTCGCGCCGAGTCACGGCGGTCAGCCAGACCGGTTCGCTCGTCGTCTACCTGGTGGCCACGATGACGGTGGTTCTGGCGGCTCTCGTCGTCGCAATCTTCTGGGCCGGCGATCTCACCGTCGACGGGCTGGTGATCGCCGATTCTTGGCAGCAGGCTCTCATCGTTATCGGAGTGTGCGCAGCATCGATCGCTCTCGTCATCGTTCGACATCGCTTCGTGTCAGCCGCAATGCTCGGAGTGGTCGGATTCGGTGTCGCAGTGCTCTTCGCTCTGCACGGTGCCCCAGATCTGGCCCTCACCCAACTACTCGTCGAGACCCTGACTCTCGTCGTGTTCCTCCTCGTCCTTCGTCAGATGCCGCGCCGCTTCGACCCTTCGCCGTCGTGGGTGCCTCGGGTGTTTCGACTCGTAGTGTCGCTCGCCGTTGGTGCCGCCATGACCCTTTTTGCACTTCAGGTCTTTGACGCGCGAACCGGGACATCGGTCGGGGAGGAGTATGCCGTTCTGTCCGAGCCCGAGGCAGGCGGGCGCAACATCGTGAATGTCATCCTGGTCGACTTCCGCGGCTTCGACACGTTGGGTGAGATCACCGTCCTCGCCATTGCGGCCATCGGAGTCATGAACTTGGTCCGAATGGCGCAACGTCAACGTCGTATCGAAGCCGCGTCGGCTGACGAGGTGGTCGCATGATCGGCAAGCGCCTCACCGTTCTCGACGAGGCCGATCGTTGGCTGTTTCGCGCTCTGATGCTGGTCTCCATCTACGTGATGGTGCGTGGACACAATGCACCGGGAGGAGGATTCGCCGGTGGATTGATCGCTGGGTCGGCATTCGTCCTGCGGTATCTAGCCGGAGGAATTCTGCGCGTGCGCCGCTCGTCGATCGTCAACCCCAGTCGCCTGATCGGTTTGGGGCTGATCGTGTCGGCGGTCGTCGCCGCCGTTCCTTTGTTGTCAGGTGATCCGGCGCTGTCGTCCGACATCGCCAAGATCTCGTTGCCCGTGATCGGTACCGTGAAGGTGGTCTCGTCCAGCCTCTTCGATCTCGGCGTGTATCTCCTCGTCGTCGGCGCAGTCCTCACCGTTCTCGTGCATCTGGGATCTGATCCCCTGGGAGATGGAACATGAGCCTGGCCTACGCCCTTCTCATCGGAGTCCTCTTCGCCACCGGCTCGTTCCTCTTGATGAACCGCAGCCTGACACGGATCATCCTCGGTGTGGCCATGATCGGTAACGGCATCAACGTTCTGATCGTGACGGTTTCCAGTCGTCCAGGTGGAGCTCCGATCGTGGGTGAAACCGATACCACCGATTCGGTTCCTCAGGCTCTCGTTCTGACGGCCATCGTGATCGGGTTCGCCTTGATCGCTTTCATGCTGGCCTTGGCCTGGCGCAACTGGACGATCGACGGAAACGACATCGTCGAAGACGACGTCGAAGACCGACGAGTGGCCCGGCGCAAGGACGAATCGTGAACAACTGGCTGGCTGTCCCGATTGTTCTGCCGATTCTGGCAGCAGGTGTGCTTCTCGTCGCACGCGACCGCGCCTTCCAGCGAACGATCTCGATGGTGGTGCTCGGCGTCAATCTTGCGGTCGCTGTGGTCGCCATGGTGCACGTGGCGAGGTCCGACTCCATCGAAGTCACCGCCATGGGTGGATGGAGATCGTCGATCGCCATCACACTCGTCGCCGACCGCTTGTCGGTGATGATGCTCGTGATCGCGTCCGCAGTACTTCTGATGGTTCTCGTATTCGCCATCGGACAAGGAGCGAGCGACGAACGGTCCCCGCTCTACTTGCCGGCCTACCTGGTGCTGGTCGCGGGTATTGCGCAGGCGTTCTTGGCCGGCGATCTCTTCAACCTCTTCGTCGCTTTCGAACTTCTGTTGATGTCGAGTTACGTCCTCCTCACACTGGAGGGAATCAACGCTCAGATTCGATCGGGTACGACATACGTCGTCCTCAATGTCGTCGAGTCCTCGATACTCCTCGTCGGTATCGGCTTGATCTTTGCGGCCACCGGCACGGTCAACATGGCCGTCTTATCGCAACGACTGGCCGAGCTTCCTGATTCGGTGGCACTCGGTCTCAACCTGTTGCTACTCGTGGCTTTCGGTATCAAGGCGGCCGTCTTCCCACTGTTCTTCTGGCTTCCCGACTCGTATCCAACGGCTCCGAGTTCCGTGACGGCCGTCTTTGCCGGGCTCCTCACCAAGGTGGGTGTCTACGCCATCATTCGCACCGAAACCCTGTTGTTCCCGGGAGGGCAAGAGCAGCTGCTCTTGGTGATCGGTGGTGCAACCATGCTCATCGGAGTCTTGGGAGCGATGTCGCACACCCAGATGAAACGCATCCTTTCGTTTCACATCATCAGTCAGATCGGATACATGATCATGGGTATCGGATTCGGAACCGTGGCCGGGTTGGCAGCGGCGGTCTTCTACCTCCTTCATCACATTCCGGTGAAGACGGCCTTGTTCCTGGTGGAAGGGATCATCGAAAAGGAAGCCGGATCGAGTTCGTTCGATCGCATGAGTGGACTCATTCATCGATCCGGCCCACTCGCAGTGCTTTTCCTGATCCCGGCACTGAGCCTGGCCGGACTTCCGCCGTTCTCCGGATTCCTGGCCAAGTTCGCTCTCGTGCGAGAAGGTTTCGACGAGGCGCGATATGGCGTCGTGATCGTTGCCATCGTGGTCAGCCTGTTCACCCTGGTGTCGATGACCAAGATTTGGACGGGGCTCTTCTGGGGTGATGTCGATCCGAAGCCGGCCGCAGGTCGAGTCGGGATTCTTCGCCATCACCGTCTCATGAGCATGTCGACGGTTCTCCTGGTGGCAGTCACTTTGTTGATCGCAGCTTTGGCTGGTCCTCTTTTCGACTATTGCGAGGCTGCTGCTCGGCAACTGACCGAACCAGCGCGATACGTCAGAGCGGTGATTGGGCCATGATCCTGCGTCTTGGAGGTCTGACCCTTCTCTGGGTGGCGTTGTACGGCGAGGCGAGCGTCGGAAACCTGATCGGCGGTCTGATCGTCGCGACGATTCTCATTCAGCTCTTCCCGTCGGGCCGCGCATCGGTGAAGCGAATTCGCCCTGTCGGCGCACTGGTTCTCGCCGGATACGTCTTTGTGAATCTGGCTGTCTCCACGTGGACGGTCGTCGTGGCGGTGCTCTTTCCCCGTCCCGAACGAGTCGAGGCATCGGTACGGGAGGTGAGAGTGTCCACTCGATCGGCCACAGCCATGACCTTGATGGGAAATCTCATCACATTGACTCCGGGAACCATGACGGTCGACGTCGATCCAGCAGAAGGACTTCTGAAGGTTCACGTCCTCGGGCGAATCGACGACGAGTCGTTCCGCCGGAATATGTCACAACTCGAAAACAAAGTGCTCCATGCTCTGGTGTTGGAGGAAATTCAATGATCATCGTGGCGTACGTGTCGATCGGAATCCTGCTGGCAGGTGTCGCCCTGACGCTCGTGCGTATCCTTCGGCCTGGGGAATTGGAAGATCGCGCGGTGGCCCTCGACGTCCTCACGTCGGTGATCATCTGCGGCGTGCTGGTCTGGGCGTCGGCCGACGGGTCCGGCACCTTTCTCGACATCGCTTTGGCTCTGGCCGTGGTCGGTTTTTTGAGCGCGGTCACCATTGCTCGCTTCATCGAAAGGGGTTCGGAGTGATCGGCGTCATCGCAGGAACCCTCGACGTTGTCTCGGCCGTTCTTCTGATCGCCGGCTCGAGTCTTGCGCTCATAGCGTCGATCGGGTTACTGCGACTCGGTGATCCTCGCTCCCGAATGCATGCGGCCACCAAACCGGCCACTCTCGGGGTGGTGATGTGTGGAACCGGTGCAATCCTTCAGTTCGATACCTGGAGCCCCATCACCAAGTTGCTGGCGGTGATCGTTCTTCAACTCGTCACCGTGCCGGTGGGAGCGCATGCCCTCGCACATGCGATCACCGAGCGCGAACGGCACAAGGAGTGACGTCATCGATTTCGTTTGGATCCTGATCGGGCTGGTGCTGGCTGCCGTGGGCGGCTCGCAATTCGTCGAGGGTGCGGTTGGTGTGGCGCGCGTGCATTCCCTGTCGGTTGGGGTCGTAGGTGCGACGTTGGCTGCGTTCGCCACCTCGAGTCCCGAACTTGCCGTGGCTGTGGCGTCGGCGATTGACGGTCGGTCCGAGATCGCGCTCGGCGACGTGGCCGGAAGCAACGTGGCCAATCTCGGTCTCATCCTCGGGCTGGCAGTCATCGCACGCCCGCTTTTCGTGGCCAAAGCCGAATTGAAGCGCGATCTTCCTTGGGGCGCGGTGTCGGTGATCGTCGTCTCGGTCATGATCCTCGATGGTCGCCTCCAGCGGGTCGAGGCCGTCGTTCTTCTTCTGGTGTTCGTGGCGTGGTTGTCGAGGGTCCTGGCCCGGCCGGTGTCGCTGACGATCGACGAAGTGACCGAGAGTCGCCGCAAGGTGTGGATCCGCGTCGGCTTCGGGTTGTCGGCTCTCGTCGTGGCCGGACGAGCAATCGTGGTGGGGGCCGAAGGAGTGGGAGACCGATTCGGTTGGAGTGATTTCGTCGTCGGAGCTCTGCTCGTCGCCGTGGCGACGTCGACGCCCGAATTGGTCACGGTTCTCGTGTCGGTGAGGCGCGGTCACACCGACCTGGGTGTCGGAACACTCGTCGGTTCGAACATCTTCAATACCATGTTCATCGTCGGCGTGGCCTCCTCGATCAGCGAGATCGACGTCGACGGCTCAGCGGTCGGGGTCACTCTTTTGCTCGGAGCCTTGGCCTGCGTGCTGATGTGGCCGTGGCGAGGATCGCGACTCGGGCGGTGGCAAGGCGGGATTCTGGTCGGGGTCTTCGTCGCTCACCTGGTGGCAACGGCTTCGATCGGTTAGAGCGATCGCCTGATGGTCAGGACTCGCTGAACCCGCATTGCTCGGCGCCGAACGTTTCGAGAACCGTTCCGGCTTCCATGACGTCGGGATCCATCATGAGGCCCATCAGTTCTCCGATGGCATCAGGGTCGTTCTCGTCGATGTCGGCCATCTTCGTGATGACGGGGATGAGAGTTTCGAGCGCCTTTCGCACCTCTGACGACGGGGAGGAGTCGACGAGTTCGGAGAGCGCAGCGACCGCCGAAGCCATGTCATCGGGTTCGAGTGCATTCTCGAGATCGTCGATCTTGGCGCAGAATTCCTCGATCGAGACACCAGAACTACCAGAGGACGAATCGTCACCACCGCAGGCGATCAGTGAGGTAGATCCGATCAGAGCGACAGATGTCATGAGAAGCAGACGACGCATGCACGGCACCCTACATGTAGTTGGCCGTGAGGTCTCAGAATTCATCGACGTGCTCGACGATCTCTCGACGATGCCGCCGTTCGAGTGTCGTTCTTCAGCGATCGAATACCTCGGGGAGGCTTCGTTCGGAGGAGATGACGGAACTCACGAGTGCTCGATTCGCCTCATGCAGTGACATTTTCGCCGCCCGGGACGTCGGAACTTCCAGCACTCTGTCGCCGCGGTCCGAATGGCCGTAGTCCCATGGAGGGCGGCGA
>RFSV01000180.1 GCA_009923785.1 Acidimicrobiia bacterium | reverse complement strand
CGTTCGTTTCGTCAGCGAATTCGGAGCTCAGGCCGTCCCTGAGTCGAGCGACTTCATCGACTCTCGCAACTGGCCTCATCTCGACTGGGAACAGCTGCGTCGCGAGCACGGACTACAGAAAGAGATCTTCGATCGCCACGTTCCGCCGTCGGAGTTCTCATCGTTCGACGAGTGGCGGATGGCGACGCAGGTGTATCAGGCCGATCTTCTCAAACATCACATCGAAACACTGCGTCGCCTGAAATATCGTCCGACAGGGGGCTTCTGCCTTTTCGCATTGAACGATGCGATGCCCATGGTGTCGTGGAGTGTTCTCGACCACCGGCGAGAACCCAAGCTCGGCTACACCGCCGTGGCGGAGGCCTGCCGACCAGTGATCGTCGTGGCCGATCGCCCACCGCTGTCACTCGTCCCCGGCGACGAAATCACGCTCGACATCCACGCCGTGAGCGATCTGCATCATGCGCTCGAAGACGTCGAGGTGACCGCAGTGGTGATCGACTCCACCGGCGTGCGGCGCGAGTGGAAGTGGGAAGGCGACGTCGACGCCGACGAATGCAGCTACATCGGGACGGTGACGATCAGCGCGCCCTACACGGCGGGAGACATCACACTCGATCTCACGTTGGAGTGCGGTGACGTGGTGGCCACCAACCGTTACACGACCACGGTGTCGTAGCGGTCGAGAGAATCAGTTACGCGAGAGTTCCTTGCGATTCTTGAACTTGGCGGCGCGATAGTCCTTGTTCATGAGAGCGATCATGTCGATCGAGATCTCCTTCGGACAAGCCGCTTCGCACTCACCGTGGTTGGTGCACGAACCGAAGTGCTCGCTCATCGTCTCGACCATGTTCTCGACCCGCTTGTAACGCTCGGCTTGTCCCTGCGGAAGCAGGTTCAGGTGCGAGACCTTGGCAGCGGTGAAAAGGTTTGCGGCGCCGTTCGGACACGCAGCGACGCAGGCTCCGCAACCGATGCACGCGGCGCCGTCCATGGCCGCGTCGGCCACCGGCTTCGGGATCGGGATGAGGTTGGCGTCGGGTGCACCTCCGGTGGGAGCCGTGATGTAGCCGCCCGATTCGATGATGCGATCGAAGGCCGAGCGATCGACCATGAGA
>RFSV01000179.1 GCA_009923785.1 Acidimicrobiia bacterium | reverse complement strand
TGTCTCCTCAGGTGTTGATGATGACGAGTACGAGAGCGCCGATGGCGGCCGCAGCGAACAGCAGCGCTCCGTACTGATTGACCTTGCCCGACTGGATGGGGCGAAGAGCCCCACCCGTCCCCCGGGCCGCGGCGCCCGAGGTGTTCACCGCGCCGTCGACGACGCGCTGATCGATATTGCGGTACACCCAGCCCGCCACACGACGGGAGATGCGAGCCGAGGCGTTGACCACGCCGTCGATCACGTTCTGGTTGAACCAATTAGCGGCTCGAGCGATCGGATAAGCGACGGCACGAACGATGAATTTCTCGTAGAGAACGTCGAGGTAGTACTTGTTCCAGAGGAACAAGTAGCCACCACGTAGCACTCGACTGCGTTCGGTGAGACCGACGAGCCGACGGTTGCGCCGCGTGTAGTACTGGACGCTGAAGACCCAACTCGAAACCAAACCGACGGCCACGATGCCAAGCGACAGGAGACCCTTGCTCCACTTGAACTTGGCGTGGCTCACTGCGGGGAAGTAACAGACCTCTCCGACGGGTGGCGTCTCGTACGAGCAACCGGCTTTGGCCTCGCCTTCGCCGCCCTCGGACGCCGACGGCCAGCCGACGACGGTGATCGCCTCGCCCGGTCCCGATGCCATGGTCGACTCGGCCGCCACGTAGGCCGGGCTGGGTTCGACGTACTTCTTGAAACGTTCCCAGCTCGATCCGAACGGTGTGGCATTGGCCAAGCCGGCGACGATGGCGAGCGACGCCAGGATCACGAGCGGGATCGTGATCAACTTCGGGCTCTCGTGCGGACCGTGGGCACCATGATCGTCGTGTGCATCGTGACCGTGCACGTCGTGACCGTGATCATCAGCATGATCATCGGCGTGATCGGTTGCGTGCTCGTCGTGGTGCTCGCCAGCGGCCGCGCCGCGGGCTTCACCGAAGAAGGTGAGATACGTGGCGCGGGCCATGTAAGCCGCCGTCAGGAAGGCGCCGCACAGTCCGACGATCATGAACGCCTGGTAGCCGTTGTGACCCACGTTGTCGATGATGCGCCGGCGCCCAGTCCGAGCATCATGTAGCCGAGCTGCGACACCGTGGAATACGCCAGAACCTTCTTGATGTCGTGCTGTACGAAAGCCAACAACGCG
>RFSV01000178.1 GCA_009923785.1 Acidimicrobiia bacterium | reverse complement strand
CTCCCGTTCCGGTGATTCCCGATGTGGGTGCGCAGACGCCAGCCGACATGGCCACGTTCATGTCGGCCCTTTTTGCTGGCCCTGTACGTGTCTGGCAGATCGGCTACCAGGCCGTACCGGAGGGGAACACCAATCCCGAGGGAATCGATCTCTATGGTTACGACTACGGCGAGGTGGTGATGGTGCTGGCGAGTGTGGCTCCGAGCGCCATGGTCGCCGTGCTTCCCACGTTGAGTCTGCAAGTCGACAGTTCGTATCCCGATTCGGAAATCTTGCGTCAGGCCGTCTTTCGACTTTTGTACATGGGGGCCAATGTCTTGTTGGTGCGCAACACCACGACACCGACCCCTGAGATGACCACGATCTACTACTCGGATGAAACCGACCGGGGAATGGCCGAACCACTCACGATCCTTCTCGACGAGGTGCAGTGGGAGAAGGCCACCGAGCGAGTCGCCGGAGTCGACCTGCGGGTGGTGCTCGGCGAGTCCTTCGTGCGATTCCTGGAAGAGACCGCTGGCGTGAGCCTCGACGAGGTAGCGGCATCGAAGTTGCCACCTACCACCACCGTTCCGGAGGATGAATGAACGAGTCTCTCGACCTGGCCGTGTGTTCCGCACGAGCCGCCGACGACAAACAGGGTTCCGACACGATCATTTTCGACGTGGGCGATCTGCTGTCGATCACTGGTTATTTCGTGATCACATCGGCCTCCAACAAGCGACTCGTCCGAGCGATCGCCGATCACATCGAAGAGCGAATCAAGGAGGATCTCGACCGTGCGCCGCTGCGCGTCGAAGGTCACCGCGAGCAGCAGTGGGTGCTCATCGACTACGGCGACGTGATCGTTCACGTGTTCGCCCAGGAAACTCGCGACTTCTACGAGATCGAGCGCCTCTACAAAGATGCTGCTCGCATGGAATGGCGCAACTGAACTGTCCGTCGTGCGGGCGCTGGTCGGTCGACGTGGACGACCGCACGTGGCGAATAACGGCCCGTTCCCACGACGTCGACATTGTTGATCCGTGTGAGCGTCCCGACCTCGTGCCGTCGGATCACCTGTGGGCCGATCTGGATCTCGCGGCGGCCCGGTCGGAGGAGTGGCGAGAGCGCGGGGTGTACGACCCGATGCCTCCGCCGCCTG
>RFSV01000177.1 GCA_009923785.1 Acidimicrobiia bacterium | reverse complement strand
GAACATGGCATCGACGTCGACCAACTGGTGGGCACTGGTCCTGGCGGGCGAATCACGCGTGAAGACGTCCTCGATTTCATCGACCGTCACCCGTCTGCCGCGGCTGCCCCCGCTGCTGCTCCGGCGCCAACTCCGACCCCCGCACCTGCTCCGTCGTCTGCACCGCGTGTCGCCGCACCGGTCGTGCGCGTCGGCGAGCGTGACGAAGTGGTGTCGCTGTCGAAGATTCGCAAGGCGACCGGTGCTCACATGGTCATGTCGAAAAATGTGAGCCCTCATGCGTTCAGCGTGGTCGAGGTCGACTACGCCAATGTCGACACTGCCCGTTCGAAGTCGAAGTCCGAATTCAAGGAACAAGAGGGATTCAGCCTCACCTATTTGCCGTTCATCTGCCGGGCCGTCATCGATGCCTTCGCCGACTTCCCACACATGAACGCGAGTATCAGTGGCGACGATCTCGTCGTTCATCGCTACGTCGATCTGGGCGTGGCGGTCGATCTCGATTACCAAGGTCTGCTCGTTCCGGTGGTACGCAGTGCCGAAGGGAAGCGTCTGCGCGCCATCGCCCGCGAGATCAACGATCTGGCGTCACGTGCCCGCAGTCGCAAACTTGGTCCCGACGAGATTTCTGGCGGCACCTTCACGGTCACCAACAACGGTTCGGCCGGGTCGGTTCTGACCATGGCGATCATCAATCAGCCGCAGGTGGGCATCCTCTCCACCGATGCGATCGTGCGCAAGCCGGTTGTGGTGTCGCACGGCAACGGCGACGAAAGCATTGCGATTCATCCGGTGGGCAATCTTGCACTCACTTGGGATCACCGCGCCTATGACGGCGCATACGCGGCGGGTTTCCTCGTGCGCGTGAAGGAGATCCTCGAGACACGGGATTGGTCGGCCGAACTCTGATCATGGCTGCGCAACGACCACTCCGGGTTCGGTGGCTCGGAAGAGTCGCGTACCGCGAGGCGTTGGCACTCCAGCACGGCTTGTTCGAGAACGGAACTGAGCAGCACCTGCTACTGCTCGAACATCCGCACGTGTTCACGTACGGGCCTCGAGCCGATCTGGCCACCAATCTGAAGTGTGATCCGGCCGATGTCGGAGCCGACTTCGTGAAGGTGAAGCGCGGTGGAGACATCACG
>RFSV01000176.1 GCA_009923785.1 Acidimicrobiia bacterium | reverse complement strand
CCGAAGAACGGGTGGGCACTCATTCCCGTGAGCGGATTGGCACCATTACGCAGATAGCGGCCGTCGAGTTCGGCCGGCACGGTTCCGATCACTTTCAGATCGGTGAGAGTCACCTCTTCGGTGACGGGGCGACCGTTTCCTTGAAGGTGGGCCGGGACTTCTTCGGTCATCGACATGTTGTGACTCCTTTGGCGATGTTCGAGGTGTTACTGGACGACTTCTGGTGAACGAGCCCACATGAGAGTGGCGTCGAACGTGAGTGAGTAGTCAGGGATGAATTCCATGATGACTCGACCAGGTGAATCGAGGAACTTGCGAAACGCTTCTGCAGCATCCGGGTTGTCGGCGCGCAGTCGGTGAGCGAACTCGGGGTAGAACCAGTCCTTCGTTTCACGGTCGTCGTGAATGAAGCAGTTGCCCTTGTAGGTGACCGTCTTCCCGCCACCGAGTTTCGAGCCGGTGGAGTTGATGCAGATCGCCGCTCGCGGATTTCGACGGAGAGCCGGAATGCGCTTGCGGGTCTCGGCGGCCGTGAGCCAGATCTTGCCGTCCTTGGGTAGATACGACATCACCACACCGAATGGTTCACCCTTGCTGTTCGCCCACATGAACACGCACTCGCCGAGCGACTCGACGAGTTTCTTTTCGAGTTCCGGTGTGAGCGCACACTCGGTCAGATCTTCGTAATTGTCATGAGATGTCATGACCTTCCCCCCTTGTGACGACAGTAACACTTGGTGACGAGTCTTATCTACCCCTCGTAAATTAGCCCGATCGCCGATCTCCGGCCAGACCCCACCACAAAAGTTCGGCCAGGTGATCGGCGACCGAGCGAGGGTCAGGCGAGGTGTCGTCGATGACCCAAAGCGACGCCATCTGAAGCATCCCGACCATGGCATACGCCCATGATCCGGCCACGGCCGCATCACGACCAGCACTTTCTCGCCAGCGTTCGAGAGCCCGGGCCAACGGGGTGGCCGAACGCTCGGCGAGCGAGAGTCGCGACAGCGCCGTCTGCTCGGTCGATCCTCCTGTGACATAGAGGAAGAGCTCACGATGCCCGAGCACGGTGACCAGATTGGCGGCGATGAAGTCGGCCAAGCTCTCCCGGGTGAACGTTCGACCGCCCATCGCCTCCCGGGAGGCGTCGATCATGC
>RFSV01000175.1 GCA_009923785.1 Acidimicrobiia bacterium | reverse complement strand
CCGTAACCCGCTTCGGTCATGATCAAAATCGCCGTGTCGTCGCGCGCCACGTCGACCGAGACCACCCGGTCGTCCGCCGACTTGAGCTTCATGCCCCTCACACCGGCCGCCGACCGACCCATCGCTCGAACATCGCCTTCGTTGAACCGAATGGTCATGCCGCTGTGCGCGACCATGAAGATGTCGTCGGTTCCACCAGTCTCGATGACGCGCACAAGTTCATCGTCATCGTTGAGATTGATGGCGATCAGGCCATCGCGGCGACTCGAGTTATAGGCATCGAACGCCGTCTTCTTGACCGTGCCTTTCTTCGTCGCGAAGAACAAGAAACGCTCTCCCGCGAAGTCACGGGTGTCAATGATCGCCTGGATGTACTCATCGGCCTGCAACGGCAGCAGGTTGACGATTGGCATGCCCTTCGCGGTGCGCTCTCGCTCGGGAATGTCCATCGCTCGAAGCCGATAGACGCGACCGCGATTCGAGAAGAACAGCAGGTGCGCGTGCGCCGTCGTGAAGATGACGTGACGAATGATGTCGTCCTGCTTGAGTTTCCCGCCCGACACGCCACGACCGCCGCGGCCCTGCGTCTTGAAGGACGAGGCCGGCACCGCCTTCACGTACTGAGCCTCTGACATGACGACGACGAGTTCCTTGTCGTCGACGAGATCCTCGATCGAGATCTCACCCTCGTCATAGGTGATCTCACACACCCGGTCGGTCGCGAACGAATCGCGGACCGCGCCCAACTCCTCCTTGATGACGGCCCGCAACTTCGAATCGTCGGCGAGGATCGACTCGAGTTCAGCGATGCTGGCCCGAAGGTCGTCGAGTTCCTTCTCGATATCGATCCGGCTGAGCCGCGTCAGTTGGCGCAACTGCATGTCGAGGATGTCGACTGCCTGCGCCTCAGAGAACTCATACGGCTTATCCATGAGGCCGGCCTTGGCGGCTGCGGCGTCCTCGCTCCCGCGGATGAGGGCGATGATCTCATCGATGACGTCAAGGGCCTTGACCCGGCCCTGGAGGATGTGCTCCCGGCGACGAGCCTTGTCGAGACGGAAGTTGGACCGCCGGGTGATGACTTCGATCTGGTGCCGGACATAACCATCGATCGCATCACGCAGGTTGACCGTGCGAGGCACGCTGTCGACCAGGGCGACCATGTTGATCGAGAAACTCGTCTGGAGTTGGGTCAACTT
>RFSV01000174.1 GCA_009923785.1 Acidimicrobiia bacterium | reverse complement strand
GCTGACCGGTTCAACAATCGTGTGCTGCTCTACAACTCGATCCCGACCGGCCCGACGGATCCGGATGTCGTGCTCGGTCAACCCGATCATTCGACGACGTTGCCCGGTGACGGCCCCGCGGAGATGAACTGGCCGGGCGCGGTTGAGATGACGCCCGACGGCAAGATCTTGGTGGCCGACACGGAGAACGGCCGGATCCTGATCTGGAACACGCCACCGACCGCCGATGGTGCTCCGGCCGATGTGATCGTCGACCTTGAGCGTCTCGGGGTTGGCGACCCGTGGCCGTGGGGTTTGTGGACCGACGGCACGACGTTGATCTCCACGAACACGCGACGCGGCGAGATCCTGATCTGGGAGACCTTCCCGTTTACCGGCACCGAGCGGCCGAGGGTGACATCCTCCGACTCAGTCGGCACTCCTCGAAACATCACCTCGAACGGATCGTCGTTCTTGATCGGTGATGAGAATGGGCGGTTCCCGTCGTGTTGGGGAATGGGTGACCAGAACTCACCGAACGCCGGCCGGCAGACCCATGTGTGGGTCGATCGCCTGCCGATCGGAGAACCCGACGGGTGTCTCGCTGACTGGTACCAAGGTGAGGCGCTGGGCGACGGGTTGATCGCACTGGCGGCTGGTGGTGAGTCGGTGCATGTCTGGGAGCAGTTCCCGATTGATGATGCGACGGCTGCTGCCCGTATCCAGACGCAGGCGATGAATGTGCCCGGTCAGGGCACGCCCGGCGGCGAGCAGGGTCTCCACGCCTATCTCGGTGGCGACGGCGGCGATGTGGTGGTCGCGGGTGACTCGGTGTTCTTCATTGAGTACAACGGCAACCGGGTGACGGCCTGGGTGGGTGCGAGCACCGATCCGGCCGATGTCGCCAATCGCAATCCGGACTTCGCATTGAATATTGAGGATTCCGATGTGCTGTCGCTGCTTCGCGACGGCTACATCCAGAACCCGGTGTTGGCCTCCGATGGCGAGATGTTGTTCGCGACGAGTGACTACGACCGTCAGTTGCATGTGTGGACGTCGATGCCGACTGAGACCGGCACGTTGGCCGATGTTGTGTACGTGTTCGGTCAGGCGCCGTGGGATAACGCGCTCTCTGGTTCGACGTTCATCACTGGCGGCCGTGACGTCGTGAACGTGTGGAACGACTTCGAACCGGGTGCGTTGCCCGATGCGACGATGGTCG
>RFSV01000173.1 GCA_009923785.1 Acidimicrobiia bacterium | reverse complement strand
AACGTCATCGACAAGATCATCAAGTTGATCCGCGAGAGCGAAGACGCGCCGAGCGCCAAGAACCAGTTGATGGCCAAGCCCTACGAGTTCACCGAGGTGCAAGCGATCGACATCCTCGACATGCAGCTCCGCCAGCTCACCCGCCTGTCGCGCATCGACCTCGAATCAGAGATTGCCGAACTCACGCAGCGCATCGCGGACCTGCAGGCGATCCTGGCCGACGACGTGAAGTTGCGAACCGTGGTCAAGGACGAACTTCTGGCCATCAAGGAGGAGTTCGCCACACCGCGTGTGTGTCCGATCGCTCTCGATGCCGGTGAGATGAGTGTCGAAGACTTGGTCGACGACACCGAGCTCGTCGTGGTGATGACCGAGGCTCAGTATGTGAAGGCCGTTCATGCCTCCAACTTCAAGACCCAAGGTCGAGGTGGAAAAGGCGTCACTGGAGCCAAGTTGAAGGCCGACGACATCGTTCGTCACGTCATCTTCACCACAGCGCACGCCTATCTCTTGTTCTTCTCGAACCGAGGCAAGGTGTATCGACTACGCGCCCACGAGCTTCCCGAGCGAGAGCGTGCGGCCAAGGGTGTCCCGATCGTGAACCTGTTACCCCTTCAAGCTGGTGAGACCATCGAGGCGATCATCGACACTCGTGATTTTGCCGCCGAGCGCTACCTGTTCTTCGCGACGCGTAACGGCGTGGTGAAAAAGACGCCGTTCAACGAGTACGACAAGGCACGACGCGACGGGTTCATCGCTCTCAACTTGCGTGAAGGTGACGAACTGGTTCGAGTGATCGAAACATCAGGATCCGACGACATTTTCATGGTGGCGAGATCGGGGATGACCATTCGCTTCTCGGAGACCGAGGTGCGAGCTATGGGCCGAGCCGCAGCCGGCGTGCGTGGCATGAAGCTGCGCGCGGGTGATGAAGTGGTCAGCGTCGACGTGGCTCGCGACGAGGCTGCAATTCTCATGATCACTCAAGCCGGATACGGCAAGCGCACCCAACTCGACAAGTTCAATCGCCAGGGCCGCGGTGGCATGGGTGTTCGCGGTATCCAGATCAAGGAGAAAAAGGGCATGGTCGTGTCGGCCTTCATGGCCGGTATCGACGACGAAATCGTGGCCGTCACTTCCGGTGGCTCGACCATCCGCACCCAGGTGCGCACTATCTCCTCACAAGGTCGCACCGCCACGGGAGTCCGAG
>RFSV01000172.1 GCA_009923785.1 Acidimicrobiia bacterium | reverse complement strand
AACGAACCCTTCTCCCAACCAACCAAGATGTCATTGCTCATGAGAGTCTCCTCGCAGCTTCAAGCGCCCGTTCGGCGAGTCCTTCGGGGCCGAGTTTCATCGTGGACAAGTCGATGCCGCCTTGTTCCCCCATCGCCCCGTGAAGGTAACGCGCGTACACGCCTTCACTGATCACGGCGAGACGCCAACACGAGAACGCAACGTAATAGTCGATCTGGGAAACGTCACGTCCAGTCGTTCGGGCGTAACGATCGACGAGCGATGCATACGTGGGGAAGCCACCGGCCGGCGTGGGATCGTTGGCTCGCAGAGCGCTCGACGGGCCATCCGACCAATAGACGCCGATGTAGCCGACATCGGCGAGCGGATCGCCAAGGGTGCACAACTCCCAGTCGAGAACGGCAGCGATACGCCCGTTCACCACGTCGGTGAGGCAGTTGCCGAAACGGAAGTCGCCGTGCGCAATGACAACACCCTGTTGTTCGGGGACGTGTCGGCTCAGCCGGGCCTCGACCTCGTCGATCGCCGGTAGTTCGCGCGTCTTCGAGTTCTCCCACTGCGTACGCCACCGCTTGAGCTGCCGTTCGATGTATCCCTCGCGACGAGCAAGATCGCCGAGACCGACGGTGTCGACGTCGACTGAATGCAGTTCGGCGAGTACGTCGATGAGGTGATGCGACGTCTGCTCACGTAGAGACTGATCGAGCAAGGGGGCTTTGTCGGCGTTGTCGAGCACTTCACCTTCGACATAGCTCATCACGTAGAAAGGCGCACCGTTCACGTCCACATCCGTGCAGAGCCCGAGAGCCCGAGGAACCGGAACACCCGTCTTGCCGACCGCGGCGATGATGCGATGTTCACGCGCCATGTCGTGTGCCGTTGCCAACACATGCCCGAGAGGGGGCCGGCGCAACACGAATCGAGTTCCGCTCGCATCGGTCACCCGGAACGTGAGGTTCGACCGTCCGCCGGCGATGAGATCGAACGTGAACGGTGCCTTGGCACCGTCGACGTTGTCGACCAGCCAGCGGCTCACCTTGTCGTCGTCGATCCCCTGAACGGCCACGCGTCCTCCCCGTCGGAACGCCAACGTAGTGCGGGAAGTGGGTTGCGATTCAGCCCGGACGGGTGGCGCCGACGACCTTCGACCACGACACCGGAGTGAGCCGAACGGATCGACCGACACCTGGCGCATCGATCATCATTCCGCCCCCCACGTAGATCCCCACGTGACTGATCGGGTTGT
>RFSV01000171.1 GCA_009923785.1 Acidimicrobiia bacterium | reverse complement strand
TTCACGCGTGTCGCTGCGTCCCATACCGTCGGTCCCGAGTGGCACGAACGTGCGACCGGGGACGAAGCGGGCGATCTGCTCGGGCACGATCTTCATGAAGTCGCTCACGGCCACGATCGGGCCGGGAGTGTCGGCCATGAGCTCTGTCACGAGCGGAGTGCGGGCCACCTGCGGGGGATTGAGGCGGTTCCAACGTTCGGCAGCCAGTGCGTCTTCGCGCAGCGTCTTGTACGAGGTGGCCGACCAGAGCTCGGCGCCAACGTCCCAGTGCTCGGCCAGCTCGGCCGCCGCAGCACGCGCCGCGCCTTGCGCCGAACCGCTGAAAAGCAACGTGACGCGCTTGCTCGTTCCCTGTGGTGCGTCGGCCCACTTGTAGAGACCTTGCACAATGTCGAGGTCGGTCACGTGACTTGGTCGGGCCGGCATCACGTAGTTCTCGTTGTAGAGAGTGAGGTAGTAGAAGACGTCGGGATCGGTGTCGCCGTTCGGTCCGGCGCCCCCGCCGTACATGCGCTGCAAGCCGTGCTTGATGATCGCCGACACCTCGTAGGCGAAAGCCGGGTCGTAGGCCTGACACGCCGGCACGGTGGAGGCGAGCACGAGTGAGTGGCCGTCCTGGTGCTGGAGCCCCTCGCCGAGAAGTGTGGTGCGTCCGGCCGTGGCGGCCATGAGGAATCCGCGCGCGCGGATGTCGGCCGCCTGCCAGATGAGATCGCCCACCCGCTGGAAGCCGAACATCGAATAGAAGGTGTAGAAGGGCACCATCGGCACACCACGGTTGGCGTACGACGTGCCAGCAGCGATGAAACTCGACATCGCACCGGCCTCGGTGATTCCTTCCTCCAAAATTTGTCCGTTCGACGACTCGGCGTACGACAGCAACAGGTCGTGGTCGACTGGTTCGTACTTCTGTCCGTGTGCGGCGTAGATCTTCAACTCACGGAACAGCGAGTCCATGCCGAACGTACGGGCTTCGTCGGGGATGATCGGCACGACACGCGGACCAAGCTTCGGATCGCGAGCCAGGTTGCGCAAGAGGCGGATGATCTCTCCACCCGCTTGGGTTTTCTGGCCACCACTGGTTCCGTTGCGCCCTTTGTCGGCTTGTTCGGTACCGTTTGGGGCATCATGAACAGCTTCTTCCAGATCGGCATGCAGGAAAGTTCTTCGTTGGCCGTGGTGGCGCCGGGCATTGCCGAGGCGCTGTTTGCGACCGCTATCGGCCTGTTCGCTGCGATCCCCGCTGTGATCGCATACAACCGCTTGAGCG
>RFSV01000018.1 GCA_009923785.1 Acidimicrobiia bacterium | reverse complement strand
AGATGTGTATAAGAGACAGGCCCCATCACGAATCCCAGTCTGACCTCGATCCAGGCAGTCCTCTACCCTGAGGAGCATCGGTATTTCTTCTTCGTGGCCACAGGCGAAGGTACCCACATTTTCAGCCGCACGCTGGCTGAACATCGGCGAAACGCTCGGCCAGGGAGGACGTCGCCAGCGCCAACGCTCCCCCGTTGCCGAGCAGGGGCGTGATGTCTCGGAACGTGACCCCAGGCTGGGGATAGTCGGGAATCGCCCGAATGAAGTCCGGTAACGATTCGACGCTCATGAGTTCAGACTACCGACGCCGCTTCTTGCGTGGTCGGGGTGGATGGGTGAGAACCGCTGTCGCGGTATCGGATCCTCCGGAGCTCGGTCCGCCGTCGGTGGCTTCGGCCCGTCGAGTCGCCCGGACACCTGTCGGAAGGCCTGATACGACCATCGCACGCAGTGTGTCACCGGTGCTGTGTGGACCGACGAGAGATGCGTATTTGGTCTCTCTCTGCTTCAAAAGGGCGACGAGCGGTGTGGCGACGATGAGCGACGAGTAGGCACCCGTGAGCATCCCTACCAGCAACGCAATCGCAAATTCGCGCAGAGTCACCGCACCGAAGACTCCGGATCCGAGAATCAGTAGCGAAAGAACTGGCAGCAGCGAGGAGACACTGGTGTTGATGGAGCGCATCAGAACCTGGTTGGTCGAGACGTTCACGATGTCGGCAATCGGCATCCGTGTGCCCGAGAAGCTCTTGACGTTGTCCTGAACTTTGTCGAACACGACGATGGTGTCGTAGAGCGAGTAGCCAAGGATGGTCAGGAACGCCACGACGGTGGCCGGAGTGACTTCGAATTGAAGGACCGAATACACACCGACGCTGATCACGACGTCATGAGCCATGGCGGCGATGGCGGCCACCGCCATGCGCCATTCGAAACGCCAAGAAATGTAGATGGTGACAAGGACGAGGAAGATAACGAGCGCGCGGATCGCCTTCTCGGTGATCGCTCGGCCCCACGAGGAGCTGACCGATGTGACCGAGACGTCTTCGGATGAGACGCTCGCCGCCTCGGCCAGCGACTTCTGGACCGCGTCGACGACGTCGGCTGGCTGGTCGGCCACCTGGACCCGAATCGTCTCTTCGCTGGCATTCGAGAGCTTCTGGATCTTCGCGTTGGCCGGATCGAGGCCGTTCTCACGAAGGACGTCACGAGCGATGTCGGCATCCATGGATGCAGTGGCCGGAACCTGCCAGGCCACACCGCCCTCGAAATCGAGCCCAAGGTCGAGCCCGCGGGCGAACAGCGAAACGACCGAGAGAACGAGGAGTACCAACGAGACCGTGAAACCGCGCCGGCGACGTCCGTAGAAGTCGACTGCCGTCTCACCATGGAAGAGGCGACCGAGCGACGAGCGATGGCTGGTGGTCATGATGCACCTCCTGGCGCCACCTTGATACCGAAGGCACCTCGCCTCCCGACTCGTCCGCTACGCGCCAGGAGCATCATGGCGGGGCGGGTGAAGAACCAGGCGACAACCAGATCGGTGAGGGTCGCCAGTCCGAGGAAGAAGGCGAAGCCGCGAACCGATCCGACCGTCAGGTACCACAAGGTGAATGCGGCGAGGAGGGAGACCGTGTCAGCGGCGACGATCGTGCGCCATGTCGACTTGAATCCACGTTCGGCCGAATTGCGCAGTGTGCGACCGGCCTTCACCTCATCTTTCAACTTCTCGAAGAACACGACATATGAGTCGATCGTGATACCGACCGAAACGATGATGCCGGCAGCTCCGGCCAAGCTGAGAGCGAGACCACTGGAGGCCGACAAGAACGTGATGACGTTCCAGAGAATTCCTCCGGACACCACGAGACCTCCCACGACCACGATGGCGAGGGTGCGGTAGTAGAGAATCATGAACAGCAGGACGAGAGCGATACCGATGAGTCCGGCGACCAGGGTCGCCCTCAAGGAGTCCTCGCCGAGGGTGGGAGACACGGTCTGGACGGCCTGCACTTCGAGACGTACGGGTAGGGCTCCACTTTTCAGCACGCGGGCCAAGTCCTTGGCCTCCGATTCTTTGAAGTTGCCGGTGATGTCGACTCCACCACTGAACGACGGCTGATTGACCGTTGGCGCCGACTGCACGACTCCGTCGAGGACGATGGCCATGCGTCGCGTCGGACACGAACCAGTACCGCTGAAGCACTGGGAGGCTCCGATGTTCCAGAGGTCTTCGCCTCCGGATCCTCGCTTCAGGGTGACTCGGACTCCCCAACCACCTTGGATGATGTCAGCTGTGGCATCGCTGTTGAAGACTTCGCCGGTCGCAAATGCCGGTCCCAGTTGGTAGATCTCGGTGCCGTCGATGTTCTGAACGATGACCGATGCAGTTGGATCGTTGGGATCACTCGAGATCGGTTGAGCT
This sequence comes from Acidimicrobiia bacterium, assembly GCA_009923785.1. Classification (GTDB taxonomy): domain Bacteria; phylum Actinomycetota; class Acidimicrobiia; order Acidimicrobiales; family Ilumatobacteraceae; genus Casp-actino8. The sequence goes on along the minus strand of RFSV01000018.1, from coordinate 27,992 downwards.
GCCACATCGGCGAATTCGGACGCCGGCGGCAGATCGGAACCAGTCGGTGGAACTGAGTCGTCTGCTGTGTCGGCGACCGAGTCGACCGGTTCGGCATCGGAGGGACTCGCCGAGTCCGTCGCCAGCGTCTCAGACGTTGCTTCAGGCGTCGTGTCAGGCACTGTGTCAGGCGCTGTGTCGGGTGTGGTCGCTCCGGGGATCGACCGAGAGGGGCCAGGGGCCGCCGTCGTGTCGGGTGTCGAGCCGGTCGCCGGTGCTTCAGTCTCAGGAACTCCGGCCCCGGGAGAGATCGGTGAGGCACTGACGACCGGACGCAGCAGAACAGCTCCCGTGACCTGAACAAGGCGAATGGCCTCGTCCTGATTGTCGACTCCGGGCAGGTTCACGACAACGGCATCGCCTTGTCGGATGATTTCTGGTTCGGAGACTCCAAGTGCATCGACCCGCTCACGAATACGTTCGACCGCCACGTCGAGGCTCTCGGAGTTGTACTCCCCCACCGGCTCCTGGGTCACCGATACGCCACCTTGCAGATCGAGACCGAGCGCGATTTCGTTTCCGGCCGAGAGATTGCCGACCAACGCGAGGAGGACGACGGCGACGACGCCGATGAGTGATCCGAGCAAGCGACGGGTCATGACGAGGACTTACTGTCGCCTTCGTCGTCGGCCGCTACCTCTCCGCCGCCTTCGACAACCTTGCGGGCGATCGCGGCGCGAGACACGCGCACTTCGACGTCGTCGGCGATGGAGAGCCACACCGTGTCTCCATCCATGGCAGTGACGAATCCGTACATTCCCGACGTGGTGAGGATTTCGTCACCTTCGGTGATCGATTTCTGAAGGTCGGCGGTCTGGCGCATACGTCGACGCTGCGGCCTGATCATCAAGAAGTACATCGCGGCACCGATCAGCCCGAAGAAGACCAGCGTGAAGACGAAACTGCCTCCAGCGTTGTCGTTGCTGTCGGCGGCACTCTGCACGAGCGTGGAGACGAGGGGTGAAGGCATGAGGGGCTCGCAACTTTCTCGGAACTGGGCGAATGACCGTGCAGATGTTAGTGCCGGACGGAGATTTTCGAGGGATTATCCACTGATCTCTGATCAGCCCCATACGTCGAGAACGGCGCGCCGGAGGTCGGCAAAATGTCCGTCGGAGATGGCCGAGCGCATCTGATCGACGAGATGGAAGGTCCAGGCGATGTTGTGCCAGGACACGAGACGAGATGCCGTCGGCTCGTTGACCTGGAAGAGGTGCCGCAGATATCCGATGCTGTGACGAGCGCAGACGTCACAGGGGCAGGCCGGATCGAGCGGTTCCTCGGATCTGGCGTGTCGAGCATTCGTGACGTGCACTCGTCCCGTCGTCGTGAGGGCGGTTCCGTGTCGTCCGAGTCTGGTCTGCATCACGCAATCGAACTGATCGACCCCAAGGCCGACGGCCTCGACGAGCGAGGCCGGATCCCCCACCCCCATGAGATATCGGGGTCGATCCGCGGGCAAGTGTTCGAGGGCGGCTGCAAGGGCCGGAATCATCTCATCCCGAGTTTCGCCGACCGATAGCCCGCCGATTCCATAACCGTCGAAATCGAGATCACTCACGATCCGAGCGCTGTCACGCCGACGATTCGGATCGATTCCGCCTTGAACGATGCCGAAAAGAGATTGGTCGGGACGAATGTGGACCGCCCGACCCCGCGCGGCCCACGCATGTGTACGCCGTAGAGCCTCGTCGATCACGTGGTCGCTCGACGGAAGGGGTGGACATACGTCGAGAATCATCTGAATGTCGGCCCCCAACTTCTGTTGGACATCGACAGCCAGCTCGGGTGTGAAGCGGTGCTTACTCCCGTCATAGGTGCTCTTGAACGTCACACCATCGTCGTCGACCTTCGGTTCGAGCGAGAAGATCTGGAACCCTCCTGAGTCGGTGAGAGTGAGGCCGTTCCAGCCCGAGAACCGACCAAGTCCGCCGAAATGGGCCACGGTGTCGGCGCCGGGACGCAACATGAGGTGGTACGTGTTGCCGAGCACGATCTGGGCTCCGAGGGCTTCGTAGTCGGCGGCACTGAGGTACTTGATGGCGGCACGGGTGCCGACCGGCATGAAACACGGAGTGATGTATGTGCCCCGGGCCGTGGTTGCCACGCCGGTGCGCGCCGCTCCGTCGGAAGCGACGGTGTCGAATCGAACCGGAAACATCAGCTGGCGTGCCGATCGAGGAGCATGGCGTCGCCGAATGACAAGAAGCGGTACTCCGAGTCGAGGGCCACGTCGTAGAGGTCACGCCAGCGAGGCCCGACGAATGCATCGATCATTACGAGCAAGGTGGTGCGGGGCATGTGGAAATTGGTCATCATCACGTCGACTCTCTTCCAGTCGTAGCCACGATGGATGAACAAGTCGGTGCGACCCGACAGTCGTCCAGTGGTGAAGGCGGTTTCGATCGTACGCACACTCGTGGTGCCGACGGCGACGACCCGCTCGGCACTCATGATCTTGTCCATCACCTGTTCGTCGACCTGAAACGATTCCGAATGAATCAGGTGATCTCTCGGATCGTCGACCGACACTGGCTTGAAGGTGTCGAGACCGACGACCAATTCGACCCGAACCACGTCGATCGAGGACTCGCCAAGGCGCGCGAGTAGTTCGGGGGTGATATGCAAGCCGGCCGTCGGAGCAGCCGCTGACGCCGGTCGTCGGGCGTAAACGGTCTGGTATCGATCGGGATGATCGACCGATGCCGTGATGTACGGAGGGAGTGGCATCTGACCGATGCGGTCGAGGATCGATGCCACGGGCTCGTCGCCGAGGAATTCCACGACGAAAGTGTCTGATTCCTCCACTCGTCCGATGAACATCACAGTGTCGTGTCCATCTCGATCAACGAGGACCTCACCTGGTTTCAGGCGGCCACCTGGCCGAACAAGAGCCGTCCACTGCCGGTCGTTGCCGGCTTCGAGGACGAGGACTTCGGCTCGACCTCCGCTACGTCGTGCGAGTTGGAGTCGAGCGGGAAGCACTCGAGTGTCGTTGATGACAAGGAGATCGCCGGGACGACAGATCTCGGGGAGATCGTGGACATTGCGATGCTCGTAGGCGATCGAACCCGACGATGCTCCTCGATCGACCAGCAGGCGCGCCGCGTCACGCGGTTCGCACGGAACTTGGGCAATGCGAGCCTCGGGAAGGTCGTAGTCGAAATCGGAGGTGCGCACGGGTCAAAGAAGGCGTGGTTGCTCGGTGGGAACCGGCAGGCCGAGGTGTTGCCATGCGGATGCCATCGCAACGCGACCGCGCGGCGTTCGCGCGATCAACCCACGCTGAATCAAAAAGGGTTCGTAGACGTCCTCGACAGTCTCGGCTTGCTCTCCGATCGCAATGGACAACGTCGACAGTCCGACCGGTCCCCCCGAGAACTGCTGACAGATAGTGGACAGGATCTGTCGATCGACTTTGTCGAGACCGACTGCGTCGACTCCAAAGACGGCCAATCCACTATCAGCAACCTTCCCATCGATCGAGGTGTGTCCTTCGACTTCGGCGAAGTCGCGGACCCGCCGTAGAAGGCGATTGGCGATTCGAGGTGTGCCACGGCTACGTCGAGCGATTTCGTGTGCACCTTCGGGTGTCGTCGGAATCCGCAAAATATCGCCGGCACGTGACACGATCGCCGTCAGTTCGGAGTCGTTGTAGTACTCGAGTCGCGCCACCAGCCCGAAGCGATCTCGTAACGGTCCGGTGATCATTCCTGTACGGGTGGTCGCGCCCACCAAGGTGAATCGGGGCAGCGTGAGACGGATGCTCGAGGCGGCCGGACCCTTTCCCACCACGATGTCGATCTGAAAGTCCTCCATGGCCGGGTACAAGATCTCCTCGACAGTCCGGCTCAACCGGTGGATCTCGTCGATGAAGAGCACGTCACCTTCTTCGAGCGACGTGAGAATCGCCGCCAGGTCACCGGCCCGTTCGAGCGCAGGCCCCGATGTCACGTGCAACCGAGTTCCCATCTCCGCGGCGATGATCACCGACAGTGTCGTCTTTCCGAGCCCAGGAGGGCCGGCGAACAAGAGATGGTCCACGGCTTCGTGACGTCGCCGGGCTGCCTCGAGCACGATCGACAATTTGTCTCGTAATTCGGACTGTCCGACGAAGTCGTCGAGACGACGGGGACGCAAGCCGACGTCATCGACTTCGTCGACCGACTCCTGAGGATCGAGGAATTCCTCACGCACGACGGGCCGCCAATTGGCTCAGTGAATGTCGCAACATGTCCTCGGTCGATCGCGAGGTTCGCAGGTCGTCGGGAATGTCGCGCATGACCTCGCGAATCTCCGACTCGGCGTAGCCGAGACCGATCAGGGCTTCGCGAAGATCCGACAGCACACCCGAGTCTCCTGTGGCTTCGAGGGTCGGAAGAGCGAGTCGACCCTTCAATTCGACCAGAAGTCGCTCAGCCGTCTTCTTCCCGACTCCAGGGACCATGGTCAGTGCCGCCACGTCGCCGTTAGCGACGAGATCGACGAGAGTCGCTGGCGGGTGGGTGGCCAAAATCGCCATGGCGAGAGCAGGGCCGACCCCGTGAGCGCCGATCAGATCTTGAAAAGTGGCTCTTTCGTCTCTCGTAAGAAAGCCGTACAGAGTCTGGTCGCCTTCGCGGATGTGGTGATGAACGTGAACGAATGCCGTCGACGTCGGCTCGAGTTCGGCGAGGGTGCGCGGCGCAACGTGCACGACGTAGCCGACCCCCGACACCTCGAGCAGGACATGCCCATCGGCCGACCGTTCGAGCACCGTTCCGCGTAGCGAGCCGATCATGGCCGACCCGCCGAGCTTCGTAGACGGTTCTCGTAGGGCGCTACTGCGAGGTGGCACAAGGCGATTGCCGCAGCATCGGCGGCGTCAGCCGGTGTGGGTGGACGTTGAAGTTGGAGTCGCAACTGAACCATTTTCTGGATCTGAGCTTTGGACGCCGCTCCGTCCCCGGCGACCGCCGACTTGACCTGCGTCGGGGTGTAGACGGCGACTTCGAGGCCTCGGCGAGCGGCGGAGGCCAGCACCACTCCGCTGGCCTGGCCGACGCTCATAGCCGTGCGAACGTTGGCTTGGAAAAAGACCCGTTCCACGGCGACGGCCGACGGCTGGAAATCGTCGATCAGAGCTTCGATCTCGCCCTGTAGTGCCCCGAGGCGACAGGCGAGATCGTCGGTGGCTGGCGTCCGAATGACGCCCAGCGACACGATGTCGCACGCTCCCGGACCAGAACGGGACAGAACCGCATAACCACACCTGGTCAGGCCGGGATCGATGCCGAGAACCCGGCCCGACTGATCGAACATGCGTACGATTCTACCCCACTGCCCGATCGTGGCGGTTTCATTGCATGTTGCGGAGCGCCTCGGCGAGTTGGTCAACCGACCGGTACGTCAACCCGGCGAGTGCGCGATGGACGTAGCGAACGACGCCCTGGGCGTCGATGATCACAACACTGCGTCGAACGAACCCCAGGGGGCCGAGCACCCCATATGCGGCTGCCACCTGCTTGTCGACGTCGGCCAACAATGGGAACGAGAAACCGTGATGTTCGGTGAATTTCTCGTGACTGTCGACGTCCTGGGCCGAAATGGCCAGAACCGTTGCGTCGAGTTCTGCGAAACGTTGGAGTTCGTCGTTGTACGAGCACAGCTGGCGAGTACACACCGGAGTCTCGTCCCCGGGATAGAAGACGAGCACGATTCGGCGACCCCGGTGCTCGCTCAAACGGTACGAGCGTCCGCCGGTGCCCGGGAGATTGAAATCGGGCGCAATATCCCCTACTGACAGTGCCATCAGCCGGCCACTGCTTCCATGAGATCGTCACTGATGTCGAAGTTGGCGTACACGTCTTGGACGTCGTCGTTGTCTTCGAGGGCTTCCATGATGCGAAGGATCTTCTTGGCCGTGTCGGTGTCGCTGACCTCGATGCTCGTCGACGACACCATGGTGGAATCGGCGGAGTCGATCTGGAAGCCAGCGGATTCGAGTGCCGCTTTCACGTCGAAGACCACATTGGGCTCGCACATGACTCTCCAGGTGTCCCCATCGGCTGAGACGTCGTCAGCGCCAGCCTCGAGCGCCGCGAGCATGACGTCGTCTTCGGAGGGTCCGTGTCCGATCACGATGACGCCACGACGAGAGAATTGCCAGCCGACGGCGCCCGGCTCGGCCATCGAGCCTCCCAGCTTGGAAAAGATGTTGCGGATTTCGGCGCCAGTTCGATTGCGGTTGTCGGTGAGGGTGTCGACCATCAACGCGACTCCGCCGGGTGCATAGCCCTCGTACATGATCGATTCGTACGAGTCGCCGTCGAGCTGGCCGGAACCTCGCTTGATGGCCCGGTCGATGGCGTCGTTGGTCATCTGGGCCGCCTTGGCCTTCTGCACGGCGGTACGCAGTGTCGCATTGGAAGTCGGGTCGCCACCACCCTCACGGGATGCGACTTCGAGCTGGCGCGCGATCTTCGCGAAGAGTTTGCCGCGCGCCTTGTCGGCCGCCCCTTTCTTGTGTTTGATGGTCGCCCATTTGGAATGGCCGGACATGATTCACCTCGTGACGTGTTCGGGTACGGACAGTGATTCGACGAACAGCCGATGGATGCGGATGTCGTCGGTCAACTCTGGATGGAAAGAACTGGCGAACCGATTGTTCAGACGAACGAGAACCGGCCGCTCGCCGTACGTGGCGAGCACCTCGACCTGATCGTCCACTTCGACGATCATCGGAGCCCGGATGAACACGGCGTGGAAGGGAACGTCGAACCCGGCCACGTCGAGGTCGGTCTCGAAAGAGTCGACTTGTCGCCCATAGGCATTACGGCGCACCGACATCGGGAGCAGATCGAAATGGATCTGGTCGTCACGGCCATCCACGATCTTGGACGCCATGAGAATCATCCCGGCGCACGTTCCGAACACTGGCAGTCCGGAATCGATCTCCGCTCGAATGGGATCGAGAAGCCCCGATGAGACGAGCAGATTGCTGATGGTGGTGCTCTCTCCTCCGGGAATCACCAAACCGTCGAGGCCGAGGAGATCGTCGGGATGACGGACGAGAATCGTGTCGACGCCGCAAGCGTCGAGTGCATCACGGTGTGAGGCGAAGGCACCCTGCAGTGCAAGAACTCCGACGCGACGCGACACCTGGTGGCCTCCCACTCGACGTCACCATCCGCGCTCCGCGTACTTCTGATTGATTTCGTCCATCCCGATACCGGTCATCGGTGCACCGAGATCGCGGCTGACCTTGACCAAGATGTCGGGATTCTCGAAATGAGTCGTGGCTTCCACGATGGCCCGAGCCCGCTTTGCTGGATTGTCGCTCTTGAAGATGCCCGAGCCAACGAAGACAGCCTCGGCTCCGAGCTGCATGGCCAGCGCAGCGTCGGCAGGTGTCGCCAGTCCACCGGCACAAAAGATCGGAACCGGGAGACGACCTGATTCGGCGACTTCTTGAATCAGAGGAAGTGGAGCTTGCAACTTCTTGGCCCAGTCGAAGAGTTCGGCCGAGTCGGCCGTCCCGATACGACGGATGTCTCCGAGAATCGAACGCAGGTGGCGAACGGCTTCGACCACATTGCCGGTTCCGGCCTCACCCTTCGAACGAATCATGGCCGCACCTTCGGATATGCGGCGCAGGGCCTCACCGAGATTGGTCGCTCCGCACACGAATGGGACGGTGAAGGCGAACTTGTCGATGTGGTGGGCTTCGTCGGCCGGTGTGAGTACCTCGCTCTCGTCGACGAAGTCGACACCGAGTGCCTGGAGAATCTGCGCCTCGACGAAGTGCCCGATTCTCGCCTTGGCCATCACCGGTATCGATACGGCTTCTTGGATGCCGTCGATCATGTCGGGATCGCTCATTCGTGCGACTCCCCCGTCTCGGCGTATGTCGGCTGGCACCCGCTCGAGAGCCATGACGGCGCATGCCCCAGCGTCTTCGGCGATCTTGGCCTGTTCAGGGGTGACGACGTCCATGATCACCCCGCCTTTCAACATTTCGGCGAGACCGCGTTTGACCGGGAACGAGCCGGTCGAAGAGGTGGAGGACATAGAGACGATGCTACGAGCATCAGGGCCAAGGCACATCGTCGATCGATGTGCCCGACGGTACGGAAACCGCCTGCCCGGCTCGTATGAGTTCCACCCACGTACGGCCGGGTTGCAGGAGGATCGGCTCGCCCGAGGCCGAGGTCAGGGTCCACCCGGACGTCTCGTCGGCGCGAGCCCACGACCCTTCGAACATCTGGCCGCCGACGTACACCCACGCTGGTCCCGATCCCGTGGTCTGGGCCTCCGGGCTCCTGCTGTCGGCCACACTCGTTCGGTACTCGCACTGCAGTACGACCACGTTGTGTGTCGAGATTCGGGCGCCATCGGAGAGCACGTGCGGGTCATCGTCCCGAGAGCGCAGGAACGTGCCTGACGAGCCGTCGTATTCCCAGGACGCCCGCATACCGCCGTCCATACGAAGTTTGACCCCCGTGATTGGCAGGCCGTCGTCGTCGGTCGGGCCGTAGGAGAATTGAGCCGGCGGTCGACCGCCCCGACCTTCGTCGAGGGCCCAGATACTCGAGGTTCGAGTGAAAAGATTGTGCGGAGCTCGTTTGTCGGACGATCGGAAATAGCCACCGTTCGGTCCGGCTGCCGAGATGCTCATGTTGACGAGTTCGGAACGGTTGATGAGACGGGTGGTCGTCGCGTTTCCGCCACTCCACACGAGAAGGGGTCGATCGAGACTCGTTCCGAGGCTGATGTCCTGGGTCCGGCCTGATCGGATCGGGCCGACAGGGTCGGACCCCTGCGAATGGAACACGGCCGCCATCCGAGTCCAGCCCTCGACGTTCTCTTCGTAGACGATGTCGGCTTGGTTGATTCCGGTCTGTGGCCAGGCGCCCGGAGCGTTGTCAATCTTCACCAAGAGAGCCGGGCGGTCGAGCGCTGCGATGTCGTCGATCGGCAAACCGGTGAGGGGCGCCGTGGTCACGGGCGCTGGTTCGGTGCTCGAGGTCGTGATAAGCGATGTCGTCGGCGGTGTCGTCGGAGACGTCGAATCGGGAACTGTGGATGCGACGTCGGTCGCAGCCACGGCGACTGACGTCGAGGAGTCTTCTCCCCCTCCACACGAACTGACGACGAGCGCCGCTCCGCCGACGAGAATTGCGAGACGTGCCACCTCAGAGCTCCTTCAGTAGGGCGATTCGATCGTCGAGACGTGGATGAGTGTCGAACATACGGTGGAACCAGCCGAGGCGACCTTGGTCGCCGACACCGGAGAGAGGCTGTTCGATCCACATGTGAGCCGTTGCCATCGACGCCGAATGCGTGGTCGTCGTGTCGTCGCGAAGCTTCTCGAGAGCACCGATGAGACCGGGGGGATATCGAGTGAGTTGGCAGGCCGACACATCGGCCAGGGTCTCACGTCGTCGGCTGATCGTGGCCTGCATGGCTTTGGCGACGATCGGAGCAAGGATCAGCAGAGCGAAACCGAGGAGCGCAAGCGGATTGGAACCATTGTCGTGGTCACCTTGACGGCGAACTCGGCCTCCGTTCCACCACATCAGGCGTATTCCGATGTCGGTCAACACGGCCACCGCTCCGACCAACGTGACAGCGAGGGTGCTGACGAGGATGTCGTAATTACGGATGTGGGACAGTTCGTGGGCCACGACTCCCTCGAGTTCGACGCGGTTCATCTTTTCGAGGAGGCCCGTGGTGACTGCGATCGCCGCATGGCGCGGATTTCGGCCGGTGGCGAAAGCGTTCGGAGCCGGATCGTCGATCACGTACACACCGGGCTTGGGAAGACCTCCGGCGATACACAATCCTTCGACCAAGTTGTGCAAGCGGGCATACGTCTCCGGGTCGGCCGGACGAGCCCGGCTGACTCGGAGAGCGATCGAGTCGGACTTCCAGTACGAGGTGAAAGCAATCGCTCCGGCCAGTAGTACGGAGATCACGAGAGTCACCGGCCCCCCGCCGATCAGGTAACCGACCGCTGCGCCCACTGCGGTCACGAAAAGGACGAATCCAGTGACCAGTACGGCGCTCTTGCGCTTGTTGGATCGAATTTCGGGAAACACGAGGCCTCAGAACGAGACCGAGGGCGGGTTCTGCGCCTCGGGCTCGGCCTCGAAGAAATCTCGACGAGGGAAAGTTCCGATCTTGGCGATGACAACAGTCGGAAACGTGTCGAGTTTGTTGTGAAAGGTGAGAACTGCGTCGTTGTAGAACTGGCGGGCATAGGCCACTCGGCTCTCGGTCGCTGTGAGTTCCTCCTGAAGAGAGAGAAAATTCTGGTTGGCCTTCAGATCGGGGTAGGCCTCGGAGAGGGCGAAGAGTTGCCGTAGCGCTCCCGAAACGAGGTTGTCGGCCTCGGCTTGGGGTCCGGGCTGCGACGGGGCCGCCAGAGCTGACTTTCGCGCGCTGATCACGGCGTCGAAGGTCGTTTGTTCGTGTGTTGCGTAACCCTTCACCGTTTCGACCAGATTGGGAATGAGGTCGAGACGCCGCTTCAACTGAACGTCGATCTGGGACCACGCGTTGTCGACGGTGTTGCGCGCCCGGACGAGAGAGTTGTAGAGAGCGACGACGACCAGCGCTACGGCGGCGATGATCACTACAACGACGAGAAGGGTCATCTTGACAGTTTACGAGGTGAAATGCGCCCGATACGTGACACGACAGAACGGGCGAACCGTGCCGAAGTGGAGGACGTGCGCGAAGGAGAATTCCGAGCGTCCCAATCGTCGATTGCCGATCGATAGACGTCCACGTACGCCGATGCCAGGGCATCCATCGAGAACTGTTGGGCTCGGCGAGATCCGTTCTCGCGGAGACGATTGGCACCATCATTGTCGTCGAGGACGGATTTCATGACGTCGGCGAGGGATTCGACGTCGTCGGGAGTCACCAGACGGGAATCGACGCCGTGAGTTGCAACGTTGCGGTAACCGTCGATGTCGGAGGCGACCACGACGGCCCCGGCTGCCATGGCCTCGAGAAGCACGATGCCGAAGCTCTCTCCACCCGTCGCCGGAGAGCAGAAGACGCTCACTGTGTGGAGTAGATCGATCTTGTTGCGGTCGCTGATTCGACCGAGCCAGCGTCGAGTGGGTCCTTCGGGCCATTCATGACGAAGTCGCGTCGTCTCTGGTCCTTCCGAGGCGATATACAGCACGGTGTCGTCGGCGAGACGATCGTGTGCGCGCAGAAGTACCTCGAGGCCCTTGCGCGGTTCATGGCGACCGCAGAACAGAATGGATCGAGTCCGCTCCCGTTCGTCGAGGGAGATGAAGAATCGGTCGAGCTCGACAGCATTCGGCATGATGCGGTACGTGCCTCCGAGATAACGCGCGGCCAATTCCTCGGCATCGCGCGATACGGCAACCCTCTCGTCGATGCCATCGGCGATCGACCGCACGAAACGATTGAGATATCTGTAGCTGGCGCTGTCGCCAGCTGCGTGAAAAGTGGCGACGATCGGTGCCGTCCTCATCAGCAATGCGGTCAGCGTCGGCCCGGGCGATAACGGTTCGTGGAGATGAAGAATGTCGAACTCCTCGTCGCGAAGTGCGCGAATGGTTCGTAGAGCGGCCGCCGGATCGGGGGCGATCGGGGCGATGGATCCATTGGCCGCCGTGGGCAGGGATTCGCCGAGAGGAGTGACGAAAGTGTCGGGAGGAGCACCGTCGCACGGTCCAAGTACTCGCACTTCGTGCCCCGATCGACGAAGTGATCGAGCGAGACCCATCACCTGGTTCTGGACTCCCCCGGGGAGGGTGAGGCTGTAGGGAGAAAAAAGGGCGATACGTAATGGATCGCTCGAAACCGAACGAGTCTGTTCGGTCGAGACCATGGACGAGAAGATAGCAACCACGTGCCAGTCGTATGCGGGTGTCGAAGTACGGTGATCCCGTGAACGACATCCGTCCTGCCTTGTCCGTCGTGGCCTCCCCTGGTCGGCGTCGAGCAATTCTCGATCTGGCGACTGAAGCCGAGAAGCGTGGTTTTCCCGCTCTTGCCTGTCCGACACTCGGTGGAGCGCTCGGATTGTGCGTGAGCTTGTCTCATGTGACGTCGTCCATTCGCTTCTACACGGCGATCCAGGGGATCTACGGCAATTCGTTGAGCGAAGTCGGCAACATCGCCAGCCATGTTCACGAGATTTCCAGTGGACGCTTCGCACTCGGACTCGGGGTGAGCCATGAGCCCATGGTTCGGCGTCTCGGAGTTCCCATGGGCCCTCCGCTCTCCGATATGCGCTCGTTCGTCAGCGATTTGAAGTCCAACGAGAAGTACAGCGGAGAGCTACCGCCCATCTATGTTGCGGCTCTGCGCGATCGAATGCTCGACTTGGCGCAAGAAATCGGAAACGGTGCTTTATGGGCCAATGCGAGCCTGTCACATACCCGTCGACAGCGGCTCAGGGTGACGAATCCGGACTTCTATCTGGCAAACATGATTCCGACAGTGATCAGTGAGGACGTCGAAGCCGCCGCTGCCGTGAATCGCAAGACGATGTCGGTCTACGTTCGTCTCCCTAATTACCGTAATTACTGGAAGGCGGCTGGGTACGTCGAAGAGATGGAAGCCGTCGAATCACTCCTGGCCGAGGGGCGACGTGACGACCTCGCGCTCGCCATGAGTGATCGGTGGTTGTCTGATTGCACGTTGTTCGGGCCGCCCGATCGGGTACGCCAAGGATTCGAAGAGTGGCGATCAATCGGTGTCGAACCCATTGCTGTGATGTCGAGTACGAGTGGTGGGCAGGTCAAAGCGATCGGAGAGCTCTTCGAACTCTTCAACTGACCGGAATTCCGGCGTCGAGGTCACCCGAGCCGCAAAGTCTCGAGAGGTTCGAGTCGTGCCGCGCGAACGGCTGGATACGAGCCGGCCAGGACCGAGATGACCACGGCGAGGGCCACTCCCGCTGGCGCGAGCCAGCCAGCCATCACGAACACCCATCCTGCAGCGGAAACACCCACGAAGATCGCCAGCATTCCGAGAAGTACTCCGAGAATCCCGCCCACCACGCCGACGGCGATCGCTTCGAGAAGGAACTGCAGAGCGATGATGCGCCGCGTGTGACCGAGTGCGCGCCGAATACCGATTTCGGCTGAACGTTGAATGACCGAAATCGACATCACATTCGCGATTCCGAGGCCTCCGACCACAATGGCGAGAAGGCCCATCGACACGACGATCAATTGCAGTTGACGATCGCTCTCGGCTGCCAACTCGAGAGCTTCACTCTTGACCTCCGACGAGATCTGCGTGGGACCTCCGAGTCCGACGGCGACCGACAGGGCCTCGGATGTGAGGTCTTCGGTGCCGGTTTGACAACGAACATAGAGCTTGTTCGGTTCCACCGGATCTTCATCGAGGAAGTCATCGGCGACCGCTGCGAACGGCACGAACACTGCATTGTCGAATCCGGGCTCGAGGGGAACCTTTTCCAGAACTCCGATGACGGCGTACGGGAACCCAGCGAGTTCGACCGTGCGATTCTCCCCTGGCAGGTACGAGAACTCGGCGGCCAAGGCCTGACCAATCACCGCGACTCGGGCTCGGGAACTTTCATCGAAATCGTCGAGCCATCGACCCGAAACCAGCCCCACTTCGAGAACTCTCGGTAGGTCGGCGTCAGCGGCCAACACGGGAATCGGAACTGTGTCGAACTGCTCGAGGGCCTCGGTGTATGGGGTCACGACAACGTTCGACAATTGTCGGATGGAACTCACGCTTTCCACTGTCGTGACAGTGGCGGCCCGTTCCACTGCATCGATCGGCAGGGTGGGTGAACTCTGTCCGAAAGCGCTGGCCGCCGAAGCTTCGATCAGGTTGGTGCCAAGTTCGGCGACTTTGGCCTTCAGATCGCCTTTGGCCGAATCGGTCAGACCTACTGCGGCAACGATGGCCGCCACGCCGATCATCGGCCCAAGTAGAAGGAGAACGGTTCGCATCTTTCGGGCTGCCAATCCCGAAAAGGCCACCCGTGTGAGATCGCGTGATGTGCTCATGGACGAAGAACCTCGTCGGAGACGATGCGTCCGTCCAGCATGGAGATCTTGCGTGCTGCGGAGTCGGCGATTCCGACATCGTGAGTCACCAGTACGACCGCACGTTCAGAGCTTCGTAAGCCGGCGAGAATCTCCATCACGTTGGCGGCGTTCTTGCTGTCGAGCGCTCCAGTCGGTTCGTCAGCCAAAAGGATCTTGGGTTCGGTCACCAGAGCTCGGGCGAGGGCAACCCGCTGCTGTTCGCCTCCGGACAGTTGGACCGGGCGGTGATCATGGCGATGGGCCAAACCGACACGATCCAAGGCGGCGAGGGACCTATCTCGGCGCTCTCCTGGTCGAATGCCTCGATACAACAAAGCCGTCTCCACGTTGGACAGTGCGTCGAGATGCGGTATGAGATGGAATTGCTGGAAGACGAAGCCGATACTGCGGCCTCTGACTCGAGTGCGTGACGCGTCGGCGACACGTGAGACGTCTTCACCGTCCACAACGATCGTTCCATCGCTCGGTGCGTCGAGACACCCGAGAAGGCCGAGCATGGTCGACTTTCCCGACCCGGACGGACCGACGATCGACACGAAGTCTCCCGGCATGACCGCCAAGGACACCCCGTCAAGCGCCCGAACTTCAGTGTCTCCTGATCCATAAACACGGGAGACCGAACGCAGCTCGAGAAATGGAGTGATCACGATGCAGCCGTTCGACCCTCAGTTTCGATATCGACGACCACGAGTTCGTCGCCATTGAGACCTTCGACGATCTCGACCCATTCGCGGTCGATCAAACCGATGACGACTGGCAAGCGGGTGATCGTGCCGGTGTCGTTCACGACGCGGACTACGTCACCATCCGCGGTACGTAGGACCGCGGCAACGGGAACGGCCAGAGCATTGGTGACTTCGGCCAGAACGACGTCGACTGTGACCTTCGCTCCGTCCACGGCTTCGTACTCGCCTTCGACCTCGACGATTCCCTCGAAACGCTCCTCACCATTGGCGCCGAGAGAGGCGGAGTCGTCGAGAGACACGATACGGCCATCGAGGATTTGGTTGCCGACGGTCAGGTCGACACTCACTCTCTGACCGATCTCGAGTTCGGCACGCTCGGCGGCCCCAACCACCAAAGCGATCGTGAACGCAGTTTCAGCCAGTTCGAAAAGCGGAGTTCCTCGCACCACGAGGTCGCCGACTTCCACACTCACGGCACCGACTCGAACTGGCCACGACGCCACGATCATGTCGGAGGGTTGGAAGACGATGGAGTCGTCGAGTGTGTCGATCGAGACCGACACACTCGAGGAGCCTGCCTTCATCACGACAGTTCCGGTCACGACGCGATAGTCGACACCGGGAGTCGCCGTGCCCGACAGCTGGTAGTTGATCGATGTGTCCTCGGGGACCGGTTCGTCGGCGACGATTCGGAACGAGCCTCGAGACCCTTCGGGCAGTCGACCGCCTCCGACCACGGTCATCTCGGGAGTTTCGCCACTACGAATTTCGATCGTGGCCTGACTTGGGAGTCCGCTCGTGTAGGTGGTCCGGATCTCCCCTGTGTCCTGAGGAACGATCGACACGGTGAGCGATTCGGTCGGCTCGCCGAATCCATCGTCGCGAATGCGAATCGAGACGTCGGTCGACATGGTGCCAGCTCTGATCACGAATTGATCATCAGTCGGAGTGATGTAGTCGAACTCCTGCTCGGCCGTTCCCGAAAACTCGACGACCACGGGAAGGTCGCGATCGGCCCGGCGGGAGGTTCGAAGGGTGAAGACGGCCGATCCACCCTCGGCGACCTCGTCGACCGCAGCCGTGATGTTGACGGCTCGAACTCCGTCAGGATTGACGTCGCGTACGACGAGTCGAACCTTGTTGCGATCTCCCAGTTGATACGCGCCCCCCGTACCTGAGATCACCGAGATCACGATTTCTTCGTCCGATTCGAGTACTTCGTCGTCGAGAGTCGACAAGTCGAAGGACGCGAATTGAGAATTGGACTTCATGACGATCGTGCGAGGAACCCGCTCGTAGTCGAAACCTTCGTCAGCCGTACCGCTCACCGTGAAGTCGATGGTGAGGTCTTCGGACAGGCTGGCACTGGCCGTGAAGCCGACCGTAACCGCATTTCCCTCACGAACCGTGTCACTGGAGACGGAAACGGAGATCTCGGGTCCGGTCGCTTGTGGGGAGATGCTGCCTCCCCGACCCTCGGGAACCGCCGGGACGATGGTGAATGCTGCTGAATTGGCCCGTCCTACGGTGTAGCCCGCCGGATTGGGACTGAGCGTCAAGGTCACCGTCTCGTCGGTTTCGGCCTGACCAGATGCATAGCCCCGGTCGAACTGCCATTGGGCCAACGCATCGCGAGTTTCTTCGGTGAAAAGGGAGTCGGCAGTCTCGATGGCGTAGCCCGCATCTTGAAGCACACGTTCGAGTTGGAGGACGTCGGGTCCTTCACTTCCCACCGTCAATGATCGATAGAAGGGAATAGTCCCGTCGACGGCTACAGAAGTGCGCCCATCGACTGCGACGAGTTGATCGCCGACTTCGATCGTGTCCCCCTCGGAAACTGACACCTCTGAGACGCGACCATCCACACTCGATGACACGGTGTACAGGTCGTCGCGCCGGACTTCACCCGACACCGACAAGATGTCGGTCAGCGAGCGACGTTCCACGGCACGCGGCGTGATGATCAGTCCACCCGAGCTGCTGTCATCGCCGATCGATCGTCCGACCAACAGCGCGACGACGGCGACACCGATGACGACCAAGATTGCCAGAACCTTGCGAGCACCGAAACCCTTCATCTCATCCTCCTGCGTTCGCTGCGTCGGCGATACCGGTCTCGGACAGACATTGATCGAGATCCCGCTGATCGAGAGTTCCGTCTGGGCTTTCGAATCGACTCGGGTTGATGAGACCCTTTTCGTCGACTCTCGTCTCGATCGTCCAACCCCGCTTCTTCAGGCACTCTGACAACGACTTGAAGGCTTCGTTTCGAGTACGAACCTCGTCAGGAGACAGATCTCCTCGTGCCTGAGCTGTTTCTCGGAGTGCGTCGATGATCTTGCTACGGGCCGCACAGGTCTGAATGAGCTCTGCGTACGCCGGGTCCTGAAATGCCGGATTGGTCGGATCCTGCAGGTTCCCGCGAATGGTCTCCCCGGCGTCTTCGATGCAGGACTTGAAATTGGCGTAGGCCTCGAAGAGTTTCAACTCTGCCGGGCGGTCGTCCACGTTCTGAGGCACTGTCGAATCCGATTGGTCGTTCTCGTCCGAGGAACCATCTTCAGCGCCGGATGATTCGATCTCCTGACCTGACGTTCCAGGTCCTTGATTCGACGAAACCTCGAGACCCTCGGGGATCGTGGACCTCATGGCAAGGACGTCGGCAGGACTCATGACGGTGATGTCGTCGAGGAGGCGGACTTGCACATCTGTTGATCCCGCCGCGGAACAACCGACGATGAGCAAGCAAGATCCGAACAGTGCGATCCGCATCACGAATGTCTACTCGGTCGTGCCAGTGACGAGCGAGCCATGAGCCCATCCTGGGTCGCTCGGCCAGTTCGGCTGGAGAAGATGCCATTGTTCGGGCGCTCGACGGATCAGTGAACCGATCTCGTCGGCCAAATTCTGCGTGCAGCGCTGCACGGCATCCCTGAGAGAGTCGTTTCCTCGGCTGGTGTCGACTGGAGGGCGAACGACTGCATGGTGGCCTGACCCTCGGCCGTCGAAATAGACGGCAGTTGGAAGAAGTGGCGCGCCAGTTCGGATGGCGAGCGTCGCCGGTCCGGCGGGTAGCAACGTTCGTTCTCCCAGAAACTCGACGGCTACCGACGATCCCGAGATGAATCGATCACTCAAGAGGCAAACGATTTCGTTGCGTCGCAACGCGCCAAGCACGGCACTTCCGGCTTCGGGCCCGAGCGGAACGACGGTCATCCCGAAATCACGACGTAAGGCGACGAACCATTCGAAGAGTTCGGGAGGATCGAGGCGTTCGACAACGACGGTCATCGGAATCCCTTTGTCGGTGATCCACCGTCCGGCCCACTCCCAACCACCGAGATGAGGGAGGGCGACGACGACCCCCCTGCCAGCTTCCAGACCGTGTTCGACGTGCTCGAACCCTTCGATGGAGAAGTTCCGCTCGACTGCCCGAGGTGAGATCGACGGCAGGCGAAAACTCTCGAGGTAGTAACGGGCATAGTTGTCGAACACCGCCGTGACCATCCGGCGCCGTCGACCTGGTGACAGCCCTGGAACGGCACGATTCAGATGACGTTCCACCATTCGTCGCTTGTCACCGGAAGCGAACAGGGCTGGTATCGCTACCCCAGCAGCTACGGCGTCGGTGACGGCCATGGGTACGAGCCGCGAGGCGAGGGCGCCGAGTCGATAACTGGCGACCGTCAAACTGCCGGAACGACTGGCGTTCACCGAGCTCGACGACGATCGCGCAGAAACTGTGCGCGCCGGTCGATTCGAGCCGTTCGACGCGATTGGCGACGGCTTCGCCGCTTCTCGATTCGTGCAGCAGTGATCGGTGCGACCGCAGCCTGCTTCCAAACCTTGACGAAACGTTGTACGGCCGTCAGAGTCACCAAGACGAGCATGATCCACATGACGGGAATGAGTACAACCGGGAAGAGCAGGCCGAGACACAACAGAATGATCCTCTCGGCGCGCTCCATGAGGCCGCCCTTGGCCGACAGCCCCAGGGATTCCGCTTTGGCCCGCTGGTACGAAATGACCCCACTCATCAAGGCCACGGCCATCGGCAAGATGGTGAGATGAGGGGATTCCTCACTCGCGAAATACCACGCCACGCCTCCGAACAAAAGAGCGTCTGTGACCCGATCGATAACCGAATCGAAGAAGGCACCGCGTTGGCTGGACGAATTGGACGCCTTGGCCAATGCCCCATCGAGAAGATCGGGAAGTGCGGCCAACACCACGAGCAACAGACCGAGCGCAAACCACCCGAGACCGATCGCCACGGCGGCCAAGGCCGCGACCACGAGTCCAGCGACCGTCAGATGATCAGGTGTCAAACGGGTGCGGCGCAGGCGGTCGCCGATGGGCTTCACCGCCTTTTCGATGGGTGCACGCATATGACCGTCGAACATTCCTCCAGTCTACGAAAAAATGGAAGGAGATAGCGGCTCTCTTCGGACGAAGAACTCAGTCCGACAGGTTCGTCCAGTCCTCGTCACACGGCTGGACGAGCACTTGCACGACGTTTCCATCGACAGCATCGACGAGAACGAGACCACGTTGTCGAGGAGGGTCCTCGTCCGAGTAACACAGAACGCGCCAGGTCGGCCGACTTCGGAACCCTCTCCAGACTTGCTGAGCTGATGCGTGGCCGACGGCGAAGCCTGCGGCAGCACCGGCTCGCATCAACGCATCGTGCTCGTCGAGTTTCATTCGCCATCCCGACGACACGGAGTACAACCCGATCAACGCCAGGATCACTCCCCCGAGAGTGAGTCCCGAATTGGCAAGGACCGACGAGTCGCCCGAGAGCACCGAAGCGATAGCCGTGATCGATCCGACAACCAGATAGATCGCTCCTGGCACTCGACGACGGCTGTTGTCGGGAAATCCTTCGGACCGGACTGCCAGATCCGGGATCAAGTCCTCGGGCAGAACGTCGGTGTGTTCGTCTCGAGTCACAACCCCACCCTATGACGAACCGATCTCGAGCCAGCGAGCGCGCAGGCGATCAGCGGTCACATCGAGCGATTCGGGAAGGGTCCTGGTTCGAGCGGTGGACGCCAGGAAGTTTCCTTCGCCGAGCCAGCGAGGCACGACGTGCACGTGCAGATGACCGGGAACCGAGCCCCCGGCGGCTCGTCCGATATTGAGGCCTACGTTGACTCCCTGAGGTGTGTATTCGGTTTCCAGGACTTCGACCGCCCGAGTCACGGTGTGCCACAGGTCGGCGTGCTCATCGGCCGTGAGGTCGGAGAGAGTCGCCACAGCTCGGAAGGGCACCACCATGCTGTGTCCGACCGAGTACGGATGAAGATTGAGGATGACGAAAACTTCGCGGCTTCGGTGAAGTATCAACGTCTGACGATCTGACTGACCCGAGTTCAAGATGTCGGCGAAGACGTCACGAGAGGAAATCGGAGTGTCAATCGGGGAACTCTCCAATTCAGTCAGGTAACGGTGTCTCCACCCGGCCCAAAGACGCAAGTCGTCGGCCGATCCATTCATGTCGGCGTGATCCACGATGCGGTCAGCCCCGTCGATCGGTGAGGACCGTCATTTCACGGAGGACACGATCGGCGAATTCCGTCAAGGGAACGTCACGCTCGACATCGGAACCTCGCGGATTGACTCCCACGGTTCGATGCGACACGTCTTCGTCGCCCACCACGAGAACGTAGGGAATCTTGTCCAATTTGGCCGCACGAATCCGCTTTCCCAGAGGGTCGGTGGCTTCGACGAGGTCGACACGTATGTCGAATTGCTCCAAGTGGGCAACGACTTCACTGGCGTAGTCGTGATGAGCTTCGGCAACTGGAAGAACTCGAACTTGCACCGGAGCGAGCCAGGCAGGAAAGGCTCCGGCGTAATGCTCGACGAGGACTCCGAAGAAGCGCTCGATCGAACCGAACAGGGCTCGGTGCAACATGATCGGCCGTTGACGCGTTCCGTCGGGCGCCACATATTCGAGTTGAAATCTCTCGGGCAGATTGAAATCGCACTGGATCGTCGACAACTGCCACGTGCGGCCGATGGCATCACGAACGTGAATGTCGATCTTGGGACCGTAGAAAGCGGCGTCGCCCTCTTTCACCGAATACTCGACACCATGACGCTCGAGCGCCGCAGCCAGTGCGGCCGTGGCCTCGGTCCAGATTTCGTCTGACCCGACATATTTGCTCGGATCCTTGGTCGACAGATGGAAGGTGAAGTCTTCGAACCCGAACGCTCGCAACACGCTCATGACGAACTCGAGGAGCGAGATGATCTCTTCCTGTAGTTGATCACGAGTGCAATAGATGTGACTGTCGTCCTGGGTGAATCCGCGGATCCTCAGCAACCCGTGAAGAGTGCCGGCCCGCTCGTATCGGTAGACGGTTCCGAGTTCGAACAGTCGCATGGGAAGTTCTCGATAGCTGCGCGCACGACTTCCGAATATGAGGCAATGCATCGGACAGTTCATCGGCTTCGGGTAGTAGGTGCCGTTGTCCATCTCCATCGGTGGGTACATGCCATCGGCGTAGAAGTCGAGATGCCCCGATGTCTGGAAGAGGTTCGCATTGGACAGATGAGGCGTGAAAACGAACTGATACCCACCCGCCTGGTGCCGGGCCCGGCTGTAGTCCTCCATCAGCTTGCGAACGATGGCGCCCTTGGGATGCCAGACGGCAAGACCTCCGCCGAGCTGTTGGGGGAACGACAGGAGATCGAGTTCGACCGCAAGTCGCCGATGATCCCTTTTCTCGGCTTCCTCCAGTCGATGCAAGTGCTCGTCGAGAGCAGCCTTGCTCTCCCAGGCCGTTCCATAGATTCGTTGCAGGGTGGGACCCTTTTCGCTTCCTCGCCAGTACGCCGCCGACACCTTTTGGAGTTTGAAGTGGCCCAGCCGAGAAGTGCTCGGAACATGTGGTCCCAAGCACAGGTCCACGAACGATTCCGAGTTTCGATACAGGCTGACCTCATCAGCCGAACCGACTTCGGCCGCGTCGGCACCGTCCGCACCACCGCTGCGGACTCGCTCAATGATCTCTCGCTTGTACGGCTGGTCGGCAAAGAGCCTCAAAGCTTCATCAGCCTGAACTACCGAGCGAACGAATGGTTGATCGGCTTTCACGATCTCTCGCATTCGTTGCTCGACCCGCTCGAGGTCGCTCTCGGTGAATGCCTGTCCACCGAGATCGAAGTCGTAATAGAAACCGTGTTCGATTGCCGGTCCGATGGTGAACTTGGCGCTCGGAAACAGATCGGTCACAGCTTGAGCCATCACATGGGCCGTCGAATGACGCAAGACGTGACGGCCCTCGTCCGAATCGGCGGTGATGATGCGGACGGTGTCTCCGTCCTCGAGTCTCGTCGACAGGTCGGACAGTACGGCGTTGATCTCAGCGGCAACCGCGACCTTGGCCAGCCCTCGTGAGATCGATGACGCCAAGTCGAACGCTGACGAGCTCTTTTCGACGTCACGATGCGAGCCATCGGGAAGAGTCACCGAAATCTGTGTCACAAAGACGACAGTGTACGGTCAGTGGGCTGCTGACATCGATCCATTTCGGCGGGCAGTCGACGGACTCGAGTTCTCGACGTCAGGTTCCACGAGGCTCACGTCGGATTCCGTGTCCCTGATCGATGCCACAGGTGTGCCGGGGTCGGACGGCTTGCCGGCGTACACGTTCTTGTACACCTGCCCAGTCATCTCTCGAATTTCGAACATGACCTCGTCGATCATGGAGCGCCAACCACGATGCTGCTCGGCCTCGGGTGTTCCGTGCGGAACGTGACGTTCGGGTCTTACGGGGCGCCCAATAGTGATCGAGCACTTCTGAAAGAGCTTCGGGAATTTGGCGTCCGGAGGCTGGATGCTGTCAGTGCCCACGATACCCACGGGATAGATCGGACAACCGATCTGAGTGGCGAGTCGAGCCGCTCCCGTTCGGCCTTTGTAGAGACAACCATCGCGTGATCTCGTTCCTTCGGGAAACATCCCGAACAATTCACCGCGTTCGAGAACCATTGCTGCTGCGTCGAGTGCACCGCGACTCTTTTCTCCGCCGCTGCGATCGATCGGAATCATGCCGAGCATCGGGAACAAGAACTTCGTCTTCCACGAGTCCATGTATTCCGCTTTACCCACGAACGAAATATTGCGCGGAGCAATCATCATGAGAAATGCGGAGTCGAGAAAGCTGATGTGGTTCGGGCACAGAATCGCCGGGCCGTGCTCGGGCAAACGGTCGAGTCCGTGGACGTCGATCGACCAGAGTCGCCGACCGACAGGAGAGACGACTCGACGAGCCCGCGTCTGTAGTTCTCCGGCGCCTTGAGCTCGAACGACCACGTCTCCTCCCTTCGGGTTCGGACGTTACCCACGTCGTTTCACTCTGAAAATGGGTATGACAAAAACGACACCCAGCGTTTACTTACGCGTGACCGACGCCATTTAGTGAAAACGGTCGACGATCAGTGAAGAGTGACTCCGAAGAGAGACGCTGCGGCCTGGACGTCGTATCCCCTGCCGGCTGCCTCGTCGATCAGCTCGATCGCACCAGGTGTGTCGAGGTCGTCGTCGAGCCGGCCGCGAACCGCAGTGAGTAGCCCGTCGTCCACTGTGGTCGAGGCCCTATCCATCCAACGGGCGAGCCGGTCGGTGGCCTCGGGCATCAACGCATCCGTCCACTCCCACTCGACGCGGTAGTGATGGGCGTGGACGGCGAGTCGGATGGCCCGAGGGTCCCACTCCTTCCGCAAGGCGTCGACGAACACCAGGTTCCCAAGACTCTTCGACATCTTTTCGCCGTCCATGTACACCATGGCCACGTGCATCCAGTGTTTGACGAAGGGGGCGCCGGTCGCGGCTTCGCTCTGGGCTCGTTCGCATTCGTGATGCGGGAAGATCAGATCGCTTCCACCGCCATGAAGGTCGATCGTCTCGCCCAATTCGCGGAGGGCCAGAGCACTGCATTCGATGTGCCACCCAGGACGACCTGCTCCCCACATGGCCTCCCATGCCGGCTCGTCAGGAGCCGACGGCTGCCAGAGTACGAAGTCGAGAGGATCTCGCTTGGCCGGATCGTCGACGGCACCACCGCGTTGTCGCGCCAGTTCGATCATGTGGTCCCTCGAGTAATGACTGATCGAACCGAACTCCGGGAATTTCGAAACGTCGAAATAGACGGATCCCCCTGATTCGTAGGCGAAGCCTCGATCGAGAACCATGCCGATGAAGCCGCGGATGTCGGGAATGGCCGACGAGGCGCGGGGCGACGAGTAGGTCGGCAGGGCGTTCAGAGCGTCCATATCGCGTTCGAAACGCGCTTCCTCTCCGGCGGCCAGATCGAGGTAGTGGACGCCGAGTTCACGTGCCTTCGCGAACAATGGGTCGTCGACATCGGTCACGTTCCTGACGCACCTCACCTCGTGGCCGAGGTCGATCAGTCGACGCTGCAAGACGTCATAGGCGAGAAAGGTCGACGCATGACCTAGATGGGTGGCGTCATACGGAGTGATACCGCACGTGTACATGAGGACACGCTGATCAGGCTCGAAGGGCACCACCGCTTGCCGAGCGGTGTCGTACAACCGCATGGTCACGCGCTGGGTGCCTCTGACGGCTGCGCCGGGGTCTTGATGCCGGTCAACTTGGGGGCCACTCGCGTCTTGTAGCGAACGTTCAGCTGCAGAAGAACTGCCGTGAACGCTTCGATGGCGGTGGCATTCGAGAGCTCTCCCGCGTCGAGAGGACGACAACCGGGAATCTTGGACACGATGGAAGCGACGGTGGACAACGCTTCACTGTCGTCACCGCAGATCAGGACGTCGGAATCGATCGGTTCGCCGAGGTGACCGAGTTCCTTGGCGGGCAAGTGGTGGAAGGCGGCCACGACTCGGCACTCAGGAACGGCAGCCTGCACGTGGGCGGCAACGCTGCCTCGCGGTGGGAGGAGAGGTTGAAATTCGCCACCGACACGCACCAAAGCGTTCGCCATACTGATCACGATCTTCCCGGAGAGTGCAGAGGCGTACTCCTGAGCTGTCGTGGCAGCCGAATCCCACGGCGTCGCGATCACCACGAGATCACATTCGGCGGCCGCAGCGTTGTCGCCGACATCGAGCAGGCCGGCCAACTGGGGGAAACGGCCGATCTGCTCGTCTCGGGCTTCCATGGCCTTGTACTTCGATCGCGACCCGATCACGACCGAGTATCCGATCGAGGCGAGGCGAGCAGCCAACGCGGTACCTGCCGGGCCTGTTCCTCCGAGAATTCCGATGCGCATCACGCAAGCCTGGCACAGCGACGGCGCACCTCCGCAGTCCGTCTGGATCGAGGATTGGATCCGCTCCGGGCGACTAGGTTCGCCTCATGCCAATCCTCAGCGGACGAAAGATCGTGGTGACCGGCGTTCTCACTGACGCCTCTTTGGCCTTCGGCATCGCCCGGCTGGCGATCGACGAGGGGGCCGACGTGATCCTCACTGGTGCTGGACGAGCCCTGTCGCTGACCAAGCGAACCGCCCGCAAACTGCCGGGCGATGTCACGGTGCTCGAATTCGACGCCACAGTGCCCGAACACGGGCCCGCCCTTCATCGAGAGGTGGCCGAACGCTGGGATCGTGTCGACGGCGTGGTGCACAGCATCGGTTTCGCCCCCGAAGTGTGTCTGGGTGACGATTTCATGGCTGCGCAGTGGGACGACGTCGCCACGGCACTGAGGATCAGCGCTTACTCGTACAAATCTTTGGCCGAGGCCCTGTCACCTCTGTTGCGCTCCGGATCATCGATCGTCGGGCTCGATTTCGACAACACCGTCGCGTGGCCGGCGTACAACTGGATGGGCGTGGCCAAGTCCGCCCTTGAAAGCATCAACCGTTACTTGGCTCGTCAACTCGGACCGCAAGGAGTTCGCTGCAACCTGATCGCCGCCGGGCCGATCCGAACGATGGCGGCGAAGTCGATACCGGCCTTTGCCACCTTCGAAGACGTCTGGGATACGCGCGCCCCTCTCGGCTGGAACGTCCACGATTCGGAGCCCGTCGCCCGCAGCTGTGTCGCTCTCCTATCCGACTGGTTTCCAGCCACCACCGGATCGATGATCCACGTGGACGGCGGGTATCACGCCACCGGCGCTTGACCCCAGAACTCGAGGTTCAGGACACTTTTTCGAGGATGTGTACCCCGCACGCCGAGCCAAGACCGATCACATGGGCCAGACCGACTTTGGCGCCAGCGATCTGGCGGTCCCCGGCCTCGCCACGCAGGTGGTGACAGACCTCCCAGATGTTGGCGATACCAGTCGCCGAAATGGGGTGCCCCTTCGACTGAAGTCCTCCGGAGACATTGACGGGTGTGTTGCCATCGCGCCACGGTGCGCCCGACATGAAGAAATCAACGGCCCCGCCTTCGGGGCACAGCATCAGATTGTCGTAGTGCACCAGTTCGGCCGTAGCGAAGCAGTCGTGAAGTTCGACGAGGTCGAGGTCCTCGGGACCGACGCCGGCAGCTTCATAGGCGATCTTGGCCGCATTGCGGGTCAAGGTGTTCACGTCAGGAAGAATCTGACAAGCCTCTTGGTACGGATCGGTCGTGAGGACCGAGGCCGACACTTTGATCGCCCGTCGCTGCTGTTCTGCTGACAGAGTCTTCAACACCTCACCGCTCGTGACGACGGCGGCGGCTGCGCCGTCGCAGTTCGCCGAGCACATTGGCCGAGTGTTCGGGTAGGCGATCATCATGTCGCCCATGATCTCTTCCAGCGTGAACCGCTTCTGGTACGCCGCCAAAGGGTTCAACGTCGAATGAGCGTGGTTCTTCTCAGAGATACGAGCGAACAACTCGAAGGTCGCCCCGCCGTACTTGTGGCCGTATTCCATGCCGACCTGGGCGAAGGTTCCGGGCATCGTGTCGGTTCCGATACGTCCGTCGGTCGGTGCAACGGCGCCGTAGCGGCCCTTGGGCTCCCACTTCATACCGTCCTTCTTCGCCTGACCCCCGCCGCCGAGCAGACCGGCGCCGGCCAACTTCTCTGCTCCGACTGCGAGCCCCATTCGCACCTCACCGGACTTCACCGCCATGATGGCGGTCCGAAGTGCCGTGGCACCAGTGGCGCAGGCATTGGACACGTTGTAGACGGGAATTCCAGTCTGGCCGATCTGCTTCTGAAGCTGCTGTCCGTAACCACCGGCTCCCATCAGGTTTCCGGCGGCCAGAATGCCCATGTCGGCCATCGTCACGCCTGCGTCAGCCAGAGCTGCCATGGCGGCCTGGGCTCCGAGGTCGACGATGTCGAGGTCGGTGTGTTTGCCGAACTTCGTCATCGAGATTCCGAGGATGTAGATGTCGTCCGATGCCATGGCGTTCCTTCCGGGAGTTTTCAGTGCGTCGTATACAGCGGGATTTTCAGGCGGGCTCGAAACCGAAACCGATGGCTTCGACTCCGTCGTCGTCGGTACCGAGTGAGTAGGTCGCCAGGCGTACCTTCATGCCGAGCGACACCTTGTCGGGAGTGGCGTCAGTGTTGATGATGTTCCCTCGAACACTGGTTCCACCACAGTCGACGATGGCGGCGACGAAGGGAACGGGAACCCCAGGTGCGGCCATCGCGACGATCGTGAACGAACGAACGATCCCGTCGGTGGAGATATCGACATGGCGAAAGGCTGTTGTGAAACACGACGCACATGCGTTACGTCGATCGAAGAAGCGGGCACCACACGATTCACACTCGTTGGCAACGAGATGGGGGGTGGGTTCGAGTCGTAGATACGAGACGATCGGGATGGCGCTGGTCGTGGTGGTCATGTCGTTCCTCCGGTCGAAACCCTACGGCCGGACAGGGCTGATCAGGAAACTGATCAACCCTGTCGTGTCCAAGTCTCCCGGTGAACCACCTCGTCTCGAGGTCGCCACGGGCGAGAAACCGAACTTCCCGTCGGCCGATCGCCAGGATGTCTGACTCCGACGAAGATCAGACCCACGCATTCCAGATTCTCCGGGACTCCCCAACCGGACAAGGCCGATCTCGGATCACGGAACACGCCGGCGAAAAGGGCACCATGCCGTTCGGCTTCGATGATCAGCAACAGGTTCTGGATCGCCATGCCGGCGTCGGTCAACCAGTACGGGATCCGCCAATTCTCGATTCGTTCGAGCCCTGGCCCCTCTTTGTCGGGCTGACCGTATCGATCGGTGTAACTCGAGGGATCGACGAGAACGACGACGACCG
>RFSV01000170.1 GCA_009923785.1 Acidimicrobiia bacterium | reverse complement strand
TCTTCGCCCGGCATGAGACAGGCCACTTCGCCTTGTTGGAGTCGATCGGTCGACCCGATCCCACACACCGTGAGTTCTCGGGCGCGGGCCCGAATGGTCTCGGGGCCGTCGATTCGATGCACGTACAACGCAAACGGCGCGTCCGGGGTCGGAAACTTCCACAGCTTCCCAGCCCCCGTGCGCGTCACGGGTTCGGCACGAACAACCGGATCGACCAGTGGCTCGGCAACGACGGTGGCCAGCAACTCGTTGACGTCGACATGCTTGTTGGTGAGACCGCATCGCACGACGTTGTCGCTGGACCCCATGACCTCGATGCCCATTCCCGACAAGTAGGCGTGCAAATTGCCCGGACCGAGATAGAGCGCCTGGCCGGGCTCGAGCACCACGTGGTTCAACAGGAGGGTTACGAGCACCGACACGTCGTCGGGGTACTTCTCGCCGAGTCTCACCACCCACTGTGCGCTCGGAGACGGATGATCGCGACAGGCGGCGATCGTGTCGTGCAGGATCGGGAGGTACTCGTCGCGGTGGGTGAAGATCTGGCGCACGGTGTGATCGAGGTCGTGGTCGGCGAGCATCGTGGCCAGATTCGAGGCGCCACCTCCGATCTCGTGCAGCAGATCGACCGTGTGTGTGGGTTCGCGGAACCCGCACAGTGCTTCGAAGCGACCGAGTGCGCAGACCAGCTCGGGTTTGGCGAAAGGATCGCGGTAGATGCGACGCGAATTGCTCACCGGGACGCCGAGTCGGTTCTCGCGCGCGTAGCCGGCTTGAGCCTGCTGCTGAGATGGATGCGATTGCAGGCTCAGCGGCTCGGCTGCCGCCAGGAACTTGACGAGGAACGGAAGTTCTCCCGACACCGACACCAGCGGTGTGGACATGCCGTGTGTGTCGTCGGCTGCCGAATGTGGACGATCGACGATGTTGTCGGCGACCTCGACGAGTCGCGACGGGCCACCCAGATGCGTACCGAACCACAACTCGGCCCACGGGCGACCGTCGGGTTCGAGGCCGAGCAGACGTGGAATCGCCACGGGGTGACCCCACGGATAGTGCTGGACGACGCCGCGAACCAGACGCACGTCAACTCCGACAGATGTCGACGAGATGTGCCACGACATCGCCGGCCGGCACGTCGCGACGCTCGCCCGATCGCCGATCGCGCACCTCGATCACACCATCGGCGAGTCCTTTGCCCACGACAACGATCGTGGGGATGCCGAGCAACTCGGCATCTTTGAACTTCACCCCGGGGGAGACGTTCGTCCGGTCGTCGAGCAGAACTCGAACACCGGCGTCTTCGAGTTCGGTGGCCGTGCGTTCGGCGGCGGCCGCGATG
>RFSV01000169.1 GCA_009923785.1 Acidimicrobiia bacterium | reverse complement strand
GGGCGATCTTCGAGTCGGGTCCGAGCCCAGCCGCGGTGTAGGCCGCGGCGATCCGGGCGGCGCGGTTCTCGTAGTCGGACCACGATCTGGTGACCGTGCCGTTCGTGACGGCTGGTCGATCGCCGACGACGTCGACAATCGATTCCCACACAGTTGCCCAATGCATCTCCATGTCTCGATCGTAGGCGACGGGTCACGGTGCCCCGAACGGCGGTTCCGTGGAGGTCGGTGTGTGCCACCATGACGCCATGGCGGACGGCGAGCAGCGGCATGCCGACGCGGTTCGCGCCGCCTGGGCGGACTACGGCGACGGCCGCTCGCTGATCCGACTCGACGAGCTGAGCGCCATGGTGTCGACGAACCGGGTCTTCCGACTCGCGCTCGAGGATGGTTCCTCGGTGATCGCCAAGTCCTCCAACTACGGATCGTTCTTCTTGTTCGCCGAGGACCACGACCGTCTGCATCGCTGCGCACGGCTGTTGACCGGGGGGCCGTACGAGAACTTCATGGCCGGCTCGCTCACGGTCGAGGACCGGCCCTACCTCTGGTACGACGGCGAGATGTGGGTGGTGCTCTACCGGGAGGTGGAGGTGCGCGACCGACTGCCCGCGATCCTCACCCCGACCCAGGTGGAGTCCTTCGGCGCTGAGATCGCGAGGTTCCACCGGGCCTGCTCATCGGTGTCGCGGCTGATCCCACCGACGTCGAAGACCGTCACCTCGGATGCGGTGAACCTGTACGAGATGACCGCGAGTCGTCGGGCGGGGGAGGAACTCGGACTCGATCCCTCTCGTCTCGACATGGTGCATCGTCACGCCCACCGGTTCCTGATGGCGGTGCACGAGTGCGGATACGACTACTGGCCGAAGATGCCGGTGCTGATCGACTGGAACCTCGGCAACTTCTCGATCGAGAACGAGCCCGACGGAGGGTTCCGATTGTTCAGCCGATGGGATTACGACTGGTTCCGTGTTGAGACCCGGCTACTCGACTTCTACTTCCTGTCACGGGTGTCGTCACGAACGGGTGACCGCACGACCTTCACCTACGGCTCCCACACCCTCTTCGAGGATCGTTTCGTCCGGTTCTTGCGGGCCTACCACGACGTCTTCCCCCTCGAGGAGCGAGAGATCCGGTTCCTGAAGGAGACGTACCGCTTCTTCCTTTTGAACTATGTGGTGCGTGAGGGCCGGTTCTTCTTCCGGCGCGACATCTGGCAACACCTGCTCCACGACGTCGTCGACGTGCACCTTCCACAACTCGATGAACTCGACTTCGGCGCGCTGGTCGGCCTCGTCACGGACTGATCACCGGTTCTGAGGGTCAGCTCGGACTCTCCACCGCGATCAG
>RFSV01000168.1 GCA_009923785.1 Acidimicrobiia bacterium | reverse complement strand
GCCTGCAGACTCTTGACGTTGGTCTCGCCCCGGAGAAACCACAGCAACTCATGAATCACCGAAGGCAGATGAATCTTCTTGGTGGTGACCATCGGAACCGGAATCGGTGGTGGGATGGTGGCAGGTGGTCGGCTCCTACGGGGTGCCCATGGTTTCGCCGGTGAGATCGGTCACGTGGTGGTCGACCATGGAGGTCGGACCTGTGCATGTGGTCGGCAAGGATGCTGGGAGCAGTACGCATCGGGGACGGCGCTGCGCCGTCTGGCGCGAGAAGCCCGTGAGCGCGATGCCGCCTGGCCGGATTCCGGCGACGACGCCGTCGACGTTCGTCGAGCGGCCGAAGACGGAGATGTGTCGGCGCTTCGAGTGATCGGTGAGTTCAGCGACTGGATCGCTCTCGGAGTCGCCACGTTGGCGCATGTGGTCGATCCGCAGGTGGTGGTAATCGGTGGCGGTGTCGCCCATCGGGCCGAACTCGTCCGCTCAGCGGTCGAACGTCACCTCGGTGAACATCTCTATGCGTCCCACGTTCGGAATCCACCTCAGGTTCTCTTGGCCCGATTCGGTGAGGATGCCGGAGCGATCGGGGCAGCTTTTCTCGACCGAGAGGACATGCGCTGAATCAGCATCGCTGACGAAAGGACCCTGATTCGAGGGGTGTTGGCCAGTAGCGTCGACGGTCATGGAGTTTCGCCGGATCACCAATCTGCCGCCGTACGTTTTCACGATCATCAACAACTTGAAGATCGAGGCGCGTCGTAGTGGTGTCGACGTGGTCGACTTGGGATTCGGCAATCCCGACATTCCTTCCCCGTCGATCGCCGTCGAGAAGCTCGGGGAATCGGCGCGCATCGCCCGCAACCACCGGTATTCGATGTCGCGCGGACTTCCCAAACTGCGTGAGGCGATCGCCGATCTGTACAAGCGCAAGTGGAATGTCAACCTCGATGTCGAGACCGAGATCACCAACACGATCGGCTCGAAGGAGGGCTTCAGCCACCTGATGTGGGTGCTTCTCGATCGAGGTGACGCGGCGATCGTGCCCAGTCCCAGTTACCCGATCCATATTTACGGCCCGCTGTTTGCCGGAGCCGATCTTCGCCAGGTGCCGATGCGCAGCCTGTCCGACCCACGCGTCCAGACCGATTTCGAAGGCGACTTCTTCGACAACCTGACCACGGCCTACGAGGTCGGTTGGCCGAAGCCACGGGTACTCGTCATTTCCTTCCCGCACAATCCGACCGGATCATGCGTCGATCTTCCGTTCATGCAGCGCGTCGTCGACTTCTGTCGGGAGCGCGACATGATCGTGGTTCACGACTTCGCCTACGCCGATGTCGGCTTCGGTGGTTATCAGCCGCCGTCCATCTTGCAGGCCGAA
>RFSV01000167.1 GCA_009923785.1 Acidimicrobiia bacterium | reverse complement strand
AGCCGAGTGAGCAGCACATGGCCAGCAGTTCGTTCACCGGAAGGTCGATGAGGAGCGGCGGAATGGCCCGTGGGTTGTCAGCCCCACCGGCCGCTTCCTGGATGAGGCCGAGGATGAGGGGTTGCAACGACTGGATTTGCTGCGCGATCACGTCGACCACGCTCTTGGCGGCGTCGGCGATCATGTTCGCCTGGGCGAGAAGGTTCCACGGGTTATCGCATCCGCCGTTCAATGAGATTTTCGGTGCAGCGGTGAAACCGTTCGGGAAGCCGATGCACCCCACGCCGATGCGGTATCGCATGAGTCCGAAAAAGTCGAGGTCGAGTTTCACGTTGGCCGCGTTGGCCGACTCCCACTGCGACTGGCGGATGTGCACGTACAACGGGTTGCGCGCCGGAACGTACGCCTGGCCGACACCGGGAATGCTGATCTTCGGAAACGAGACGTCGAAACTTCTCAACGCATCGTTGATGCGTCGCTCAGCGTCAGGAGCCGATGCGCCGAGCAGACTCTCGCCGATGGCGTCGAGTGCGTTCAGGCCGGCGTCGATCTGACCTTTCGCCGCGTTCACCGCTTGGCCGGCTGCTTCTCGTCCGATGTCGCGCGGCCACGTGAGGGGTATCGACGTGATGATGTTGCCCGCCGCGTCGACGATGCGTCCGCTGGCATCTCGCCACGTGTCGCCAGCCGTGTCGACCACCGAACTCATGGCGGTACGTCCGAACTCTCCGGACTCATCGCGGGCTTCGGCGAACGCTTTTGTGAAGGCACCACCAGCCTGATCGACACCGCCTTCGATGGCGCCACTGGCCTGGCCGACGGTCTTGTTGAACGACTTGCTCATGTTGAAGTTGCGCAGGCGTACGGCGCCGTAGTCGTCGAGGTCGATGGTTACTGGGTCGGTGCTGGAGGTCGACGAGCCGTCGGTGCCGCAGGCGGCCAGGGCGACGGCGGCGATCACCAAACAGGCGGTGCGACGTGGGGTGGAGCGCATTGCCGAACAGTAATAGAAGATTTCCTCTGTTTCTAGACCCTCAGTACGCTCGAGGTATCGAGCCCTCTCCTCCCCGCCAGACCCGCAGCATCGAGTCGACCCGTCGCATGCTCGATGCCGCCGAAGAACTCCTGCGCCAGGGCGGAAGCGACGCCGTGACCGTCGAGGCCGTGATCGAAAGGGCCGGCACCTCGACCGGCGCGTTCTACGCCCGCTTCGGTAGTCGTCAGGGTCTCCTCGTGGCCATGCACGAGCGGTTCCTCGCAACCTTCCGGGAGCCGCTCATCGAGGCGGCCACCGAAGCGCTCGAACGCCACAACTTGCGCGACGCCATGCACACGTTCGTGGAAGGGGTGGTGGTGTCGGTGCGTCGCCATCGCAACACGT
>RFSV01000166.1 GCA_009923785.1 Acidimicrobiia bacterium | reverse complement strand
CGAAGTGATCGGCCCGAAGGGCAAGATCATCAACACCATCCAGCAGGAGACCGGCGCCGACATCAGTGTCGACGACGACGGAGTGGTGGGCATCGTGACCATCGGCGCCGTCGAAGGCTTCCGCATGGAGGACGCCAAGGCCCGCATCCTCGCCATCGTCGATCCGCCCAAGGCCGAACTCGGTGCGGTGTACAACGGTCGCGTGGTGTCGATCACCAAGTTCGGCGCTTTCGTCAACATCCTTCCCGGACGCGACGGGCTCGTGCACATCTCGAAGTTGGGTCGCGGTAAGCGCATCAACAACGTCGAAGACGTCTTGACCCTTGGTCAGGAACTCGAAGTTCGCGTCGATGACATCGACGACAAGGGCAAGGTGTCGCTCACACCGGTGGGAGACGGTCCCGAGCCGTCGAACAACGGCGATTCGGCGTCGTCCTCGGCGTCGGGTGGTCCGGTGTCGGTGAGTTTCGACGATGCATTCGACTCCGAAATTGCGAGTCAGATCGGCGACCTCGGTCCCGGGGGCGAAGCTGGCAGCGAGGAACGCGGTGAACGCCGCGGTGGTCGTGATGGTGGACGTGACGGCGGACGTGGTGGTCGCGATCGCGGTCCCCGTCGTCATCGCTGACACGCAGCTCGACGCGCGCATCCGCGCATCAGACGAAAACACGCAGAGCATGCCCGGGGTCCTGGTTTAGGATCTCGGGCATGTCCGCGTCACGGCTCGCAACTCCCATCAAAGTTGGTGTCTTCGGCGCTGGTGGTCGTATGGGTGCAACGGTGTGCGACGCCGTGTCGGCCGATCCCGATCTCGAGTTGGTGGCCGCTGTCGATCCAGCGGC
This sequence comes from Acidimicrobiia bacterium, assembly GCA_009923785.1. Lineage (GTDB taxonomy): Bacteria > Actinomycetota > Acidimicrobiia > Acidimicrobiales > Ilumatobacteraceae > Casp-actino8. The sequence continues at coordinate 576 of RFSV01000166.1, read as the reverse complement.
GGCGGGTCAGATGGTGCATGGGGTATCGATCTCGCCCGATCCACGTGCGTTGGCCGACGCCGGTGCCGAGGTGGCCGTCGATTTCACGGTGGCCGCCGCTTCACGCACCAACCTGCAGTGGTGTGCACTCCACGGAGTGCATGCCGTGGTGGGAACCACCGGATTCACCGACGACGATTACACGGCGTTTCGATCGGCGTTCTCGTCGTCGAACTGTCTCGTGGCCGCCAACTTTGCCATCAGCGCGGTCCTCATGATGAAGTTCGCCGAGATGGCCGCTCCGTGGTTCGACACCGCCGAGATCATCGAATTGCATCATGACAACAAGGCCGATGCTCCGAGTGGTACGGCGGTGGCAACGGCTCGGCGAATGGCCGCCGCGTCATCGGACTGGGCGGCCGATCCCACCACTCACGAAGTGATCCCGGGAGCTCGTGGAGGCAAGGGGCCAGCGGGCATCCCCGTGCATGCTGTGCGCATGCGCGGCATGGTTGCGCACCAAGAAGTGATTCTCGGTGCGGCAGGCCAGACGTTGACCATTCGCCAGGACAGTTACGACCGAGTGAGTTTCATGCC
>RFSV01000165.1 GCA_009923785.1 Acidimicrobiia bacterium | reverse complement strand
CGAGGTGCACCACACATACCGAGCAGTGAAGGATCGGTTGTCAGTCGCCCGCATCGTCTCCGAGGACGCGGTGCCGCCGACTGGGAACCGTCCCGCTGCTCCTGATGCGGCGAGAGTTCGCCGCCCGAAAGGAGCTCGCCATGGCTGACGCCATTCGAGTGTCCGGTGCCGTCAGCGGTACCGACAAGAGCCTGTCCTTCGAGACCGGCAAGTTTGCCCTGCAGAGTCAGGGCGCGGTGGTTGCGACCATCGGCAACAGCATCGTCCTCGCCACCGCCAACGCGGCCAAGGACGTCCGGCCGGGAGTCGATTTCTTCCCGCTGACGGTCGACGTGGAGGAGCGGGCCTATGCGGCCGGCAAGATTCCTGGCTCGTTCTTCCGTCGTGAAGGACGGCCGACCGAAGACGCCATCCTCACCTGCCGCCTGACCGACCGACCGCTGCGTCCGGCATTCCCCGATGGTTTCCGCAACGAAGTGCAGATCGTGCTCACCGTTCTCGGAGCCGATCAGTCCAACCCGCATGACGTTCTCAGCATCAACGCCGCGTCGGCTGCCCTCATGATCTCGGGTATTCCGTTCGACGGCCCGATCGGCGCGGTACGCGTGGCGTTCGCGCAGGACGGCACCTGGATTCCTCATCCCACCTACACCGAAGGTGACGAGAGCACTTTCGAGCTCGTGGTCGCCGGCCGTGAACTCGACAACGGCGACGTCGCCATCATGATGGTGGAAGCCGGGGGTACCGAGAAGTCCTTCGAGTTCTACGAGAGCGGTGCACCCAAGGTCGACGAGACCGTGCTCGCCGGTGGTCTCGAAGCATCGAAGAAGTTCATCAAGGAGTCGATCGCCCTCCAGCGTCAACTCGTGGCCTCGGTCATCAGTACCAAGGGTCCGATCACGCCACTGGCCTACACGCCTGTGCTCGACTACACCGACGACGTCTATGCCGCCGTCGAATCCTCAATAGCGTCCGATCTCGGAGCAGCGATCAAGATCGCCAAGAAGTCCGATCGCAACGACGCCACCGACGCCGCCTCGGCCAAGGCCGTTGCCGCACTGTGTGGTGAAGGTCAGGCCTTCGTCGGCCGCGAGAAGGAAGTGAAGGAAGCCGTACGCAGCCTCACCAAGAAGCTGGTCCGCAAGCGCATCGTCGACGAAGGTATGCGAATCGACGGTCGTGGCCCGCGCGATCTTCGACCGGTGTCGGCCGAAGTGCGAGTTCTTCCGTCGGCTCATGGTTCGGGACTCTTCCAGCGTGGTGAGACCCAGGTCATGAACGTGACCACACTTGCCATGCCGCGCATGAATCAGATGATCGATTCGCTCACTCCGGTGAACGAGAAGCGCTACATGCACCACTACAACATGGCCCCGTGGGCCAACGGTGAAACCGGTCGCGTGGGTTCGCCCAAGCGCCGCGAAATCGGACACGGCGCGCTCGCCGAGCGTGCG
>RFSV01000164.1 GCA_009923785.1 Acidimicrobiia bacterium | reverse complement strand
ACGATGCCAATGGCCGCCAAGAGATACCGGCAAAGATTGACCATGGGCAGCAGTCGCGGATTCCACAGCAATCCGATGACCGGCAGGCTGTCGTTGAACAGGTAGACGAAGGCCACGAACACGAGGCCGGTCACACCGATCCATACGCCGTTCGTGTGACGTCGAACCAACACTGCGATCAGGCCGACGGCGGCGAAGAAGGTGAAGAACACGTTCCAGAACGGCGGCAACGCGAAGAACATCCCCCAGTAGGAGGTGAACGAACCGTTGCCCGGTTCGCCCTTGTACTTCATGTCGGTCATGTAGGCGTGGTTCAAGAGGAACGGCACGATCCAGAACGCGGCCAGCAGCGAACCGGTTCCGACCGTCACCGCGAACCAACGAAGGCGGCGGCGGTCGAGCCAGAGGAGGCCCATGATCACGAGGCCGACCGCCACGTAGATGGCCACGATTCCATGACTCAGGACGGCCAGAGCCATGAAGATCGCTGCTTTGGCACGGTGCCGTCCGGTCTCGAGTCCGTTGGCGAACAATCCGAAGGCGAGCACGGCGAACGAGAGCGAGATGGAGAAGGAGAATTCTCCGGCCATCGTCGACGCCACGTTTCCGCCGTAGATCGTGTAGCTCTCGTCGAGAAGGAAGACCAAGCCGACGATCGCGAACATCTCGGGGATCGGATAGGCGAAGCGCGCCAGCCGTCCGAAGATCCAGAGGCACACCGGCAACGTCACGATGCCGAGAACGGCCACCAATTTGAAAGCGACGCCGTACGGCAGAACGACGTCGAGCAACACGATGAAGAGCGCCGGAACGACCATGTAGAGAAGCGGTAGATCGGAAATCCCGAATACCAATCCATGGACCAGCCGTTCAGCTTCCATGGCAGCAAGTGGTCGCGCAGATATGCCGGCCCCCACACGTGGGCGCCCATGTCTCCACCAGTCGGGGTGGAATCGCGGAACAACAGTGATGGTTGAACCACACGTAGTGCGATGACCGTGGTGACTCCGAGGAAGACGACTCTGACCACGAAGCGGACGACCTTCTCGCGTGGCCAACCCCGAAATGGGTTCCACATCTGGCGCGACGTCGGCTCGATGTCGTCGACGGGAAGATCCAACGGATCGCTCACTTCGTCATTCTGCCATCGGATCGTCGTTCGGATCGATCAGTTGGCGGCGAGAAGAAGTCCGGATGCGTTGAACGCGAGATGGGCCAGAATCGGACACGCGATTCGGCCTGAACGTTGCCAACACAAGCCGAACACGATCCCGATCACGAAAAGGCCTGGAAACTCCACGGGTTGAAGATGGATCGCCCCGAAGAACGCGGCCGACACCACGAGTGCGACCGTGTCGTTCAGCCGCCCTTCGAGCGACTGAAGAATCACACCGCGGTAGACGAATTCCTCGACGAGTGGAGCACCGATTGCAACGACGGCGATCAGTGCCAACACCCACCAACCATCAGCTCGATTCCAGAGGTCGGTCGCGCGCTCCTCGACTTTGGCGGGATCGAACGCGTCGGGGAAGAGAGTCGTCAGTGGCCAGTAGAGCAGT
>RFSV01000163.1 GCA_009923785.1 Acidimicrobiia bacterium | reverse complement strand
CTACACCGGACTCATCAAGATCGAGCACAACGCCAAGGGTTCGCAGGCCTACCAGACCAATCGCAACCTCACCCTCTCGCAGGGTGCGTGGGCCGAGAGCGTGCCCAACCTCGACATCGAGACCAACGATGTGAAGTGCAGCCATGCGTCCACGGTCGGACCGATCGACGAAGATCAACTCTTCTACCTCGAGAGTCGAGGAGTACGTCCCGATGTGGCGCAGCGGTTGGTCGTACTCGGGTTCTTCGACGAAGTGATCGCTCAATTGCCCGTCGGTGATCTTGCTCAGTTGCTACGGGCCGACGTGGCACAGAAGCTTTCGATCGGAGGTGCATCGTGACCGTGGTGTGCAAGTTCGAGGACATCGAATCCGGAACTGCGAAGCGGTTCGACGTGAATGGCACACCGGTGGCTGTCGTGCGCATCGACGATGAGGTGTTCGCCATCGGCGACATCTGCAGTCACGCCAATGTGTCGCTGTCGGACGGCGAAGTGTGGTGCGACACCAAGCAACTCGAGTGCCCGCGGCATTCCAGTTCTTTCAGCCTCCTCACGGGGGTTCCCGAAACCTTGCCGGCCACCCAGCCGGTCCCGGTGTACGTGGCACGTGTGATCGATGGAAACGTCGACGTGGAGGTTGGGTCGTGAGCACTCTCGAGATCCGTGACCTCACCGCAACAGTGGCCGGTAAGCAGATCCTGAACGGCGTGAACCTCACCATTTCGTCGGGTGAAGTGCACGCAGTGATGGGTCCGAACGGCGCCGGCAAGAGCACGTTGTCGGCTGTGGTGATGGGTAAGCCCGGCTACATCGTCACCGGCGGGCAGGTGTTGCTCGACGGTGTCGACATGCTGGCTTTGCCCACGTGGGAGCGGGCGGCGGCCGGATTGCACCTCATCATGCAGTACCCCACCGAAGTGCCGGGCGTGAGTCTCGGCGCCGCATTGGCCGAAGCTCTGAAGGGCCGTGGTCGTGAGGGCGATGTCGCCGGTCTGGCCGCGTCGTTGAAGCGCGAAGCCGACCGCATCCACTTCGACGAGAAGTTCCTGGACCGACCGCTCAACGTCGACCTGTCGGGTGGTGAAAAGAAGCGCAACGAAACGATGCAGATGGCGATTCTGAAGCCGAAGATCGCGATTCTCGACGAACTCGATTCAGGTCTCGACATCGACGCCTTGCGCGACTGCGCCCGCCGAGTGATGGACGCAACGCGTGAAGACGGCCTGGGCGCGCTGGCGATCACGCACTACAGCCGTTTGCTCGACGAACTCACTCCGAGCAAGGTGCACATTCTCGTGAAGGGGCGCATCGTCAAGACGGGTGGCCCCGAGTTGGCCGATGTGCTCGAACGCGACGGCTACGCCGCCTTCACTCCCGCCGATTCAGACGACGAGAGTGACGCGGTGTCGGGCGACTACCTCGCCGGCCTCTGACGAATCGACGTCAACGAGGCGCTCGTCGCTTCTCACAACGCGCGGAGGCGGCGGATGCGCTCGGCGGTGTCGGGATGCGTCGAGAACAACCGCGACAGGTTGACGCCCGAACCACGACGCTGGTTCTTGAACTCGGC
>RFSV01000162.1 GCA_009923785.1 Acidimicrobiia bacterium | reverse complement strand
ATACATGACCGAGTACTCCGGCTTCCGTTTCCTCACCTTCTTCATCGCCGAATTCGCCACTGCTGGTGTGTTCTCGTTGATCGCCTCGGTGTTGTTCCTCGGCGGCTGGGGCATACCGTTCGCCTGGTTCGGCTGGGAGAGCCTCGGTGAGGTCGACAACTGGATGAACGTCGTCGGCCCGCTGATCATGGTCACCAAGATGATGTTGCTGGCCTTCGTCATCATGTGGGTGCGATTCAGCTATCCGCGTTTCCGCGAGGACCAACTTCAGAAATTCGCCTGGAAGGTGCTCGTGCCCGTGTCGTTGATCAACATCATGTTCACTGCGATTCTGAAGGTGGTGTTCTGATGCCCAAGGTTCCTGGTCTCATCAAGGGTCTCGGCGTCACGTTGAACACGCTCGTCCGAACGACGACCCAGGGCGCCAACACCGTTCAGTACCCGCACGAGAAGGAAGCCCCTCCGCTACGTGCTCGTGGGGTGATCGCGCTTCGCGAAGACAACTGCACGTCGTGCATGCTCTGTGCCCGATCATGCCCCGACTGGTGTATCTACATCGAGGGCCACAAGGAGTTGGCCCCGCCGCGTCGGGCCGGCGGCAAGCCGCGACAGGTGAACAAACTCGATCGCTTCGATATCGACTACGCGCTTTGCATGTATTGCGGTATTTGCGTCGAGGTCTGTCCGTTCGACGCCTTGTTCTGGAGTCCGGAGTACGAATACAGCGAGCCACGCATCGCCGACCTCCTGCACGACAAGGACAAGTTGGGCGAGTGGATGGAGACCGTGCCCGAAGCACCGGCTCTCGAGGCCGGCGCCGACAAGAAGGGCAAGAAGTGATGGTGGCTGCCGATTTGCTCGTCGCCCAGAACATCGGTTTCGGCGTCATCGCACTCCTCATGATCGTCGGCGCGTTGCGCGTCGTGACGGTGAAGAACGTCGTACATGCCGCCTTGTGGCTCGTGATCGTGCTGTCCGGAGCAGCTGCGCAGTACCTGCTGCTCTCGGCCGAGTTCGTGGCCGTGACCCAGGTTCTGGTGTACGTGGGTGCCGTGATGGTCCTGTTCCTCTTCGGCACCATGCTCACCAGGGCCAAGATCGGTGCTGAGGTCGATCTCAACAACACCAACTGGAAGATCGCCATCCCCGTCTCACTGGTTCTTCTCGGCGTGACCTCGTGGGTCTTGATCGACGGGTTCGGCGACGAGCAGCTTCCGTCCCCCGACCAAGCCGCGCCGGTTCCCGTTCAGGTATTGAGCGACGACATCTTCGGTCCGTATCTGCTGCCCTTCTGGGCGCTCTCGTTCGTACTTCTCGTCGCCGTCATCGGCGCCATCGTCCTGGCCAGGAAGGACTGAGACCTGTGTTGACCGTTCAGTTCCTCCTTCTCGCGGCGATCCTCTTCGCCATCGGTGTCTACGGCGTGCTGGCGCGTAAGAACGCTGTCATGGTGCTCATGTCGATCGAGTTGATCCTCAACGCCGTCAACTTGAACCTCATCGCCTTTGCCAATCGACTCCAGTCGATCGACGGAAACACCTTCGCTTTGTACGTGATCGCCATCGCCGCCGCCGAAGTCGGTGTCGGTCTGGCCATGGTTCTCTTGATCTTCCGTAATCGGCGCTCGATCGCGC
>RFSV01000161.1 GCA_009923785.1 Acidimicrobiia bacterium | reverse complement strand
CCGACGAGGGGAACTTGACGGGTGGGTCGGTCACTGTTGTTGGCTCGACTCCTGCCGTGACCGACACGACAGCATTGGGCGCTTGGGAGATTCGGGTTCCCGCTCGCTCCACGGCACGCGACGTCACCTTCTCCGCCTCGAAGACCGGGTACACCACGGTGACCACAACCTCCTCGGTGGCGAGTGATCCGGTAACGGCGACCACCATGAATCTGGTCGGGCTGCCGTCCACATCTGTCACCGCCACGGTCACGTCGACCGACGGTTCGACACTGAGCGGCATCGACCTCGAACTCGAGAGCGGCGGAACGACAAAGACGGCCACCACCGATGTTTCTGGTGCTGCCACATTTAGCGATGTCACTGTTGGAACGTGGACGCTCACGGTTACTGACTCCGGCTCGACCCACCTCGCGTACGGCCCGCTCGCGGCCGACGGGACCGACGTCGGAACGGGACCGCGTGATATCGAGGTGTCCTCGTCGACTTCGGTCTCGGTGGTGTTGCAGAAACGAGACCTTCCGGTCACCGCATCGATCCGAGAATCCGACGACTCGGTCGTGACCGCGCTGACCGGCGCCACGGTCACGGCTACGGCCGATGCGAATGACGGCACAACCATCACCCTGACAACAACGCTCACGTCCACGGCCATGCTCACCGACTTCGCGCTGTCCAGCGACCGTGCCTGGACAGTCACCGTGTCGAAGTCGTCGTACGAGGACGCGACCCGTTCGATTTCTCGGGGGGCCTCGGGAGCACTTGGCGGCATCACGCTGGCGAGCACCGTTCGCGACATCTCCGGCGAGACGGTCACGATCACCGCCTCAGCCAACGGCTACCGCGCAACCTCGACCACTGTTGACCTGGATCAGGACGCTGAGTCCTACTCGTTCACCAACCTGAGTGATGACGTCACTTGGCGACTCGACTTCGCCGTGACCGAGGGGGCCACCACGTCGGTGTCTCGCTGGGTTGCCTCGGGCACCGGTGACGTGAGCGGCCTCGATCAGACCGTCGGCACGACAGCGGTCTCCTACCTCACCGTCGTGGTGGTGGACACGGCAGATGCCGGGGTCCGAAGCGCCGATCTCGCGGTCACGCTCACCCTGTCGGAGCCTGGAACCACCTTCAAGACGCTCAGCGCGACCGGAGAAGTGAGTCAGTCGATCACGCTCGTGAACGGCGTCGCTTCCGCGAGCCATACCTTCGCCAACCTCGTCAGATACTCGGCTGACGTCGCGGGGGATATCACCGCCGGCTCGACGACCTCGATTCCGAATCTCGCGGAGGATCGATTCACTCTCGAGGTTTCCGCTACCGGCTACGACACGGTCACGCAGACCTCATTGGAACCGGATGGATCCACCATTCGAATCGGCTTGGCGCCGTCGACCCGAACGTTCACGCCAACGGTGACCGGACCGGCCTGCACAGCGATCACGATGACCAAATCTGGGGTGTCGTACACGGGGTCGGAGAGTGGTCCTTGCGCATTCAGCGGTGATCCACGCCCGGGTGATTGGGTACTCAGCGCAGCGGGCTACGCCGATACCACGGTCACCATTCCGCTTGCTCCGGGAACCGTGCCCTCGGCGGTCACCATGACTGCGATCACGCCGACGACGTTGACGATCACCACCCAACCGGTCGGCGGGAACAGCGG